>DASVPH010000143.1:0-34747 GCA_036382945.1 Casimicrobiaceae bacterium
CGGCGAAGCAGGCGCCGCATTTTGCCGCAGCCCGGAGGGACGGCTGCGTTTCGGGCGGTCTACTTTGTCGCAGCTTCGCTCGTGTACGCCCGGTACACGTCGCTCGCTGCCTCATTGGCCAATGAGGTATCCCATCCCGAACCGCGGCCGTCGCAACCGCGCGGGGCTATTTCAGAGGTTCCCTAGACCATGACCCCGATGCAGTACCTCTATCTGCTCGTTCCGCTCACGCCGCTCGCCGGCGCGATCGTGGTCGGCCTGTGGGGACCTAAGCTTGGCCGGCCGGCGTCGCACTGGATCTGCTGCCTCGCGGTGGCGGTCTCGACCGCCGCCTCGGCGTTCATCCTGCGCGACGTGCTCGCCGGCAACACCTTCGACGGCGACCTCTACGTCTGGACGACCTCGGGCGGGGTGAAGCTCGCGATCGGCTTCCTCATCGATCCGCTCACCGCGCTGATGATCACGGTCGTGAGCTTCGTGTCGCTGATGGTGCACGTCTACACCATCGGCTACATGGCGGACGATCCGGGGTACACCCGGTTCTTCTCGTACATCAACCTGTTCACCTTCAGCATGCTGATCCTGGTGATGGCGAACAACTTCCTGCTGCTGTTCTTCGGCTGGGAGGGCGTGGGCCTGGTCTCCTACCTGCTGATCGGCTTCTGGTACACGCGGCCCACCGCGATCTACGCCAGCCTCAAGGCGTTCCTCGCCAATCGCGTCGGCGACTTGGGCTTCGTGCTCGGGCTCGGGCTCATCGTCGCCAACTTCGGCTCGCTCGACTACGCGACGGTGTTCAAGGGCGCCCCTGCGCTCGCGGGAACGACGCTCGACCTCATCGGGCAGTCGGGAGTGTCGGTGCTGACCGTGATCAGCATCGCACTGTTCGTCGGCGCGATGGGCAAGTCGGCGCAGGTGCCGCTGCACGTCTGGCTGCCGGACTCGATGGAAGGTCCGACGCCGATCTCGGCGCTGATCCATGCGGCCACGATGGTTACCGCCGGCATCTTCATGGTCGCGCGCGTAAGCCCGCTGTTCGAGCTCTCCGACGTGGCGCTCTCCTTCGTCACCATCATCGGGGCGACCACCGCGCTGTTCATGGCCCTCCTGGGCGTGGTCCAGTTCGACATCAAGCGCGTCATCGCCTACTCGACCCTCTCCCAGCTCGGATACATGACCGTCGCGCTGGGCGTGTCGGCGTACCCGGCCGCGATCTTCCACCTGATGACCCACGCGTTCTTCAAGGCGCTGGAGTTCCTTGCCGCCGGCTCGGTGATCATCGCGCTGCACCACGAGCAGGACATGCGCAAGATGGGCGGCTTGCGCAAGTACATGCCGATCACGTACTGGACCGCCATGATCGGTGCGCTCGCGCTCGTCGGCATCCCGCCGTTCGCCGGCTTCTTCTCCAAGGACGCGATCATCGAGGCGGCGGACCTGTCGCGAGTGCCCGGACACGGCTACGCGGCTTTCGCGCTGACGGCGAGCGTGTTCCTCACCGCGCTCTACAGCTTCCGCCTGATGTTCCTGACCTTCCACGGCGAGGAGCGCTTCCGGCACGCGCAAGGGCACGCTGCCGACGCCGCCGGCCACGACGCGACGCACGGCCAGGGCGACCCGCGCGAGAGCCCGTGGGTGGTCACCGTGCCCCTGGTGCTGCTGGCGATCCCGGCGACCTATTCCGGCTGGGCGTACATCGATCCCGTGCTGTTCGGCAACTACTTCGGCGCATCGCTCGCGATCGCGCAGCAGCACACCGCGCTGGCGACCATGGCCGAGGAATGGCGCGGCCCCTGGGCGTTCGTCGTGAACAGCCTCACTACGCTGCCGCTCTGGCTCGCGCTGGCGGGCATCGCCACCGCGTGGCTGTTCTACATCCGCTTCGCCGACCTGCCGGCGAAGATCGCCGAGCGCACCGGCGCGCTGTACCGGCTGCTCGCGAACAACTACTACATCGACCGCTTCAACGATTGGTTCTTCGCAGGCGGCTTCCGGCGGTTGGGCGGGCTGCTGTCGAGCATCGGCGACCGCGTCGTCATCGATGGTTTCTTCGTCAACGGCAGCGCGCGGCTGGTCGCCGCGACCTCGGCGCTGGCGCGGCAGATCCAGTCGGGCTTCGTCTACCAGTACGCGTTCGCCATGGTCCTCGGCGTCGTGGTCTTCCTGTTCTGGTGGCTCACGCTGCGGATCCTGTGATGCTGCCCTATCTCAGCCTCGCCATCTGGGTGCCGATCGTCGCCGGTCTGCTGGTGCTCACGCTCAGCCGCGACCGCGACGCACAAGCGGCGCGCTGGCTCGCGCTGGTCGGCGCGCTGGCCGGCTTCGCGGTGACGGTCCCGCTGTATGTGCACTTCGCGCTCGGCACCGCCGAGATGCAGTTCGTCGAGACGATCGAGTGGGTCCCGCGCTTCAACATGAACTATCTCCTCGGCGTCGACGGCATCTCGGTACTGTTCATCCTGCTCAACAGCTTCATCACCGTGCTCGCGGTGTGGGCGGGCTGGGTGGTGATCGAGAAGCGGGTGGCGCAGTACATGGCGGCGTTCCTGATCATGTCGGGGTTGATCAACGGCGTGTTCGCCTCGCTGGACGGGGTGCTGTTCTACGTCTTCTTCGAAGCCCAGCTGATCCCGATGTTCCTGATCATCGGCATCTGGGGCGGGCCGAACCGCATCTACGCGGCGCTCAAGTTCTTCCTGTACACGTTCCTGGGGTCGGTGCTGATGCTGGTGGCGCTCATCTACCTGTACACGGTGAGCGGCAGCTTCTCGATTCTGGAGTGGTATCAGCTCCCGCTGTCGCTCAAGACGCAGATCTGGCTGTTCGTGGCCTTCTTCATCGCCTTCGCGGTCAAGGTGCCGATGTGGCCGGTGCACACGTGGCTCCCGGACGCGCACGTCGAGGCTCCCACCGGCGGCTCGGTGGTGCTCGCGGCGATCACGCTGAAGGTCGGGGCGTACGGGTTCGTGCGCTTCGTCCTGCCGATCCTGCCCGATGCCAGCCGCTATCTCGCCGGTTTCGTCATCCTGCTGTCGCTCATCGCCATCGTCTACATCGCCTTCGTCGCGCTGGTCCAGCCCGACATGAAGAAGCTGATCGCCTACTCGTCGGTTTCGGGGATGGGTTTCGTCACGCTGGGCTTCTTCCTATTCAGCCCGCTGGGCGTGGAAGGTGCCCTGGTGCAGATGATCTCGCACGGCTTCGTGTCGGCGGCGCTGTTCCTCAGTGTGGGGGTGCTCTACGACCGCATGCATAGCCGGCTGATCGGCGATTACGGCGGCGTGGTCAACGCCATGCCCAAGTTCGCCGCCTTCGCCATGCTGTTCGCGATGGCCAACGCCGCGCTCCCCGGGACGAGCGGCTTCGTCGGCGAGTTCATGGTGATCCTCGCCGCGGTGAAAACGAACTTCTGGCTCGGCTTCCTGGCCGCGACCATCCTGGTGCTCGGCGCCTCGTACACGCTGTGGATGTACAAGCGGGTGTGGTTCGGCGGCGTAGCGAATCCGCGGGTCGCGGCGCTCGCCGACGTGTCGAGGCGCGAGTTCTGGCTGCTCGCCACGCTCGTGGCGGCCATTCTCGCCCTCGGTATCTACCCGAAACCCTTTACCGACGTGATGCACGCGTCGGTCTCGGATCTCCTCGCGCAAGTGGCCCGGAGCAAACAGTGACCTGGTCGCACCCGATGAGCGCCGCAAGCGTGGGGGGCTATCGATGAGCACGGCGTTCGCCTTTGCCGCGGCCTGGCCCGAGATCGTTGTTGTCGGCGCCGCGTGCCTGATCCTGATCGTGGATCTGTTCCTGCCCGATTCGCGCCGGCAGATCGGCTATTGGCTGACGCAACTCGCGCTCCTCGCCGCCGCGTACCTCACGCTCGTCTCGCCCGACGAGACGCCGCTGCGGACGCTGGGGGGCATGTTCGTCGCCGACAAGCTGGCCGACGCGCTCAAGCTCTTCGCCTACGTCGCCGTCTCGCTGACGCTGTTCTATTCGCGCACCTACCTGGCGGCGAGGGGGCTGTTCCGCGGAGAAACCTTCGTGCTGGCGCTCAGCGCGCTGCTCGGCATGATGGTGATGATCTCGGCCAACAGCTTCGTCACGCTCTACCTCGGTCTGGAGCTGATGTCGCTGTCGCTGTACGCGATGATCGGCATGCAGCGCGACTCCGCGCGCGCCGTCGAGGCGGCGATGAAGTACTTCGTGCTCGGCGCGCTTGCTTCGGGGCTGCTGCTCTACGGCATGTCGATGCTCTACGGGGCGACGGGGACGCTGCAGATCGACGGCGTGGCCGAGGCGATCGTCGGCGGTCGGGCCAGCGGCGTGATCCTCGTCTTCGGCCTGGTGTTCGTCGTCTCTGCGATCGCCTTCAAGCTCGGCGCCGTGCCGTACCACATGTGGGTGCCGGACGTCTACGACGGCGCGCCGACCGCGGTGACGCTGTTCATCGGCAGCGCCCCGAAGCTCGCCGCGTTCGCCTTCGCGATGCGCCTGCTGGTCGGTTCGCTGTCCGGGCTGGCGGTGGACTGGCAGGGCATGCTGGTGGTGCTGTCGGTGCTGTCGATGATCATCGGCAACGTCGTCGCCATCGCCCAGTCGAGCATCAAGCGGATGCTCGCGTACTCGACGATCGCCCACATGGGCTTCATGCTGCTGGGCTTCCTGTCGGTGACCGGCGACGGCTTAAGGACCACCCTGGACGGCTACAGCGCGGCGATGTTCTACACCGTCGTCTATGTGCTGACCACGCTGGTCGCCTTCGGCACGATCATGCTGCTCTCGCGCGATGGCTTCGAGGCCGATCAACTCGACGACTTCAAGGGCCTGAACCAGCGCAGCCCCTGGTACGCGTTCATCATGCTGCTGGCGATGTTCTCGCTCGCCGGCATTCCGCCTCTGATCGGCTTCTACGCCAAGTTCTCGGTGATCGCGGCCGCCGTGGACATCGGCTTGATCTGGCTCGCGGTGCTCGCCGTGCTGGCCTCGCTCGTCGGCGCGTTCTATTATCTGCGCGTGGTCAAGCTCATGTACTTCGACGATCCGGTCGACACGGCCCCGATCGCTGCGCGCGGCGACACGCGGGTGTTGCTGTCGGCCAATGGTCTGGCGCTGCTCCTGCTCGGGGTCTTCCCCCAGAACCTGATGGGATGGTTCGTGCTGGCGCTGAGACACTCGTACTGACCGCGTCCTAACCAAGGATGCGCGTCGGTCTTTTCGTCACCTGCCTGGTCGACCTGATGCGGCCGTCGATCGGCTTCGCCGCCATCCGCTTGCTCGAAGCGGGCGGCGCCGAGGTCTACGTCCCGCCTCTGCAGACCTGCTGCGGGCAGCCTGGCTACAACGCGGGCGATCGCCGGGGCGCGCGCGCGCTCGCCGCCAAGGTCGTGCGCGAGTTCGAGGGGTGCGATTATCTGGTCGCGCCGTCCGGGTCGTGCAGCGGCATGATCAAGACGCACTACGCGGATCTCTTGGGCGACGACCCGGCGCTCGCGCGACGCGCCGACACGCTCGCCGCGAAGACCTACGAGCTGACAGCATTTCTCGTCGACGTGCTCCGGCTCGACGCGGTGCCGGGGTCGCTTGCGGCGACCGTCACCTACCACGATTCGTGCTCGGGCTTGCGCGAGATGGGCGTCAAGCGCCAGCCGCGAGAGCTCCTCGCCAAGGTTCGGGGCCTGAAGCTCACCGAGATGGCCGATTGCGAGACCTGCTGCGGCTTCGGCGGCACGTTCGCGGTCAAGTACGGCGAGATCTCGACGCGAATGGCCGACAACAAGTGCCAGCAGATCGCCGCAACCGGCGCCGACGCGCTGGTCCTGGGCGACCTGGGCTGCATGCTCAATATCGAGGGCCGGCTGCGGCGTCGCGGCGACATGAAGACGCGGGTGCTGCACGTAGCCGAAGTGCTGGCCGGGGAGATGGACTGATTCACAGGCAGACATAGAGACACTGCGAAAGGTGATCTCTTCTTTTGCTATTCTCGCCGTCTCTGTGTCTCGTTGCGAAAACTAAGCTCACGAGAAGCGGATGCAAGTCGCCTCGATGCAGTTCAAGGAGCGCGCGCACGCCAACATGGCGAACGCGCAGCTCCAGTTCAACCTGCAGAAGATCAAGGGCAAGTTCGTCGCCAAGCGGCGCGAGTCGCTCTCGGAGCTCGACGACTTCGAGGCCACGCGCGAGGCCGCCCGAGCGATTCGCCAGCGGGCGCTCGACGACCTCGACGTGTGGCTGGAGATCTTCGAGCGCAACGCCGCCGCGCGCGGGGCGACCGTGCTCTGGGCGGAAACGCCCGCGGAGGTTAACGCGCACGTGCTCGACATCGCGCGCCGTCACGGTGCGGCCAAGATCATCAAGTCGAAGTCGATGGTGAGCGAGGAGTCCGCGCTCGACCGGGCGATCGAAGCCGCGGGACTCCAGGTGGTCGAGACCGATCTCGGCGAGTACATCCTGCAGATCAACGACTACGAGCCGCCTTCGCACCTCATCGGGCCGGCGCTGCACAAGAGCAAGGAGGAAGTGGCCGAGCTCTTCGCCAAGGCGCACGCCACACCGCGCAAGACCGAGATCAACGAGCTCTGCCTGGAGGCGCGGGGCGTGCTGCGCCAGCACTATCTCAGCGCCGACATGGGCATCTCCGGCGGCAACTTCTTCGTCGCCGAGACGGGCTCGGTGGTGCTCGTCACCAACGAAGGCAACGCGACGCTCGCGACCACGTTGCCGCGCGTGCACGTCGCGATCTCGGGCATCGAAAAGGTGGTGCCGACGCTCGAGGATGTCGCCACGCTGATGCGGCTGCTGCCGCGATCGGCCACCGGGCAATCGATCTCGAACTACGTCGATATCCTGACCGGCGTCAAGGGTCCGGGCGAGGTCCACGGTCCCGAGCACATGTATTTCATCGTCGTCGACGCCGGGCGCTCGAGCGTGCTCGGAAGCGAGCTCGCGCCAGCGCTGCGCTGCATCCGCTGCGGCGCGTGCATGAACCACTGTCCCGTGTACCAGAACGTCGGCGGCCAGGCCTACGGCTGGGTCTATCCGGGCCCGATCGGCTCGATCCTGACTCCGTCGTACATCGGGCTCGAGAACGCGCTCGACCTGCCGCAGGCGTCGACGCTGTGCAACCAGTGCGGCGTGGTCTGTCCGGTGAAGATCCCGCTGCCGGACCTGCAACGCAAGCTTCGCGAGCAGGAGCTCGAGCGGGGCTTGCGGCCGTGGACCGAGCACGCGGGACTGCGCGCGTGGTCGTGGCTTGCCACGCATCCGCGCTGGTACGCGTGGGCGACCCGCGTCGGGGCGCGGCTCCTGCACGCGCTCGGCGGACGCGAGGGCCTGCTGCACAAGCTTCCCCTGGCCGGCGGCTGGACCGAGGGCCGCGACCTGCCTGCGCCGCAGGGCAGAACTTTCCGCGAGCGCTACGCCGAAAGGAGCGCGAAGTGAATGCACCGCACGTCGTTCCGCGCGTGAGCCGCCGGGGCGAGAACCTCGGCACCGAGAACGCGTTCGTCGTGCTCGCCGAGGTCAACGATCTCGTCCGCCAGGGCCGCGACATCGTCTCGTTCTGCATCGGCCAGCCCGATTTCCCGACGCCCACCAACATCCAGGAGGCGGCGATCGCAGCGATCCGCGGCGGCAAGCACGGCTACACGCCGTCGGCGGGCATCGACGAGCTGCGCGCTGCGGCCGCGCGCGACATGGGCTCGCGCCGCGGTCTGGACATCACCCCCGAAGAGGTCGTCGTCGGGGCCGGCGCCAAGCCGTTCATCGCTTACGCGATCGCCTCGGTGACCGACTACGGTGTCGACGACGAGGTGATCTATCCCGTGCCGGGATTTCCAATCTACGAGTCGCAGATCGTCGCCAACGGTGCCGTGCCGGTACCGGTGCACCTGCGCGAAGCGCGAGATTTCGCGTTCGACCCGCACGAGCTCGAGGCGCAGATCACGGCGAAGACCCGGCTGCTGATCCTCAATTCGCCGCACAATCCGACGGGCGGCAGTCTCAAGCGCGCCGACCTGGAGGCGATCGCCGAGATCCTGCGCATGCACCCGCAAGTGTGGGTCTTCGCCGACGAGATCTATTCGCGGTTGCTCTACGACAGCCAGTTCGTGTCGCTCGCCTCGCTGCCGGGGATGCGTGAGCGCACGATCATCTCCGACGGCGCGTCGAAGACCTGGGCGATGACCGGATGGCGGATCGGCTACATCGCCAACCGGACGCTCGCGCCGGTGTTCACGCGCTGGATCACCAACACCGAATCGTGCGCCTCGCAGGTGAGCCAATGGGCGGCGCTCGAGGCGATCACCGGGCCCCAGGAAGCCGCCGCCGCGATGCGCAGCTCGTTTCTCGAGCGCCGCGACCTGATCGTGGGGCTCCTCAACGCGGTGCCGGGATTCGACTGCAAGACGCCGGGCGGCGCATTCTATGCGTGGCCGAACGTGACCGAGGCATGCAAGCGCACGCATTGCGCAGACTCCGAGGAGCTGCGCAAGCGCTTGCTGCACGAGGCCGGTGTGGCGGTGCTGGCCGACATCCATTTCGGCCGCCGCGTCCCGGGCGACGGCCAGCACATCCGCTTCTCCTACGCCGCCTCCCCGCAGGCGATCAAGGAGGGCGTGGCGCGCATCGACGATTTCGTGCGCAAGCACAGCAGGTAGCGATGAGCGCCGCAGGGCCGCCCCAAGGCGCGAATTGCGCCCCCGCTTTTGGGGGCAGCGCAGCGGCCGAATTGGCCGATGAGGCCGCAAGCGTGGGGGTCCATCGATGAGCGCCGCAGGGCCGCCCCAAGGCGCGAATTGCGCCCCCGCTTTTGGGGGCAGCGCAGCGGCCGAATTGACCAATGAGGCCGCAAGCGTGGGGGTTCAATGAGCGCCGCGCGCGACCACACGCTTGCCCGGGTGCGCGAAGCGCTCGGCAAGACCCAGCGCGACGAAGAAGAGCTGCGTGCCGCCGAGGCGTACATCGCAGCGCACGCGCAAGGTCCGCGCCCGGCACTGCCCGCCGATCTCGCCGAGCGCTTCACGCGTCGGGCGCGCGACATGGAAAGCACGGTCGAGCGCATCGCCGGGTTGAACGAAGTCCCGGCGCGCGTGGCGCGCTACCTCGATGCGTTGGAGCTGCCCCCCGCGCTCGCCGCGCAGAAGTCGCATGAGGGCGTGTGCTGGCCCGAATTCGCCTCTCTCGACTGGCGCGGCGCGGGACTGAAGATCGAGGCGCGGCCGACGCAGGGAAGCGACCGGCTCGGCGTGACGGGCGCGTTCTGCGCGATCGCCGAGACGGGAACGATGGTGGTCCTGAGCGGCGCGGACACGCCCACGGCGACCACGCTCCTGCCCGACACCCATGTGGCGGTGGTGCGGGCCGATCGCATCGTCGCCGGCATGGAGGACGCCTTCGCGCTCATTCGCCGCGAGCGAGGGTACCTGCCGCGCGCGATCAATCTGATCTCCGGCCCCTCGCGCACCGGCGACATCGAGCAGACGATCGTGCTCGGCGCGCACGGACCGTATCGCGTGCACATCCTGCTCGTGTCAGGAGCATAGGGGCGAGGACGTGGGCAAGCCTGTCGCCGGCCGGCGACAGCAGCGCCGGGAACCCGGCACTGTAGGACGCATGTCGAACTTGGGTCCTTGTCTATGGAGGACAGGTATGAGTATGACATTGCGTCACACGTTGTTTGGGACGTTGGCCGCGTCGATCGTATTGCTGCCAGCGGTAGCTCAAGCGCAGCGCTATTACGACGTCGAAGTGTATCGATCGCCGACGGTGGTGTACGAGCCGTCGCCGCCGCCCGATACGACCGTCACTCGCTATTGGGATAGCGACCGCGGGGTGTGGGTGGAACGGCGCGTCGTCGAAGAGCGACCGGGCTGGCATTACATCCCCGGCCGACGGGTAGTCGAGCTCAACGGCTTCAGCCGCTATGAGCCCGGTTACTGGGAACGCAACTGATCGCGCGATCGCCGACGATTTACGCCGCAGCAACAAGCGCTGCGGCTTTTTTTGCCCGGCGGAGGGGGGGCGCGGATTCCCGTCAACTCGCGCACCGGGTTCTTCGCTGGTGGGCCGATGCCGTCGGCGGCATTCCTACAAACCTAAGCCGCTTCTTCGAAACTGCGCGGTTCAAAGCGCGATCCAGAGCGCCGCCGCGAGCAGCGGCAACAACAGGACCGCGGCATACGCGACATAGCCGAAAAAACCCGGCATGGCGACGCCGCGCTCTTCCGCGATGGCCTTGATCATGAAATTGGGCGCGTTGCCCACGTAGGTGAGCGCGCCGAAATACACCGCTCCGGCTGAAATCGCCGCCAGCGCTTGCCTGGAGTCCATCAGCGTCGCGGCGTCGCCGCCGGCGAGATTGAAGAACACGAGATAGGTCGGCGCGTTGTCGAGGAACGCGGAGAGCAACCCGGTCGCCCAGAAGTACATCGCATGCCGCGGCTCGCCGGTGGCGCTGTCCGTGACCAGAGCCACGACACCCGCAAAGGCACCGGCGCGACCCGCCTGCAGCATGGCGAGCACGGGAATGATCGTGAGGAAGATGCCGGCGAAGAGCTTGGCGACCTCGCCCATCGGCGCCCAGGAAAACGCGTTGTCGGCACGCACCGTGCGCGGCGTCAGCGCGAGCGAGGCAAGCGCCAGCGCGAGCAGTGCGCCGTCGCGTACGATATTCTGCAGGGCGAGCGGCGTGCCCGCCACGTCGAAGACGATCCCCGGCTTCCAGACCCCCGACAGCAGCACCGCGCCCGCCACGCCGGCGATCAGCGCGAAGTTGACCGCGCCGTCGATCGCCAGCGGCTCGTAGCGCGTGGGCACTGCGACGGACTCGCCTCGCCAGAGCCAGCGATCGAGAACATGGAAGATCGCGAGCAGAATCCCGGTGAGCGCCAGTGTGGGCAGCGCCAGCGTGCGCGCGGTCCAGAAGAAATCCACGCCGTTGAGGAAGCCGAGGAACAGCGGCGGATCGCCGAGCGGGGTGAGCGCGCCGCCCACGTTGCCGACGAGGATGATGAAGAACACGACGATGTGCACGCGCCGCCGTCGCGCCTGGTTCGCGCGCAGCAGCGGACGGATCAGCAGCATCGCCGCGCCGGTGGTCCCCATCGCGCTGGCGAGCGCGGCGCCGAGGCCGATGAGCCCCGTGTTGAGCGCGGGCGTGCCCACGAGCGTGCCTCGCACGGCAATGCCGCCGGCGATGGTGTAGAGCGCGAAGAGCACGATCACGAACGGCAGGTACTCGAGGAGCAGCGCGTGGACGAGCTCGCGAAACGCCTCGCCCGCACCGTAGAGCGCGGTGAGCGGGATCAGGAACGCGAGCGCCCACGCCGAGGCGATCTTGCCGTAGTGACGATGCCAGAAGTCAGGGGCGACCATCGGCCCGAGCGCGAGCGAGGCGAGCAGCCCCGCGAACGGTATCGCCCAGAGCACCGAGAGTCCGGCGCCGGTGAACGCGGGTGCGGTCTCGCCTGCGCCGGCCGCCGCGGCAGGCAGCGCGGCAACGAGCGCGGCCAGCCCGAGCGCGCCGCGCATCGCGCCATCGACGCGCATCAGGACGCGCGGACAGGCGCGGCGAGCGCCGTTGCAGCCGACCTCGGCGTCTCGTGCTTCGGTTGCGGGTACCACCCCAGCACCGCCAGCATGACGAAGAACCCGATCACGTACGCGGCGGCGACGTGCCAGCCGCCGCGCACCCAGGCAATCGCGTTCTTGCCCTCGGGATACATGTTCGACAAGGCGACCCCTGCCGACGAGCCGAACCAGATCATCGACCCGCCGAAGCCGACCGCATAGGCGACGAAGCCCCAGTCGTACCCGCCCTGCTTGAGCGCCAGCGCGGTGAGCGGAATGTTGTCGAAAACCGCGGAGACGAAGCCCAGCCCCATGGCCACACGCCACGACGCATCGGGCAGCCGCTCGACCGGCATCATCGACGCCGCCGTCACCAGCGACAACAGGAAGATCGTCCCCTTGAAGGTCTCGGGCAGCACTTCCCAATCGGGTCGGCGCAGCGGCACCGAGACCAGGATCGCAGCCCACACCGAGGCGCCGATGAAGGGGAAGCGATCGGCGAATTGCGGAAACAGCACGTTCATCGATACGTTGGTGACGATCGCGCTGACCAGGATCAGCGCGACGATGCCCACCCGCGCCCAGTCCAGGCGGACATACTCGTGCGTGTGCTTGAGGATCGGCGAGTATTTCTGCTGCTGCATGGCCGCGGGGATGCCGAAGATCAGTACGGCCACGCCGGCGGCGACGTACGCTTCGAGCACCTGCAACGGGTTAACGCCGTCGATCCACATCAGGGTCGTGGTCGTGTCGCCGATCACGCTGCCGGAGCCGCCGGCGTTCGACGCCGCGACGATGGCCGCAAGGTAGCCGATGTGCACCTTGGCGCGGAAGAGCTGATGCGCCATCGCGCCGCCGATCAGCGCCGCGGCGATGTTGTCGAGAAACGAGGAGAGCACGAAGATCATGACGAGCAGCAGGAAGCCGCCCTTCCAGTCGTCGGGGAGCAATCGCGGCAGCTCGAGCGGCACGCGGCTTTTCTCGAAGTGGCGCGACAGCAGCGCGAAGCCCATCAGCAGCAAGAACAGGTTGGCGAGCGTCACCCATTCCCGGCGGAGATGCTGCACGAGCCCGGTGACGCCTGCGCCCGCGGGGAAGCCCGTAAACGCGAGCTTGTAGAGCGTGATCGTGATGAGACCGGCGACCGCGATCTTGAGCGTGTGATGGTGGAACAGCGCGATCCCGACCAGGGTCGCTCCGAACAAGATGAAATCGTTCGGAATGCCGGCGACGGAGGGAAGCTCCGCGCTCGCCGCAACCGCGGGCGCAGCGACGAGCAGCAGAGAAACGGGCAGCAGCAATACGGCGGCGGGGGCACGGCGCATGGGGATCTCCGGGATTACCGCGCTCGACCGGCTAAGGGAACCTAAGCTGCCGCCGGGCGTTTTTTTGTGACGCCGATTGTAGCCCGCATGCCCCGATGCGCCAACGTGGAGGCGGGTTCGGCCCCGGCCACCGATCCGGTCCTCGGCGGCCGCGTGCGCCACCCCATGGCAAGCTCCTTGCTTGTCATCCTGGGGTTGGACCCTTAGACTGCCTCCCATCCAAAGGGGGACGGGCAGCCGCAGCACGAGGCACGAGCCCGTGGCGATGGCGCTGACAAAACCACTCACCCGCCTCGATCATCCGACCGCGCAGACGGTGGGTGAAGGGCGGGAACCCTTGCTGGCGCTCTCGCAGCGCAAGCTGAATGCGCTCGCCCTACCCGTATGCTACATCGACGCCAACCAGGTCTATCGGTTCGTCAACCGGGCTTACCTCGAATGGACCAGCAAGAACGCGGTGGAGGTGCTCGGCCGCGAGGTGGTCGAGGTCGAAGGCCGCGAGCTCTACCAGCTCTACCACGCGTACATCGACGCGGCGCTTTCGGGCGAACGGGTGAGCTTCGAGCGGCAGCTCGCCAGCGCCAAGCGCAACGCGTTTTGGATCCGCGTCGACTATTACCCTGACCGCGGGCCGCACGGCGACATCCGCGGGCTTCTCGCCACCTACACCGACGTCGACCACATCAAGCGGCTCGAGCTCGAGGCGGGCCAGCGCGAGCATCGGCTGCGGGTGGTCACCGACAGTGTCGGGCTGCCGATCTTCTATTTCGATCGGGCGCTGCGGCTGCGCTTCGCCAACAAGCCTTACGGGGACTACATCGGGCGCGCCGTCGACGATCTCCTCGGCCAGCCGCTCAAGAGCTTCGTCGCGACCGATGCGCTCGCCGAGCTGCAAGGGTACGTCGAACGCGCCTTCGCGGGCGCCACGGTCAGCTACGAGCGGCGCGAACGGCCGGCGTCGGGCGAGTTGCGCTGGGTACGCATCACGCTCTTTCCCGACCGCGAGCCGGGCGGCCGCATCGGCGGGGCCTTCGCCGTCATCAACGACATCGAGGACGACGTTCGCATCCGCGAAGCGCTGAAGGCTCAGGAAGCGCAGATGCGCCTGTTCGCCGACAACATCCCGGGACCGATCGCCTACATCGACAAGTCGTTGCGCTACACCTTCGTCAACCAGGCGTTCGCCAACTGGGTGTCCCGCCCCCAGGACCAGATCTACGGCAAGACGCCGTATGAAGTGATGCCGTCCGACGTCACGGCGTTTCTGCGCCCCATCCTCAACCGCGCACAGGAAGGCGAGAACGTCGAGTACGAGCGTGTGGGCGTCTCGGCGGACGGCCAGCGGCGATGGATGCACGGCCACATCGCGCCCGACCTCGACGGCGCGGGCAAGGTGCGCGGGTTGTATTGCACCGAGTACGACATCCATGACCTCAAGCTCACCGAGCAGGCGCTCGCGACGCGTGAGGAGCAGCTTCGTCTCTTCACCGACAACATTCCCGAGCCGGTGGTCTACGTCGACCAGGAAGGCACCTACACCTTCGTCAACGACGCGTTCCTGCGCGTGGTCGGGCTCGATCGCGACGACGTGATCGGCAAGCCGGCCGAAGCGGTGCTCGGTGCCGAGGTGTCGGAGGCCCAGCGGCCGTACCTCGAGCGCGCGGCGAAAGGGGAGAGCGTCACCTACGAGCGCGCCGGGGTGGACGCCAACGGGCGGGCGCTGTGGCTGCGTAACCGCATCGTCCCCGACTTCCGCTTCGACGGCACGATCAAGGGCTACTACACCGTCTGGCACGACATCACCGACTTGAAGCAGGCGCAGGATGCGCTCGCCGCGCGCGAGTCGCAGTTGCGCGCGATCATGGACGGCGTGCCCGCACCGGTGGCGTACATCGATCGCGACGAGCGCTGCCAGTACGTCAATCGTCCGTTCCTGCACTACTTCGGCCTCGAAGCGGGGCAGGTGACCGAGCTGCGGTTGCGCGATGTGGTCGGCCACGGCGTCTACCAGGGCGCGCAGATGATGCTCGCCCGGGCGCTGCGCGGGGAGTCGACCTCCTTCGACCGCCTGGTCCCGGGCGCGAACGGCGTGCAGCGCTGGATGACGATCCGGGTCGTTCCGGACATGAGCGCGGAGCGCGAGATCGCCGGCGCGTTCGTGCTCATGAACGACATCCACGGGCTGAAGCAGGCGCAGGAGGCGTTGCGCGCGAGCGAAGCCGAGCTCCGGCTCATCATGGACAACGTGCCGGCGCGCGTGGCCTACATCGACCGCGACTACCGTTTCCGGTTCTTGAACCGGCACAACGAGGAATGGCTGAACGAAAGCCGCAAGGAGCTCACTGGCCGGCGTATCGCCGAGGTCGTCGGCGAGGCGCGCGGGGGCCAGCTCCAGCCGCTGCTCGCGCGCGTGCTCACCGGCGAGACGGTCTCGACCGAGCAGCTCCTGGTGCAGCCCAACGGCGAGCAGCGCTGGGAGTCGATCCATTTCGCGCCCAACCGCGACGCCGAAGGCAACGTGATCGGCATCTACGCGGTGCACACCGACATCCACGACCAGAAGCGCAACGAGGAGGCGCTGCGCCGGGCGAACTGGATGCTCTCCTCCCACATCAACAACACGCCGCTCGCGGTGCTGGAGTGGGATCGCGACTTCCAGCTCGTGCGCTGGTCGCCGCAGGCCGAGCACATCTTCGGCTGGCGCGCCGAGGAGGTGCTGGGGATGCCGCTCACCGGCGGTCAGCTCACCCACGAGTCGGACCGCGGCGCGGTGATCGCGCTCATCAACAAGCTGATAGCGGGCGAAGAGCCGCGCGCCACCGGGCTCACCCGCAACTACCGCAAGGACGGCGAGACGATCTGGTGCGAGTGGTACCACTCGTGCCTGCTCGACGAGCAGGGGCGCATCGTCTCGATCCTGTCGTTCGTGCAGGACGTGTCCTCGCGCATCGAGGCCGAGGAGCGGTTGCAATATCTCGCCACACGCGACGCGCTCACCGGGCTGCCCAATCGCGTGCTGCTGCAGGAGCGACTCACCCAGGCGATCGCCAAGGCCCGGCGCAGCGGCAAGCGCGTCGGCGTGCTGTTCATCGACCTCGACCGCTTCAAGAACGTCAACGATACGCTCGGCCACCGCATCGGCGACGAGCTGCTGAAACGGGTCACGGCGACCCTTTCGCACGCGCTGCGCCAAGCCGACCTGCTGGCGCGACTGGGCGGCGACGAGTTCATGGTCATCGTCGAGGAGTTCGACGATCCGGAAGTGCTCAACCGCATCGCCCAGAAGCTGCAGGACGCGGTCTCGCAGCCCTTCGAGGTCGAGGACCACGACATCTACGTCACCTCCTCGATCGGCATCTCCGTCTACCCGGACGACGGCGACGCGCCGGAGGAGCTACTCAAGCACGCCGACGTGGCGATGTACCGGTCGAAGGAGCTCGGGCGCAACACCTACCAGTTCTTCGACGCGGATCTCGCCGCGCGCCGGCTCGAGCAGCATACGCTGGAGACGGCGCTGCGCAGCGCGGTCAAGGACAACGCGCTCTCCTTGCATTTCCAGCCCGTGATGCGCATCGCCGACAAGGCGCTTGTCGGCGCCGAGGCGCTGCTGCGCTGGCACGACCCCGAGCACGGCGAGGTCGCGCCGCAGGTCTTCATTCCGCTCGCCGAGGAATCGGGCTTGATCCACGTGCTCGGCGAGTGGGTGCTGCGCACCGCCGCCGAGCAGTGCGTCGAATGGCACAAGGCGGGGCTGCCGCTGACGGTCTCGGTCAACCTCTCCGGCCGGCAGTTCTACCGCGACGACCTGGCGCAGCGCATCTCGGAGATCGTGCGCGAGGCAGGCTGCCAACCGCAGTGGGTCGAGCTCGAGGTGACCGAGTCGAGCCTGCTGCACGATCTCGATTCGATCAAGAAGGTGCTGCACAAGTTGCGCGAGGAAGGCTTCGCGGTGGCGATCGACGACTTCGGCACCGGCTACTCGAGCCTCTCGCACCTCAAGCACTTCCCCATCGACACGCTGAAGATCGACATCTCGTTCATCGCCGACATCGAGACCGACCCGGGCGACGCCGCGATCACCGAGGCGATCATCGCGCTGGCGAAGGGCCTGGGACTGCGCGTGGTCGCCGAGGGCGTGGCCACACGCGAGCAGTTCGAGTTCCTCGGCGCGCGCGGCTGTCATTGCTTCCAGGGGCATCTCATGAGCGAGGCGCTCTGCGCGGAGGAGTTCATCGCGTTCAGTCGCGGGCGGCATTGAGCCCGGGTCGTCCCGACGGCCGCCGGGATCGAAGATTCAAGTCATCCCGGCGCAGAGCCTGCCCCCGAATGATTGAATCGGGGGCCGGGACCGAAGTCCGTATCGCGCGCGAAGACTGGCGAGCTTGGGCCCCGGACTCGCCGGGGTGAGCGCAGGTGCTCAGGCTTTCGCCGCCCGTACCACATCCTTCTCGAGCCAGTCGAGCAGCGGCTGCGCGACCGTTTCCCACTCGCGCTCGAGCATCATCATGTGCGCGAGGCCGGGAACGATGGTCGCGGTCGTGTCGTAGAACGACGCGGTCGCCCTGACATCGCCCGGGGTCGAGATGCGGTCGCCGGCCACGCCCAGCACGAACGGGCGCACCGGCTTCGCCGAATGCCCTTGATGCAGGCGCAGCGTGAGGTCGAGGATCGCGCGCGGCGACTCCACGTTGAGGTGCGCGACGGCCTCGAGCAGAACCTCCGGCGCCACGTCGTCGCTGAAATACATCGGCCGCAGCGCCGCGAGCACATCACCGGCGAGATGCGGCGCGTCGAGTCGGTGGAGGTTGACCAGATATTCCGGCTGATGCGCAGCGAGGCGGTGCGCGACCGGCCCCAGCCCCGCCGGCGGAATGGGCGCCAGCAGCGCCGCCGCGCGCACCGGCTCCGCCGCGAGCAGAAGCTCCACCACCGCCGCGCCCATCGAGTGCCCGATCACCACCGGAGCGCTCGGCAGCCGGCTGGCGACCTGCTCGACGTCCACGGCATAGTCGTCCAGTCCCGCCACGAACAGCGTTTCCTTGCCGCCGCTCTCGCCGTGGCCGCGCAGGCTCAAGGCGTACGCGGCGTAGCCACGCGCGGCGAACCAGGGCAGGAAGTGGGGCTCCCAACACCAGCCGTCGCAGTACCCGCCGTGCACGAAGAGCAGCGGCGGCCGGCCGTTACTGCGCGCCGGAAGCCGCGAGCGCACTTCGAGATCGGGCTCAGGTGGTAGCATATTCAGGGGATGGCGAGGGCGTTGCGGTAGCGCGGTCCCGAATCGGTGATGGTCATTGCAGAGCTCTTCCGAACCCATTTCCCAAGCGCGCGCCATTCTACATGAGCGGTAAGTCCCGTCGCGTGGTCGGCGTGGCGCCGGCCTCGCTCCCTGCCGCCGCCTACGATTTCGACTGCCGGCGCTGCGCGCGGCTGGCGCGCTTCGTCGAGCGCGTGCGCGCCGAGCATCCCGCGTATTTCTGCCATCCGGTGCCGCCCTTCGGCGACGCCGCGGCGCGATTGGTGATCGTCGGGCTCGCGCCGGGCATGCATGGCGCCAATGCCACCGGGCGGCCGTTTACCGGTGATTACGCAGGCATCCTGCTCTACCAGACGCTCTACGACTTCGGCTTCGGCAGCGAGCCCCAGTCGCTCGGCGCCGGCGACTCGTTGCGTCTCATCGACGCGCGCATCACCAACGCCGTCAAGTGCCTGCCGCCCGGCAACAAGCCGCTCCCGGCCGAGATCCGCGAGTGCAACGCGTATCTCGCCGCCGAGCTCGCCACGCTGCCCGACGGCGCTGCGGTCCTCGCGCTCGGCCGCGTCGCGCACGATGCGGTTCTGCGCGCGCTCTCGGTCCCGGCGCGCGGCCGTGCCTTCGCCCATGGCGCGAGCCACGCGCTCGAGCGCGACATCCGCCTGTTCGACAGCTACCATTGCAGCCGCTACAACACGAACACGGGCCGCCTCACGCCCGCGATGTTCAAGCGCGTGTTCCGCGACGTTGCCCGCCACCTGAAGCGGGAACGAAGCCGCGCGCGCGCTGCCTGATCCCCATGTCGTCCGCCAAGTCCGATCTCGAATCCCCGCCGGCGCCGGCATTCGACGCGCGCGAGCTGATGCGCTCGCTGCCGAGCCGCCCCGGCGTGTACCGCATGCTCAACGCCGCGGGCGAGACGCTCTACGTCGGCAAGGCGCGGGACTTGAAGAAGCGCGTGTCGAGCTACTTCCAGAAGAGCGATCATGCGCCGCGCACCGCGGTCATGGTGGCGCAGGTCGCGCGCGTGGAGAGCACAGTCACGCGCTCCGAGGGCGAGGCGCTGCTGCTCGAGAACAATCTGATCAAGGCGCACCAGCCGCGCTACAACGTCCTCTTCCGCGACGACAAGAGCTATCCGTACGTGTGCCTCACCGGCGAGAACTTCCCGCAGCTTCGCTTCCACCGCGGCCGGCTCGACAAGCCGCACCGCTACTTCGGGCCGTTTCCGAGCGCCGGCGCGGTGCGCGACGGCATCGCCGAGCTGCAGAAGGTGTTTCAACTGCGCACCTGCGAGCCCACGGTGTTCACCAACCGCTCGCGCCCCTGCATGCTGTATCAGATTCAACGCTGCAGCGGTCCGTGCGTCGGGCTGATCGACGAGGCCGCCTACCGCGAGGACGTGCAGAACGCCACGCTGTTCCTGCAGGGCAAGACGAGCGAAGTGCTGGCGCACCTGCAGCGGCAGATGGAGGAGGCCGCGGCCGCGCTCGCCTTCGAGCGGGCGGCGAAGATCCGCGACAAGATCACGCGCCTGCAGCAGCTCCAGTCGCGGCAGTTCGTCGAGAGCGCGACCGCGGGAGATATCGACGTCATCGGCGCCGCCGCCGAGCGCGGGCTGACCGCGGTCAATCTGGTGATGATCCGCGCCGGACGCCACGTCGGCGATCGCACCTTTTTCCCGCAGCACGCGGAGGGCACCTCGCCCGCCGACATCGTCCCGGCGTTCCTGATGCAGCATTACCTCGAGCTGCCCGTGCCGCCGACGATCATCGCGACTGATGCCGCCGAGGGCGCGCTCCTCGCCGAAGTGCTGTCCGCGCAGTCCGGCCGCGCGGTCGAGATCGTGACCAATCCCGGCGGCGAGCGGCGCGTGTGGATGACGATGGCGGTGCAGAACGCGCAGTTCGCGATCCGGCAGAAGCTCGCGCAGAAGGCCACGCAGGACGAGCGCCTTGCGGCGCTGCAGGAAGCGCTCGCCCTGCCCTCGACGGTGCAGCGGATCGAATGCTTCGATGTGTCGCACACGATGGGCGAGGCGGCGGTCGCCTCGTGCGTCATCTTCGATCGACTGGCGATGCAGACCGGCGAGTACCGGCGCTTCAACGTCAAGCCGCCGATCGGCGGTGACGACTACGCAGCGATGCGCGAGGCGCTCACGCGGCGCGTGGCGCGCATCGTGGCCGGCGAGTATCCCGCGCCGGACCTGCTGGTCATCGACGGCGGCAAGGGCCAGGTTGCCCTCGCCGCCGAAGTGCTGGCGGAGCAGGGCCTGCATGCGGCGCATCTCATCGGTATTGCCAAGGGCCCGGAGCGCAAGCCCGGGCTCGAGGAGATCGTCTTTCCGGACCGCGAGGCCACACTCACGCTGCCGGCCGATCATCCCGGGCTGCACCTCCTGCAGCAGATCCGCGACGAGGCGCACCGCTTCGCGATCCAGGGCCACCGCGCCCGGCGGGGACGGGCGCGCACCACCTCGTCGCTGCAGGAGATCGGCGGGATCGGGTCCAAGCGGCGCCAGGCGCTGCTCACGCACTTCGGGGGCCTGAAAGGCGTGCAGGCGGCGAGCGTGGACGATTTGGCGCGGGTGCCCGGGATCAGCCGGGCGCTCGCGGAGCGGATCTTTGCTTCGCTGCACTAGAGCGGCGCGAGCCCGCAGATCGGCGTGGCGAGTCGACGCGAGCGGCCGACGCGGCTCGGGACGCCGCGTAATCAACGGTGCAAGGAGACCGCGTACCGTGCGTCGTCACAAACGTAACGCCCAGCCGGCTTTCCCAAGTAGAATGACGCCCCATCCGTGACAGGGCCCGGCGGTTGCGATCTCGTCGTGGCAAGCGCAGGGTTCCGGGAGGAGTCAAAAGATGACGTACTCCATTGATCGCCTATCGCGGGCGCGCTGATGTACTTCAATTTTCCGATTGCGCTCACGTGGCTGCGGATCGTCTTGATCCCGCTGTTCGTCGGCGTCTTTTACCTGCCGGCATCGGTGCTCTCGATGCCGGCCAAAAACTGGCTGGCGATGACGATCTTCGCGGTGGCCGCGATCACCGACTGGGCCGACGGCTGGTTCGCTCGCCGCTGGGGTCAGACCTCCGCGTTCGGAGCGTTTCTGGATCCGGTTGCGGACAAGCTCATGATCGTCGCGGCGCTGATCGTGCTCGTCTGGCTCGATCGCGCCGATGCGTGGCTGTCCATGATCATCATCGGCCGCGAGATCGCGATCTCAGCGCTGCGCGAATGGATGGCGCAGCTCGGCAAGTCGAAGAGCGTCGCGGTGGCGTTCATCGGCAAGGTGAAAACCGGCGCGCAGATCACCGCCATCATCGCGCTCCTGCTCGACACGGCGTTCCTGCCGCGCTTCACGCCCATTCTCGGCACGCTCGCCCTCTGGGTCGCGGCGATCCTCACGCTGTGGTCGATGTTCCACTACCTGCGGCTCGCCGCGCCACACCTCTCGCCGGCATCGACCACGCCTGTTTCGCGGACCCTCAGTCGCATTGACCCGGGCGAATCGGAAAAGCTACAATAGCAAGCTTTATTTCGCCTTCCGTTCCCCGATAGCTCAGTTGGTAGAGCGACGGACTGTTAATCCGCAGGTCCCAGGTTCGAGCCCTGGTCGGGGAGCCAATCTACATGCGGGTCTCGGCGGTTTATGCGGTTCCTTTTCGTTCCGCAAAACCGCCCGCGTTCCGCAATTCTGTGGATTGTTTGTCGTAACCCAGATTCGTCACCCTGAGTCCGCCGACAGCGTGGCGATGATGGGACATGACCGCGGTCGCTGGCCTCGGGCGCATTCCGCTATCAGGCCTTTGAGCATTCGACGCACACGGTTTAGGTCCGCGATGCGCTACTCGATCAGCGCGAGCTTGTGCTCGGCGAGCAGGCGGGTCTCGCGACAGCTCTGACCGTCTTCCAGCCGCAGGAGGCCAGTGACCTCCTCCAGCGTGAAGCCGAGTTGCTGCGCGCGTTTGATGAACCGCACGCGCGACGCCGCCGTTGGGGTGTAACGCCGATGCCCGCCGGGCGGCTTGTAAGGTTCGTCAACGAGACCGCGACGCTGGTAGTAGCGAATGGTCTCGACGTTCACGCCGGCCGCTTTGGCGAGACGCCCTATGGTCAGTTCCTCGTTCATCGCCTTGACTCCGTACCATGGTACGGAGTGCATCCTACGCCTGGTGTGAGCATTTTGGAGGAATCGCAGTGGCAGTACTGAATGCGAAAGGGTCGCTGGTGGCTGGAATTCTGGCTGCGATTGGCGCGTCGGTGTGCTGCGTGGCGCCGCTGGTGCTGCTCGCGCTCGGCATCGGAGGCGCGTGGATCGGCAACCTCACGGCTTTCGAGCCCTATCGGCCCCTGTTCATCGGCCTGACGTTGATCTTCCTCGGTCTCGCCTTCCGCCGGCTCTATCTGGTGCCTCAGGCATGCGCACCCGGCGCGTCGTGCGCCGATCCACAGACCACCAAACGGCAGCGACTCATGTTCTGGTCAGTTGCCGTCCCTTTGCTCGCCCTGTTGGCCGTGCCGTGGTTCGCACCGCTGTTTTATTGAAAGGAGATTTCCATGCGTAGATTGCTGTTCGCCGCTCTTCTCGCCACGCCACTCAGCCTGCTTGCCGCGGACCCGCAAACAGTCGTCCTCGACGTTCAGAACATGACCTGCGAACTCTGCCCGATCACGGTCAAGAAGGCGCTGGACAAGGTGCCCGGCGTGGCCGCCACCAAGATCGACCTCGCCAAGAGGACGGCGACCGTGAAATTCGACCCGGACCGGGTCAATGTCGCGGCGCTGGTCAAGGCTACGACCAACGCGGGCTATCCATCCGCGGCCCACAATTGAGCTGCCGATGAACGCGGTCGCGCTCGATTCGGTGCTGACCTGCCCGCATTGCGGCTTTGCCGCTCAGGAAACGATGCCCACCGACGCCTGCCTGTACTTCTACGAGTGCAGGCAGTGCAAGACGCTGCTGCGCCCCAAGCCAGGCGACTGCTGCGTGTTCTGCTCGTACGGTACGGTGAAGTGCCCGCCGATACAGGAACAGCGCGCGTGCTGCGGATGACCGTCAGGTGTTCGTTGCGACCGAAGGCGAACCGTCAATTTCCCAGCAAATTACTTGGTCGGCGTGACCTTCTCGCCGGCCCTGGCGCGCAGGTAAATCTCGGTCGTTTTCACGCTTTTGTGCCCGAGCTGCTGCTGTGCTTCGCGCAGGTCCGTCGCGTCGGCCTTGTCGGTGCCCGCCTTGGCCCTTAGATCGCGAAATTGGAAGCATTTGACCGCTGCTGCGGCTTCTCCCTCGCCGACGTCGTCCAGCGCCTTGGCGGCCCGTTTGCGCGCTTCCTCGAACCGGTTGTCGAGCGCCGAGTAGGAAAGTGGCTGTCCGGTTTCGTTACGGATCAGCGCCAAGCTTGTCACCTTGTAGGCGCGGCCCTGAATGCGCTCGATCAACGCGCCGAGCTCGCCCGCGATCGCCATGCGCAACTTCTTGCGCGTCTTTCCCTGGGTGAGCCATAGGAAGCCGTCGCGAATGTCAGGCAGGCGCATCTTGAGCACGTCAGCGGGGCGCTGCCCGGTGAGGTATGCCAAGTCCATCGCATCGCGTGTCGGCCAGTCTGCGGCGTCCCACACGGCCTTATAAGTCACGTCTTCAATGTATGCATCGCGGCCACGCTCGGTGAACCCCTTCACGCCCGCGCACGGATTCGGCGCTGCGGTATAGCCCCATTCGCGCGCCTTGTTGAAGATGTGAGAGAAGAGGGCCTTCTCGCGATTGGCACGCACGGGTGCATCCTTGCGCCAGTCCATGAACTGCCGGACATGCTGAGGCGTGATTTGCTCGATCGGCGCAGGCGGTGCGTCAAAGAACTTGTAGAGTTGCGCAAGCTCCGTCATGTTGTCGCGCTGCGTGCGCGTCGCTTTGGTCGGCAGCACCTCGCGCAGGTAGCGTTCGGCGACGTAGCGGAACGTTACGATCTCGGCATGCCGCGGCCGCGCGTCAATCTCCAACTCGGCCCACTTCTTGACGGCAAGTGCGTAGTCGCTACCTAGCGGGATCTCGCGCCGCGGCTTCTGGCCGGTGTCGTAGTAGTAATACGTCCGACCGCTCGGCAACGTCCGCGCCCGCAATCGCGACGGGACGTTCAGATGCTTGGTTGGTCGGCGGCCCACGGCAAGCAAATCTACGCTCCTCTGGCGCCTTTGGCCATCGAGGGAGTCCACCTACGTGGCGATGTCCCTGCGGCGCTTCCTTCGATCGCGGCGCGCGCGACGACTGGGCGGCCACAACCGTTAACGTAAAAGGCGATGCCCATGCGCCGCAATTGCTCGACCTGGCGCCCCTTGCGATGGAAGCCGGTCAGCAGCGCAAGTTCGTCGGGATTCAAGAACACCGCCGCTGCTCCGGCCATCTGAACCACACTCTGCTCGCTGGACTTGTCTTCGATAACCACGACGTCAACGACCGAGGTACACCGCGGTAATTTGTTCGCGGCCGTGGCCCATCTCGCGGCTGATGACCTCCCGAGCCCGGCGATCGATTTCCTTCTGCTTCGGCGTGAGTTGCTTTGACTTAATGCCGCCGCGCGCTGGGCACGCCCAGCCAGTCAAATCCAGGTAGCGCGTCTGCGCATAGAAATGCCGATGGCCGTGGAAGGCGTGAATGCCGATCCGCTCGCACTCGTAGCGGAAGTGCTTGAGATAATCGCGGTAGGTGGTATAGCCGGCCGCGACCAGACTCTTGCCCTTGGCGAGCGCCTTCGCCTCATCGACGAGCTGTCGCTGCTCCAACGTGCGGATGGGAATCTCGCGCTCCCGCCCACCCTTGGTCCAGGAATCCTTGAGTACTAGCGTGCTGCCTCGATCTGCCCACTTCGGGACGATCTTGATCGACTCCGCCCGGCGCAGGCCGAAGGATGCCTGCAGGCGCAGCGAGATGCGGATGCATTGGGTGCGGATTTGTTGTAGCTGATCCATAACGAGCTCCTTGGCTTTTGAAATGTTGGTGACGTACACCCGATCCGGGATGCCGTATGCGGCATTGCTGCGGGCGATGATGTTTTCCTTGTCGATCTTCTCCGCCCACCAGCGCAATGCCGACATGCGGTTCTTGATGGTCCCTGGCGAGAGCTCCTCGGCAAGCCAGCGCTCGACCAGCTTCTCCACATGCTTTGGCTTCAGGCTGTGGGCGTTCATATGCCGGAAGCCTATCTCTTGGAGCTGGTCGGCGATGAGATTGAGGATGTGTTCCCGATCCGCTTGGGTGGCATAGCTACCGTCGCGGTTGTGCCGGCAGAGCTGCTTCAAGTCGTAGTTCAAATCGCGCATCGGTACCTCCTTTCGTTTCCGTGCATCAGGGCCCGCTAAAATCGTCGTAGAGCGTTTCGTTCTTGCTGCCTTGGTGTATTCACGTCTGGTAAGTGTTTCTGCTCGCCTGGGGCGCCAGTGGCAGCCGCAGGGGGTACTCTGAGCACGGGACACCACTCCCGTTGTGTGCAGTTGGTTTGCTGCTCGCCAGCGCTGCACGGCGCTTACTCGGCGTCGCGACTGCGCTCCCCCGGGGGAGCGCTTAATCGCGAGAGTCATTAACCCAGGACTCGAGGAGCGCCGTTAAGGCGCGGCTGTTTGATCCCTTACGGGAATCATTCGGCGAGGAGCGTTGCACCCCTTGCAGAGCTGACGAGTCATTAACCCAGGACTCACGGAGCGCCGTTAAGGCGCGACTCACCGATCCGTTACGCGGATCATTCGGCGACGGGCTTTGCGCCCATCGCGGTAGAAGACGTGATGGCCTTCAGGAGGCCATCACGTGGTTCGGAGCCCTCGGTCATGCGAAGGGACGCCCTTGAAAGCCGCGCCGATCGTGGTATGCGCGCGTACGTCACTGGCAGTGACGACGCGCGCGCGAAGCGCGATGCGTACGCGCTGCGGCCTCACGCCACGTCGTGCGTGCGAGCTCGACGGCTCGCAGCACACGAGCGGCGCGAAGGCCTCGCCCAGCACGCACCGCCATAGGCGGCGATCTCGGGGTAGGGCTCGGATGGATGCCGGCGACGCCTACGTTTCTCTGCAGGCGCCTCGCGGCTAGGCAGTGGCAACGCTCAGCGCAGCGGTGGCGCGATGGTCCCCGTCGTTTCGATGGGGGACGCGCGAAGGAAGCACGCGCACGGACGGTCGCGCCGCTCCGCTACATTGACGTTGCTGGATGTACCGCTCCACGTCTGGCGCGGAGCGGTACTGGTACGGACGCGTAGCGCCGTCCAGACCGGAGCAACGAAACCGTTGCTCGGTCTTCTGAAGGTCAGCCGTTCACGACTGGCATGAACGCCTGGCCGGGCCTTTCGAGGCTTGTGCAGGTCCCAACATGGCGACCCGCGGTACTACATCGCCGCAAACACCGACGATTACTTTCGACCGTCGCATAGACGGCCATTGGTGCAGTGGTGTCGACGCCTTGCGACGCCGTCTTTAGTCGCTTTCGCGACAGATCAGATCTACCGATCGCTTGGAGGGCGGGTAACGACCGCAACGCCAATGCCCGAAGCACTGGACTTCATGTGTGGCTTGACGATCAAACCCTCATGAAGGCTGTGAGCGCGATGCTCACGGATTGCAGCTCAAGTATTACACTGCCGATGCGCGATTTCAACCTTAGCTGAGGCCGAAATGGCACCCAAAAATGGGGGCTTTCGGGATTAGCCCCAAAAGAACTTAACCGGCGGCTGGCCCACATTACTCCGTTTCCGCCTCAGGCCACAGATTCGGGAAGAGGTATCCGAGCGACGCGAGAGGCAGCGCGAATGCGATTGGCCCTCTCGGCGATTCTGCTGACAGTACGCCGTAATCGAGCAGACTTGTCAGCACGCGGCGGCCGGTCCGGTCTCCCAATCCAGTCATGGCAACAAAACGCGACCGCTCGATTGGTCCGGCCATGGCGACGTAATGAAGTGCTTCCAGCGCTTCGATCTTGACCACCGATTTTTCGCTGCCGATTTGCCACGGAGCTTGTTGCAAATGCAGCAAGAGCACTCGCAAACGCTCTCTTAGCGTTTCGAAACTGAGCCGCTCTCGCATGAAGTGGACCTGGTCCAAGCAAGTATCGAGAAAGTAGCGAGCAAAGGCCACGAGCTCTTCCTGGGAAAGCGGACCCCGACCATCGAGATCGGTTCTTCTCGTCAAATCTGCGTTGTTGAGCCTCGCGTAGTATTGTTCTTGTGTTCGAGCCAGGCCACGCATTGGGGACCACAACCCCTTGGAGAGTCCCATCGAGTGGAACACGAGATGCGTGTGTAGCCGCGCGACGCGCCCGTTGCCGTCGATGAATGGGTGAATCCACGCGAGTCGGTGGTGAGAGCACGCAGCTCCGACTACAAGGGCTTCCGTGCCCGCGAGCGCCCTGTACCGATCTCCCCAACCCTCAACGAGACTTTCAATGTCTTTCCACGATGGAGCCAAGTGCTGACCAACTGTTACATCATCGCGTCGATACTGACCGGGAACTATGGGCTTGCCATCTTCGGTAATGCGGTCGCCCTTCGGCAATTTGCCGTATAGGAGGCCATGAATCTCGCAGACCAACTTGGGCGCGAACAGGTCACGTGGGGATAGCGCGCTCACCGTTTGTTCGAGTTGTTCCTCGACCTCCATGTGCGCAATGGCGAGACGCTGCTTCTTCGCCAACGCGGCATCGGCGTCGAAGTCCCGGCGGAGCGCTCGCTCGATGTCTGCGGGGCGTGTCTGCTGGCCCTCGATCTTGTTGGTGTAGTACGAATTCATTGCCCGTAGCCGGGGCCGAAGCGCTCGCACAATCGCCTCTCCGGCCTGACCCCCCAGGCGATGGCATTCCGCGACGAATTCTGCCGCTTGCTCGAGGAGCGGCGCGAGAACGCGGTCCTCGGGGTAGAGCGGCTGGAATTGGCTCAAGTCGGCCATCGATTGGACACTCGATTGGACACTAGTGCGGCCAGTCTACAGCAAGGATATCTTCTTGACAAATAATAAGATTACATGCCAAATGACGCGGCTTGGACACTTCTATGGACATTTGGATGCCGCCGAGGATGCCTTTGAGGCGATCAGAAAGACCTAATCGGGGCACTGTTACGTGAGCGTTCATCCACTCGAAACCTTCCTCGCCGACTGCCACGCCGTCCGCACCACAGGTGCGAACGCGCCAGAAACCTCGTTCTACGCGGCGCTCTCTACGTTGTTCAACGAAGTCGGTCGGCACCTGAAGCCCAAGGTCCGGTGCGTGATGGGACTGAAGGACCAGGGGGCCGGCATGCCCGACGGCGGACTTTTCACCGAATCGCAGTTCGCCACGCGGCGCGATCACATGCCATTGCCTGGTCAGATGCCAGAGCGCGGCGTGATCGAGGTAAAGCCTGTCGGGGCAGACCTCGGCAAGCTGGCCGCAACCGAGCAGGTTGTTCGGTATTGGACGCGATACCGGCTCGTTCTTGTCACCGATTTGCGGGAGTTCGCGCTCCTCGGCGAAGAAGGGGGAGCGACCGTTGTCCGTGAACGCTATCGCCTAGCGGATACGACCTCGGATTTCTGGGAGCTTGCGCGACATCCGCACAAAGCGGCAACGGAGCATGGCGAGCGCTTCGAGGAATTTGTGCGACGCGTGCTCCTGCATGCTGCACCACTCGTCGATCCCAAGGATGTGGCGTGGTTTCTGGCGTCATACGCGCGTGACGCGCGATCCCGAGTTGAAGGCGCAGCGCTTCCCGCTTTGGATGCCCTTCGATCAGCGCTCGAACAGGCCCTTGGAGTGAAGTTCGAGGGGGAGAAGGGCGAGCATTTCTTTCGCTCCACCCTCGTTCAAACCCTCTTCTACGGCGTCTTCGCTTCGTGGGTACTGTGGCACCGCGCCGGGGGCAAAGGTCGCTTCGATTGGCACAACGCAGCGTGGTCGTTACACGTGCCTATGATCCGAGCGCTTTTTGAACAGATCGCTGTACCCTCAAAACTCCGACCGCTTGGCCTCGAAGAACCGCTCAGTCTCACGGCTGCGACGCTTAACCGAGTCGCCCGCGCCGAGTTCTTCAAGCGCTTCGACGACCGTCACGCAGTGCAGTACTTCTATGAGCCGTTCCTCGAAGCCTTCGACCCAGAGCTGAGGAAGCAGCTTGGCGTCTGGTACACGCCTGAGGAAATCGTGCGCTATATGGTGCGCCGTGTCGATCAGGTGCTTGTTTCGGAACTCGGCATCGCAGACGGTCTCGCCGACCCGCAAGTATATGTGCTCGACCCCTGCTGCGGTACCGGCGCGTATCTCGTAGAAACACTCGCTGTGATCGGTGAGCGGTTAAAGGCAAAGGGCACCGATGCCCTCGCTGCGCAGCGCTTAAAGCGAGCTATGACCGAACGGATCTTCGGTTTTGAGATACTGCCCGCGCCATTTGTTGTGGCGCATCTGCAGATCGGGTTGTTGCTCACCGGCCTCGGCGCCCCACTTGGCGAGGACGAACGCGCAGGCGTTTATCTTACGAACGCTCTGACTGGCTGGGAGCCACCGAAAGGACCAAAGCAGCATCTGATCTTCCCTGAGTTGGAGCAGGAACGCGATGCGGCGGAGAGTGTAAAGCAGGAGAAGCCTATTCTGGTCATCCTCGGTAATCCGCCCTACAACGCGTTTGCTGGCGTTGCGCAGGGCGAAGAGCAAGACCTTGTCGAACCATACAAGCGAGGCCTGATCAAGGAATGGGGCATCAAGAAATTCAATCTCGATGACCTCTACGTTCGCTTCTTCAGACTGGCCGAGCGCCGCATTGCGGAGAATTCCAAGCGCGGCATCGTATGCTTTATCTCGAATCATTCATGGGTGAGCGAGCCGTCGCTTGTCGTACTTCGGAAACACCTGCTCGAAAGTTTCGACGCCTTTTGGCTTGAGAACATGCATGGAAATCGCCGCGCGTCAGAGTACGCTGCCGATGGCAAGACCAGCGAAACGATTTTCGCGGTCCCCGGTTTCTCTCCAGGCATTCAGCAGGGCATAGTGATCTCTCTCTGGGCGAAGAAAGGCACTTCCGGACAAGGCGCCAAAATCCACTATAGAGATGACCTCGACGACGCGAAAGCGGATGACCGCCGACGCTCACTCTTCTCGAGCCTCGCAGACCCGCACGCCTCAGACCACTATGGCTTGGCGACGCCCACTAAAGAGAATCGATTGTCGTTCAGGCCCCAAAAGGCCTCTTCGGAGTACCTCGCTTGGCCTCGTCTGACAGAGCTATGCGGCCACGACCCAATCTATGGGCTGAACGAGAATCGCCGCGGAGCGATGATCTCCATTGATCGCAAGCCACTTCTGGAGCGGATGACTGCTTATCTTGATCCGCACATTTCGAATGCGGAGGCGGCGGTGCTATGCGGCGGCTTAATGCGCCCGGCGGCACGCTTTGATCCACTGAAATGCAGAAAGCGAGCCCTCGCTGAGCATAAGTTTGACCAGGCAAATATCCGCCGATTTGCAAGCATGCCATTTGACACTCGGTGGTGTTACTGCTCGTCAACTCGGCCAATGTGGAATGAGCCGCGGCCTGACCTAGTTGCCCAGCACTGGCAAGGCAACAGGTTCCTCCACGTTAGGCGATTCGGCCGTCGTCCGGAGGAACGTATTCCGGTGTACTTCGGGACTGCGTTACCCGAACTGCATTTGATGGACCCGGACATCGTTTCGATTCCGCTGCGCTGGCACGGGTCCGTAATGGGCATTGAGCAGACCGAGGCAAATCTTTCAACTTTGTCACGCAGCTATCTCAAGCAGCTTGGCGCTCCGAATCCGGACCAATCAGCGGATAGCGCCGAAATGCTTTGGCTCCACGCGCTCGCTATCTGCTATAGCGATGCGTGGCTCACCGAGAATGGCGATGCGATCCGAACGGGATTTCCCCGTGTGCCGTTGCCCGTCGACAGCGCTCGTCTCAAATCCTCGTCTGAGCTTGGCGCGACAATTGCTGCGCTTCTCGACCCCGACGTGCCCTTTCCCGGAGCATCGATCCAAGTAAGCCTGCCGCAGCCAGAGAAGATTGCAGTGATTTCACGGGTTGGTGGGGGAAGCCTCGATCCGGGGAAAGGCGACCTCGCACTCAGCGCAGGCTGGGGCCATGCAGGAAGGGAAGGCGTGATCATGTCTGGAAAAGGGCGAGTCGAGAGTCGCGCAACATCCGATTTGCCCGAGGTTCTCGGCGCGCGAGTCCACGATATATATCTAAACCAAGTCGCTTACTGGGCGAATGTTCCCGAGAAGGTCTGGGACTTCACCATAGGCGGTTACCAGGTTATGAAGAAGTGGCTGTCCTATCGTGAGCGCTCGATGCTTGGCCGCGACCTCACGATCGATGAGGCTGAGTACTTCACAGAGATGGCGCGGCGTATTACGGCAACCTTGTTAATGTCGCCCACGTTGGACGAGAATTACCAAGCGTGCAAGGCGGCGACGTACCAGTGGCCCACCAAATAGCTGTAACCCCGAATCACGCGCTTGCGACCTCGCGCAGGCCGGCAGCGGCGGGAATCGTGAAGCGCGCGCGGAAACTGGCGAAACCGCCCGCTGGAAACGAGCAGCTACCTGTGGCGTACCGTACGGTCACCCAGTAACGAAAGCGGCGCCAGATGATCAAATTCACGATTCAGGGACGGAGCGTAAACCCGGGAGACGTTGAAAAGGAGCTGATGGCTGCGGTGGCCAAGACGGCAGCCGACGCCCTACGTGAGCGGATCGAATCGATTCGGCATCCCGATACAGGTGAATTTCCAACGGTAGTGGTTCGAGGCGAATCACTCGACGAGATGTTTCTGTTGGTCGAAGGCTCAACCGAATTGCTCGCCCTTGTTCGTGAGCGTCTAACGCCGGATGAGCTGCAGGCAGTGCGTTTCTCGGAGGGGGCGGTGAATGTTCCGCACGTGTTTCTTAGTTACGCTTCAGAGGATCGCACGCTCGCGGAAGCGATCGCGACCGGCCTGCAGGCGCAGGGCATCGAAACGTGGTGGGCTGAGTGGGAGATTCGGGCAGGCGACAGTCTTCGGCAGAAGATCGATCATGGGCTCGCCAACTGCACGCACTTCGTAGTGCTGCTCACGCCAATCTCTGTCACAAAGCCATGGGTCAACCTGGAAATGGATGCCGGGCTGGTGCTCAGGATACGCGATCAATGCACGTTCATCCCGTTGCGCCACGGTCTTCAAGTCGCGCAACTGCCGCCACTGCTATCCGGCATGCTGTCGCCGGAGATCGACGCCGCCGGCGCCAACCTGCAGCAGTTGATCAACGACATTCACGGCCTGAGTCGCAAGCCAGCTCTCGGCCCGGCGCCAGCCGCCGCTCACGAACCCAAGACGGGTTACTCCCCGGCCGCGACGGCAGTGGCGAAGGTCTTCGTGACGGCGACACAACACGGTAACTTTGCCGATCCGCAGAAGACGACGGCTGACCTGGCTACTGAAACTGACCTCTCCGCGGAGGACGTGACGGACGCCCTGCACGAACTGCGTGGCATGGTGCAAGTGAGCTTCGACAGTGTTTGGCCGAAGCCGGGGCTATTTGCGGCTTTTGACCGTTTCTGGATGGATTGGGACCCCGCGCAGGATGCACTACGACTCGCAGCAGATTTGGCGAACGATACCAACTTTCCGAGTGAGCCAAGGGAAATCGCGGTGCGCTATGGGTGGGCGCCGAGGCGTTTGAATCCGGCAATCGCTTTCCTCGGTGAGCGCGGCGCCATAAAACTCCTTACCGCCCTGATGTCGGGTCCATTCGTAGCCGTTGACATTGCGCGGACGGACGCGACACGCCGCTTCGTGCGAAGCCGGAGCTAAGAATCCGCCGATGTGTTCTTGCGGCGCCGGGGAAACAGAAAAGTGGGAGGAGATTCGGACGCCATCGCTACGTGAGCGAGGCATCCGAAGCCAAGAGTTGATACAAGGCCAATGAAGGGCAGGCATGCAGATATCACGTCTAAGAATTAAGAACTTTCGTGGCATTCAGAGTGCGAGCATCTTCTTCCCGAAGCACTCCGTCTTGATCGGCGACAACAACACCGGCAAGACAACAATACTTGAGGCAATTGACCTGGCCCTCGGGCCAGATCGTCTTAACCGCACGCCACCGATAGACGAGCACGATTTCTATCAAGGGCAATACATCGCCGCCGCCGCTGCTGCGGCGGAGGGTGGCGATGGCGGCCAACCCGAGGCAGTCGTTGAAGCCGCAAATGGCGAAGACGCCGTGGCTGGCGTTGCCCCCGCTGCCGCTCAGGGAGACGGGGACGCTGGCGTTAAATCCCCGCGGATCGAGATCGAGGTCACCGTTACGGACTTGGCTGAGGAGCAAAAGGCTAGGTTCGGCGACTACATCGAATTCTGGGACACGGCGAACGACACTTTCTACGAACACCCCAACCCCGCCGGTGTTGACGCAGCCTCGATCACCGAGGCGCTCCGGGTGACCTTCATCGGTTGGTACGACCCGGAAGAGGATGACTTCGAGGGGAAGACCTACTTCACCCGCAGTCTCTCCGAAGGTGACAACCCCGCCGGATTCTCGAAGAAAGACAAGCAGATTTGCGGCTTCCTCTATCTTCGCTCGCTGCGCACGGGCTCACGCGCCCTTAGCCTGGAGCGGGGCAGTTTGCTCGACATCATCTTGCGCCTGAAAGAGGTTAGGCCACAGATGTGGGAAGACACGCTCGGCAAGCTGGCATCCTATTCGGTTGCGAGCGACCCGGAGTTGGGCATCTCAGGCGTGCTGGAGAGCATCAACACCGCGCTCAAGAAATACGTGCCGAAGGAGTGGGGGATCGAGCCGCATCTCAAAGTGTCGAACTTAACCCGGGATCACCTTCGGAAGGTAATCACAGCGTTCATCGCCACGGGTGAGGGTAGCCATGCGGCGCCGTTCTACCGGCAGGGCACGGGAACCATCAACATGCTCGTGCTGGCGATGCTGTCCCAGATCGCCGAGGACAAGCAAAACGTCATCTTCGCGATGGAGGAGCCGGAAACAGCCATTCCGCCTTACGCCCAGAAACGAATCGTCCACGAAATTCGCAAGCTGGCGTCGCAGACCATCTTTACGTCCCATTCGCCATATGTCCTTGAAGAGTTTGCGCTTGATGAGACCGTCGTCCTGGCGCGGGACGCGCACGGGACCCTTGGTCAGTCCGCAATCAACCTGCCCGACAGCGTGAAGCCAAAGCGCTATCGCCAGGAGTTTCGTACCCGCTTCTGCGAAGGTCTGCTGGCTCGCCGCATTCTTGTCGCCGAAGGCGCAACGGAAGCCGCATCATTTCCTGTTGTGTGCCGGCGCCTGGTGGAGCTGAAACCCGATACGTATTCCTCCTTGGAGGCGCTTGGCATCTGCACGATCGACGCCGGCGGGGCGACGAACGTCCCCGATTTGGCAAAGCTCTACCGTGACCTCGGCAAGCGGACGTTTTCCCTTTGCGACAAGCAGACGGACGCGCAGACGGCCCTTATTGTTGGCGGGGTTGCAGAAGCGCGTCATTTTGGGGGTGGGTGCGGATTTGCCGGTGAGCCAGCAAGACGACTGTGACGCCGGGCACGCAGTGCGCAGCGGCCAAGCACGCGATTGATCAGAACGGCGGATCGTCAGCGG
>DASVPH010000144.1:0-18775 GCA_036382945.1 Casimicrobiaceae bacterium
CCCGCCGCTGACCGGCGCCGACGCAGTGATGGATCCGTGGAGTTACACCGAGCCGGACGTCCGAAGCATCACTTCGCTGGGCTATGCCTACGTCTAGCGACTAGCGGGCCTGATCTCTTGATGCGACGCTGATACGGACACGTGTCGGCTCGACGCGCTCGAGTCGGAGTAGGAATCATGGTTGCCCATAACCCCCTCCACAGATCCGGACGAGCGGCTTTCCCGCATCCGGCTCTTGCCTCAGGTGATGACGCCAAGGCGGCGTAGAGGATAGGGATGACATACGCGCGCAAGAGGCAGCCAGCGTTTGAGCAGGCGCCGCATGCGGTCCCAGCGAACGCGACCGTTCTGGCTGCGCCGGCACAGCGCGCGATGCCACAGGCGGCCCACTTGAAACCGAAACAGATGCAACGCCGGGCTGTTCATGGGCACCCCGTAGTAGCGGATGTGCCCGGCAACAACCGCGCTCAACCATTGACCCTGCACCGGGATCGGCGCGTGCATGCGTCGCCGCAATTCGGCCTTCACCGCATTGAGCTTCGCCTGCAAGCGCTTGCGTATCGTCTGCCGCAGCACCGTGAAACGTCCATTGCTTCGTTTGGTTGCACAGATGTGCGTGAAGCCAAGGAAGTTGAACGTCTCGGGCTTGCCCAGGCCCGCTCGCTTGCGGCGCTCGGCCGCATAAGGGCCGAACTCCAGCAGTCGGGTCTTCTCGGGATGCAGTTGCAGCGCGAACTTGGCCAACCGCTCGGCCAGCTCAGCGCGAAACCGCTCGGCATCGGACTTCACCTGGAATCCAACCACGAGGTCATCAACGTAACGCACGACGATCACCTCGCCGCGCGCGTGCTTGCGCCGCCACGATTGGACCCACAGGTCGAACGCATAGTGAAGATAGATATTGGCCAACAACGGCGATGCACTGCCGCCTTGCGGCGTACCTTGCTCCACGTCCCGGTGCTTACCGTCTTCCAACACCCCGGCGTTCAGCCATTTCTGGATGAGTCGCACGATGCGTCGGTCGGCGATGCGGTGCTCGACAAACTTGACCAACCAGCCGTGGTCGATCGAATCGAAGAACGCACGGAGGTCGACATCGAGCACCCAGTTCACCGGTCGCGTAAGCAGTCCCGCGTAGAGCGCATCCAAGCAGTCATGCTGGCTGCGCCCGGGGCGAGACCCATACGAGAAGCCGAGGAAGTCCGTTTCATAGATGGCGTTGAGCACCTCAACGGTGGCACGCTGGACGAGCTTGTCCTCCAGCGCCGTCACGCCCAGCGGGCGTTGCCCGCCACCGTCTTTGGCGATGTACACCCTACGTACCGGCTTGGCTCGGTAGGCGCCGCGTTTGAGCCGTTCGGAGAGATCCTGGAGATGCTCCTCCAGCGTCTCGCCGTAGTGCCTCCACGTCTCCCCGTCCACACCCGCAGCCGCTTCCTTCTTCAAGCTGAAGTAAACCGTACGCAGGGTGTCCAGGTTGTAGACATGGTGCAGCAGCGCGGTGAACCGCATCGTCCTATCTTTCTTTGCTGCCTGACGTACCCGCTCGAGCGCACTGTGCACGCTGTCCCGGCTCTGCATCCGGAGCGCGTTTTGCTCGGGCGGGTTCCCTTTAGCCAGACCCCTTCCCTCCATCCCCTCCGCCACCGCTGCTCCGGTCTTGTTCGGGGACTTCGCGGGTACTACAGGCCTGTCCGACTTCCCTGGTCCGTTCATCGTCGGCGTACGTCTATCGACTTCCCGACACGGCCCGCCACTTCCGCAACCGCGGGCAGACGAGGGCTCTCCCGGTTCCCAGGCGAGGTGTTTCCTTGCGTGCACGGGGTCTGCGACCGCGCGGGGTCCGCCTGCCTCTCGCGGTATCGAGACAGTCGGTGTTGCCTTCCGCTTCTCCTTACAGCGTCGGCACCCCAAAGGGATGTTCTTTCGCGGCTGGATACCCGGCCCGCACGTACCCCTGTCAACGCTTCGACGGTGCCCTCGCAGGCACCTCCGCATGACTCGGGGCCGGTGTGGGTCGCTACGCCTTCACCGTATGAAGCTTTCATTCACAACACCTCGCCGGTTTAGCCGGCGCACAGGGAGAGCACCATGCACACGAGTCTAGGTCATCGCCCGACCGGGCGCGCCGCGGCCATGCTCGCGGCGAGCGCCGCGGTCGCCTTCGCGCTCGGCATGCCGGCGAGCGCGCTCGCGCAACAGAAGTTCGTGACCATCGGCACCGGTGGGGTCACCGGCGTGTACTACGCGGTCGGCGGCGCGATCTGCCGCTTGGTCAACAAGGATCGCGCCAAGACCGGACTGCGCTGCTCGGTCGAGTCCACGGGCGGCTCGGTCTACAACGTCAACACCATCAAGGCCGGCGAGCTCGACTTCGGCATGGCGCAGTCCGACGTGCAGTACCAGGACTACAACGGCACCGGCCCGTTCAAGCAGGCGGATAAGGATCTGCGCGCGGTCATGTCGGTGCATCCCGAGCCGTTCACAGTCGTGGCGCGGCCGGAAGCGAACATCAAGACCTTCACCGACTTCAAGGGCAAGCGCTTCAACGTCGGCAATCCGGGCTCGGGCACGCGCGCGTCGATGGACGAGCTGCTCGGCGTGCTGAACATGAAGATCTCGGACTTCACGCTGGCCTCCGAGCTGAAGGCCGACGAGCAGGGGCAGGCGCTGTGCGACAACAAGATCGACGGCTTCTTCTACGCCGTCGGGCATCCGTCGGCGAACATCCAGGACCCGACCACCGCCTGCGGCGCCAAGCTCGTTTCGCTCACCGGCCCCGCCATCGACGCGCTGGTGGAGAAGAGCCCCTACTACGCTTACGCGACGATCCCCGGCGGCATGTACGCGAACAATCCGCAGCCGACCACGACCTACGGCGTGCTGGCCACGCTGGTGACCTCGGTCAAGACCCCGGCCGATACGGTCTACGCCATCACCAAGGCGGTGTTCGACAATTTCGACGAGTTCAAGAAGCTGCATCCGGCTTTCGCCAACCTCGATCCCCAGAAAATGGTGAAGAACGGGCTCTCCGCGCCGCTGCATGAAGGCGCGGCGCGCTACTACCGGGAAAGAGGCTGGATCAAGTGACGCATCCGTCCAAGAGCGGCCCGCTTATTTTGGTAACTGAGGACGGGCCGCGATTGGAAACGGATGCGTCATCCCGGGCGAGCGCGGGAGCGCGAGACCCGGGATCCAAGTTTGTTACGTGAACGCATGAACGCGCCAACTTGGGTCCCGGCCTTCGCCGGGACGACGCCTGCGCCGTCGCGACGATAAGGGTACTCTGAACAAGTGGTGCAAGACGTCGACGTCCGCGAGCTGGTAGCACAGGCCGACCTCGGCGGGCGCAAGCCCGTCGGAGTCGCGCGCGCCGCCCTCTCGGCGGTGGCGATCGGCTGGTCGCTGCTGCAGCTCTGGTACGCCTCGCCGCTGCCGTTCGCGCTCAATACATTCATCCTGAACGACACCGAGATGCGCGCGCTGCATCTTGCGCTCGCGCTGTTCCTGGGCTATCTCGCGTATCCCTTCCGCAAGTCCTCGCCGCGCGATCGGATCCCCGTGCAGGACTGGGTGTTGGCCGCGGTCGCCGCATTCTCCGCCGCGTATCTGTTCCTGTTCTACCGCGAGCTGGCGACCCGTCCGGGGGAACCCACGACGCTCGACTTCGCCACCGCGATCGTCGGCATGGCGCTGCTCCTGGAAGCGACCCGGCGCGTGGTCGGTTTGCCGCTCACCATCATCTCCGGGTTCATGCTCTTCTACGCCTTCGCGGGCCCCTGGATGCCGGCGATCGTGCAGCACAAGGGCGTCTCGCTCACCAAGGCCGTGTCGCACTACTGGCTGTCGACCGAAGGCGTGTTCGGCGTGGCGGTCGGTGTGTCCGCGAGCTACATCTTCCTGTTCGTGCTGTTCGGGGCACTGCTCGAGAAGGCGGGCGCCGGTAACTATTTCATCAAGGTCGCGTTCGCCTTTCTCGGGCACATGCGCGGCGGACCGGCCAAGGCGGCCGTCGTCGCTTCCGGGTTGATGGGGACGATCTCGGGCTCCTCGGTGGCCAACGTCGTGACCTGCGGCACGTTCACGATTCCGCTGATGAAGCGCGTCGGCTACTCGGCGGAAAAGGCGGGCGCCATCGAGACGGCGGCCGGGGTGGACGGCCAGATCATGCCGCCGGTCATGGGCGCGGCGGCGTTCCTGATGGCCGAATACGTCGGTGTGCCCTACATCGAGATCGCCAAGAGCGCCGCGCTGCCGGCGGTGATCTCCTACATCGCGCTCTTCTACATCGTGCACCTCGAGGCGTGCAAGCGGGGCATCAAGGGCCTGCCGCCGCGCCCCGGCACCTCGACGCTCGGGCGCATCGCCGGGATCGGGATGACGCTCGCGGCGCTGGTGCTCCTCGCCAACGTCGTCTATTACGGCCTGGGGTGGGTCAAGGACCTCTTCGGCGCGGCGGCGATCTGGATCGTGCTTGGCCTGATCGCCGCGGCCTACGTCGCGCTGCTGCGCATCGTCGCCGCCGAGCCCGATCTTACCGTCGACGACCCGAACGCGCCGGTGCTCGAGCTGCCGCCGCTCAAGGAAACGCTCCTCGCCGGGTTGCATTATCTGCTGCCGGTCGTGCTGCTGATCTGGGTGCTGCTGGTCGAGCGCCTCTCCCCCGGATTGTCGGCGTTCTACGCCACCGCCGCGCTGATCGTGATCCTGCTCACGCAGAAGCCGCTGATTGCGATTTTTCGCGGCGAGGCCGCGCTCGGCGCGAGGCTGCGCTCGGGCTGGCACGATCTGCTCGACGGGCTCGCGACCGGAGCGCGCAACATGATCGGCATCGCCATCGCCACCGCGGCGGCCGGCATCGTCGTGGGCACGGTCACGCTCACCGGGTTCGGGCTGGTCATGACCGACCTGGTGGAGACGATATCCGCGGGCAACCTGCTCGGCATGCTGTTCCTCGTCGCGCTGGCCAGCATCATCCTCGGCATGGGCATGCCGACCACCGCGAGCTACATCGTGGTCTCGACGCTGATGGCGCCGGTGGTGGTCGAGCTGGGAGCGCAGAGCGGGCTCGTGGTGCCACTGCTCGCGGTGCACATGTTCGTCTTCTACTACGGGTTGATGGCCGACGTGACCCCGCCCGTGGGGCTCGCCGCATTCGCGGCCTCGGCGATCTCGCGCGGCGACTACCTGCGCACGGGGCTCACCGCGTTCTGGTACAGCCTGCGCACCGGCATCCTGCCCTTCATGTTCGTCTTCAACACCGACCTCTTGCTGATCGGGGTGAGATCGTTCGGCCAGCTCGCGGTTACGGTCGCCGCCGCGATCGCCGCGATGCTCGTGTTCGCCGCGGCCACGCAAGGCTGGTTCCTCACCCGCAGCCGGTGGTACGAGTCGGTCGTCATGCTGTTCGTCACCTTCACGCTGCTGCGCCCGGACTTCTGGGTGGATCTCGCCTACCCGAAGTACGAGGTCGAGCCGGCGCAGAAATTCACGGAGTTCGTGCGTGCAGCGCCGGCGGGAAGCGGCCTGCGCGTGCGCATCGAAGGCACGAGCCTCGAAGGCAAGGACGTGAAGAAAACCGTCCTCTTGCCGCTGGGCGATCAAGGACCCGTCGTGCAGCGCTTGTTGCGTTCCGGATTGACGACCCTGGCGGTCCCGACCGGCGTGCAGATCGCCGCGGTGAACCTGCGCAGCGCCGCGGACAAGGCCGGGTTGGAACAGGGCTTCACCATCACCGGCATCGAGACGCCGGCGCCGCAGCCGGCCAAGCAGTGGCTCTATCTTCCCGCGCTTGCCGTGCTCGGCGCGATCGTGTTGCTCCAGCGGCGGCGGGCGGCCGCGACGCCCGCGCCGACGCGCGTCGCGCAGAAGGCGTAGCCCCCGGAGCGATCCGTAGCCCGGGCTCCCGCGCGAAGCGCCATGCCCACTCTCCAGCGCGAAGCCCGATGAGCCTGGAGTGAAGCGTGGACGCGCCACACCCCGGGCGCGCATTGCGATGGCGACCCGGGGTTCGCTCCGCCCGCCCCGGGAGCTGCGCGTCGACGCGTCCCGGACCCGGCGCGCGGCTGACGTGGTTTTCTGCAATAATCACCTTCCATACCTGATTCCGCGAGGCATTTCGCGTGAAGACGGTGAAGCTGCTGCCGCTGGTCGCATTTGCATCGCTCGCACTGACCGCGGGACGAGTCAACGCCGCCCCGCCGACAGTGCTGGTGCTGCCGTTCGCCGGCGCCATCGGGCCCGCCACCGCGCAGTTCGTGACCCGCGGGATCGAGCGCGCGGACAAGGAAGACGCGCAGCTCGTGATCCTGCAGATCGACACGCCCGGAGGCCTCGACACGTCGATGCGCGAGATCATCAAGGCGATTCTCGCCTCGCGCGTTCCGGTCGCCGTGTTCGTCGGTCCTAGCGGCGCGCGCGCCGCCAGCGCCGGCACCTACATCCTCTACGCGAGCCACATCGCGGCGATGGCGCCGGGAACCAACCTCGGCGCCGCGACACCCATCCAGATCGGCATGCCCTCGCCGTCCTCGCCGCCCAAGTCGCCCGACAAGGACAAGGACAAGAGCAAGGCCGGCGGGGAGTCGCGCGGGTCGGAGGACACACTGACCCGGAAGCAGACCAACGACGCGGCCGCGTACATCCGGGGGCTGGCCCAGCTTCGCGGCCGTAACGCGGACTGGGGCGAGCGCGCGGTGCGCGAAGCGGTCAGCCTGTCCGCCGACGAGGCGCTCGCGCAGCACGTGATCGATCTCACCGCGCGCGACGTGCCCGACCTCGTGGCCAAGGTCGACGGCCGCAAGGTGATGACGAGCGGAGGCGAGCGGACGCTCGCGACCTCCGGCGCGAACATCGTCACGCTCGCTCCGGACTGGAAGAGCCGGTTCCTCGCCATCATTACCGAGCCGAGCGTGGCGCTGATCCTGATGCTGATCGGCGTCTACGGATTGTTCTTCGAGTTCTCCAATCCGGGTTGGGTGCTGCCCGGCGTCGTCGGCGGCATCGCGTTGCTGGTGGGCCTGTTCGCGCTCAACATGCTGCCCATCAATTACGCTGGGCTGGCATTGATCCTGCTCGGCCTCGCCTTCATCGTCGCCGAGGCTTTCTTTCCCACCTACGGGTCGCTCGGCGTCGGCGGCGTGATCGCGTTCTCGATCGGCGCGATCATGCTCATCGACACCGATGTGCCGGGGTTCGGCGTCCCGCTCTGGCTCATCGCCTCCATGGCCCTCATCTCGGCCGCGTTCGTGTTCGTCGTGGCGGGGCTCGCGCTGCGCGCGCGCCAGCGGCCGATCGTCACCGGCCCAGAGGAGCTGATCGGCGCCGTCGGTGTGGCGCTGGAAGACGTGCAAGCCGAGGGCTGGGCGCGCGTGCACAGCGAGCAGTGGCGCGTGCAGAGCCCGGTACCACTGAAGCGCGGCCAGAACGTCCGCGTCACCGGCCGTCAGGGCCTCGTGCTGACGGTCGCTCCGCTCGAGCGAGCGAACGAAGGAGCCTAAAGACATGTTCTTCGGACTGGGGTTCGGCGGTGTGGTCTTCATCATTGTCGTCATCCTGCTCGTCGCGTCGCTCAAGATCCTGCGCGAGTACGAGCGTGCGGTGGTGTTCCAGCTCGGCCGCTTCTGGAAGGTCAAGGGGCCGGGGCTCTTCATCCTGATTCCGGGCGTGCAGCAGATGGTGCGGGTGGACCTGCGCACCATCGTCATCGTCGTCCCGCCGCAGGACGTGATCACGCATGACAACGTCTCGGTCAAGGTGAACGCGGTGCTCTACTTCCGTGTGGTCGATCCGGCCAAATCGGTGATCCAGGTGGCGAAGTTCCTCGAGGCGACCAGCCAGCTCGCGCAGACCACGCTGCGCGCCGTGCTCGGCAAGCACGATCTCGACGAGCTGCTGGCCGAGCGCGAGAAGCTCAACCTCGACATCCAGCGCGTGCTCGATACGCAGACCGACGCCTGGGGCATCAAGGTGTCCAACGTCGAGATCAAGGACGTCGACCTCAACGAGTCGATGGTCCGTGCGATCGCGCGGCAGGCGGAAGCCGAGCGCGAGCGGCGCGCCAAGATCATCCACGCCGAAGGCGAGCAGCAGGCGGCGGAGAAGCTACTGGAGGCCGCACGCATGCTCGCGCAGCAGCCGCAGGCGATGCAGTTGCGCTACCTGCAGACGCTGGCGCTTATCGCCGGCGACAAGAGCTCCACCATCGTCTTCCCGCTGCCGCTGGAGCTGCTCGCCGCGCTCGGCAACAAGCCGCCGGAGCCGCGCTCGCCGTAAGGGAGCTCGGGCTCGGCCGTCCGCATCGGCCGAAAGTCGCACGTCGCGGCAACGCCGCTGCGCGACAGTGCGGGGGTGGACATAGATCAACGCGGCAGCTCCGCCCCCACCCGGCACTTCTTCACCGCCACGCTCGAAGACGCGTGCTCGAACACGCTCACCGACCACGTGGACACGCTGTGGTACGCGTTTCGCGCCTGCCACGATCGCTATCCGTTCACGCTGACCGCGGGGGTCATCCTCCCCGACCATCTGCATTGCATCTTCGCGCTGCCCGCGGGCGACACGGCGCGCGCCGCGCGCTGGCGCCTCATCCAGGCGCTCTTCGAGCGCATCCTCGGCGGGGCGAGGCTGTGGCGCGCGTTCGACGAACGGCTGCTGCGCGACGAGGCCGAGGTGCAGCAACAGGTCGACTACATCCATGCCGACCCGGTGCGGCACGGTCTGGTGCGCTCGCCGCGGAAATGGCCGTACTCGTCGCTGCACGCCTACATCGAGCACGGGCTGCGGCCGCTGTACTGGTCGGGCGACGCGCAGGGGCGTCTGTAGCGGCGCGAGCAGCGGGGTCGAGCCGGCAGGTGCGCGCGTGCTCGGCCGACGCCGAGATGGCGGGCGCCGCAAGGACCCCGACGGCGAACGCAGCGTTGCGGAAACCGGGAGGCGAACCTCGCCCGAGCGGGGAGAGCCCGGCGTAGGAGCAGCCTTCATTTTGCTACAATCCGCCGGGCAAAATAGGGCCGGGGAAATGGCGCTGCTCGACATTCAGAACGTCACCCGCCGTTTCGGCGAGTTCACGGCGGTCGACAACGTCAGCATCGGCATCGAAGCCGGCGAGTTCTTCACCCTCCTCGGACCGTCGGGCTGCGGCAAGACGACGCTGTTGCGTATGATCGCGGGCTTCGACGTTCCGGACGGCGGGCGCATCCTGCTCAAGGGCAACGACCTCGTCGGCCAGCCGCCGGAGCGCCGGCCGATGCGGATGGTGTTCCAGAGCTACGCGCTTTTTCCCCACATGACCGTGGAGCGCAACGTCGCCTTCCCGCTGCAGATGGCCAGCACGCCCGCCGCCGAGATCGGCGCCAAGGTCGCCGCGGCGCTGGAAGACGTGCGCCTGCAGGGCTTGGGCAAGCGCTACCCGCACGAGCTCTCCGGCGGGCAACGCCAGCGCGTCGCGCTCGGCCGCGCGCTCGTCACGCATCCGACCGTCCTGCTCTTAGACGAGCCGCTCGCCGCGCTCGACGCGAAGCTTCGCGAGGAGATGCAGCTCGAGCTCATCAACCTGCAAAAGGAAGTCGGCATCACCTTCGTCTACGTGACGCACGACCAGACCGAAGCGCTGGCGCTCTCGCATCGCATCGCGGTGATGAACAAGGGCCGCGTGGAGCAGATCGACGAGCCGTCGAAGATCTATGGCTTTCCGCGCACGCGCTTCGTGGCCGATTTCATCGGGCACTGCAACCTGTTTTCCGGCCCGATCCGGGACAATGCCAGCGGTGTGGTCACGCTCGACGTCGACGGGCTCGGGCTGGTGCGGGTGGCCACCGACTCGCGCCCCGCGGCCGGGCGCGAGGGCTCGGTCGCGGTGCGCCCGGAGAAGATCCGCATCGAAGCGACCGCCCCGCAGGGCACGCCCGACAATCACTATCGCGGGACGGTGAGCGAGCTGCTCTACATGGGGGACGTCACGGTGTACAAGGTCGCCGCCCCCGGAGGCGTGCACGTCGAGGCGCTGCTCGCCAATTCGCAGAGCGGCCGGGCCCGCTTCTTCGAGCCCGGGGATCAGGTCGAGGTGAGCTGGGCGGTCGACGCCGGCCACTTCATCGAAGAGTAGCGCGATGCCCGCGCGCACCGCTTCCCGCATCGGCCGCTGGCTGGTCAGCGGCCCGCCGCTTGTCTATCTCATCGTCTTCTTCGCGATCCCCTCGCTCATCATGGTGCTCGCCTCGTTTCGCACGCCGGGCGAGTTCGGCGGGCTCGCGCCGCTCTACGAAGAGGGGCACATCGACCTCAACCTCGACAGCTACGCGCGCTTCTTCACCGAGTCGATCTACGCGCAGATCTTTCTCAAATCGGTCTGGTACGCGTTTCTCACCACGCTCTTCAGCCTGGCGCTCGCCTACCCGCTCGCCGCGCTCATCGCGCGCAGCTCCAAGCGCTACCGCGACCTGCTGCTGCTGCTCGTGATCCTGCCGTTCTGGAGCAACTTCCTGATCCGCATCTACGCCTGGATGATCATCCTCGGCCCGAACGCCGCGCTCGCGCGCACGGTGAACGGCGTGCTCGCGACCTTCGGCCAAGAGCCGGTGCCGCTGCTGTTCAGCGCCTTCGCGGTGCTGGTGGCGCTGGTGTACGTGTCGCTGCCCTTCATGGTGCTGCCGCTCTACGCCAATCTCGAGAAGCACGACCCGGCGCTGCTCGAAGCCGCGCAGGATCTCGGCGCCAGCGCCTGGCAGCGTTTCTGGCGCATCACCTTTCCCCTGTCGCTGCCCGGGGTGTACGCCGGCGGGGCGCTGGTGTTCATTCCGGCGTTCGGGATCTTCGCCATTCCTGACATCCTCGGCGGCCCGGAAGACAGCCTGATCGGCAACGTGATCAAGCAGCAGTTCCTCGAGACGCGCGACTGGCCTTTCGGCAGCGTGCTCTCGATCGTGCTGACCGTGGCCGCGCTGGCGCTCGCCGGGCTCGCCGCCTGGGTCGCCCGGCACAATCTCGGTACCCCTTCGAGCCTGAAAGAGGCGCGGGCCTAGTGGCAGCTAAGCGTCGGCTCGGGCTCTGGATCGCGGCGGGCGCCGGCTACGCGTTCCTGTACGTGCCGCTCGCGATCGTCGTTGTCTATTCGTTCAACGATTCGCGGCTCAACGCCGAGTGGGTGGGATTCACCCTGGGCTGGTACGACACGCTCTTCCACGACCAGGACATGATCTTCGCCGCCGGAAACTCGCTGATGATCGCCACCACGGCGAGCCTCGTTTCGACCGTGCTCGGGACCGCGGCGGGCGTGGCCATGTATCGCTTTCCCAACCGCCTGCTGTCGATCCTGGTGCTCGCCCCGATCGCGATTCCCGAGATCCTGATGGGCGTGAGCCTGCTGATCTTCTTCGTGCTGATCGACTTCACGCTCGGGCTCGTCTCGGTCACCCTCGCGCACATCACCTTCTCCATCGGCTTCGTGGCAATCGTCGTCCGGGCGCGCCTGGCCGGCATGGACGAGAGCCTGACCGAGGCGGCGCGCGACTGCGGCGCCTCGCCCTGGGAGGCGTTCCGCTACGTGACGCTGCCGCTCATCATGCCCGGCGTGATCGCCGGGGCGCTGATGGCCTTCACGCTGTCGATCGACGACTTCGTCATCACCTTCTTCACCGCCGGTGCCGGTACGGTGACGCTGCCGCTGCAGATCTACTCCATGATCAAGATCGCGGTGACGCCCGAGGTCAACGCCGTGTCCAGCCTGTTGATGCTGCTCACGCTGGCGCTTATCATCATTGCAACCAAGGTCTCACCCACGGTGTTGCGCTCCCAACAGGAGATCGCAGGATGAAAAGGGCACTCCTCGCATTGTTCGCGTCGTCGCTGGCGGCGTTGCTCGTGGCCGGCCCCGCGCTCGCCGCCAAGGACGAATTCCATCTCTACAACTGGAATAACTACATCGCCCCGGAGACGATCAAGCGGTTCGAGGGTTTCTGCAAATGCGACGTCATACAGACCTACTACTCGGACAACGACGAGCTGCTCGCCAAGCTCGCCGCCGGCGCCAAGGGCTACGACATGCTGGTGCCGACCTCGAACGCGGTCGATGCCCTGATCAAGGGCAAGCAGCTCAGGCCCATCGATAAGACGCAGCTGCCGAATCTGAAGAATATCGATCCGCGCTACCTCAACACGCCCTTCGACCCGGGGAACAGGTACTCGGTGCCCTACGCGATGTCGACCACGATCATCGGCTACAACGACGTCAAGATGAAGGAGCTGGGGCTCCCGACCGATACCTGGGCGGTGATCTTCGAGCCCAAGTACCTCGAGAAGGTGAAGGGCCGGGTCACGGTGCTCGACAGCGCGAACGAGCTGTTCGCGGCGGCGTTGAAGTACCTCGGCTACTCCGTCAACGACGTCGACGCGAAGCACTGGAAGGAGGCCCAGGCGCTGATCAACAAGGCGAAGCCGTACTGGGCCGCGTTCAACGCCTCCTCGTACATCAAGGAGCTCACCGTCGGCAACATCTGGCTGGTGCACGGGTACTCGAACGACATCTTCCAGGCCAACCTCGACGCGCAGGCCGCCAAGCGCCCGTTCCGCATCCTGCAGGGGATGCCCAAGGAGGGCGCGGTGCTGGCGGTCGACAACATGGTGATCCCCAAGGACGCGCCGCGGCCCGATCTCGCGCTCAAGTTCATGAACTTCATGCTCGAGGGCAAGAACTCCTCCGAGCTCACCAACCTGATCGGGTCGGGCAACCCGAACCTGGACGCGGTGAAATACATCAAGCCGGAGATCCTGAAAAATCCCGCGATCTTTCCCAGCAAGGAGGTCGCCGCGAAGCTCGAGCAGCTCAAGGATCTCACGGTCGCGCAGCGGCGGCTGCGCAGCCGGATGTGGACGGAGATCAAGGCGGGACGTTGAGGCCGGTGGGCGCGAGCCTACGGGGCGCGTAACCCGGGGGAGCGCGTAGCGCGAACTCCGGGGTTCGCCCCGTTTCAACCCGGGCAGCCTCCTCGCGCCGCTACAGCTACAATAGGCGCGTCCCGCGCCCGCCATGCCCCCCTCCGCTGTTGCACCGCGACGGCCGCCGACGCGGCTGCCGCAATATCTCGCTGCGCTTTATGCGCTGATGATCGTCTACGCCAGCCTGGCGCCGTTCTCGGGCTGGATGGCGCCGCTGCCCGATACGCCGTTCTTCCTGCTCGCGCCCTGGCCGGCGCGCTTCACCCGCGCCGATGTCGCGATCAACGCGATCGCGTATGCGCCTTTCGGGCTCCTCCTCGCGCTGATCGGCAGGCGACCCGCCGCGGTGCGGCTCGCCAGGGCGCTCGGGATCGGCGCGCTGCTCTCGCTCGCGATGGAGTCGTTGCAGATGTTCCTGCCCATGCGCGACGCGAGCAGCTTCGATTTTTTCTCCAACGCCGTCGGCATTGCCGTCGGCTGTGGGGCCGCGCTGGCGCTCGATCGCGCGCGGGATTTTCGCGAGCGCGTCGCGCAATGGCGCTACCGGGTTTTCCTCGACGGCCGGGTCGGCGATCTCGGTCTTTCGCTCCTCGCCGTATGGCTGGCATCGCAGCTCAATCCGGGCATACCTCTGTTCGCTGCGACCTTCGATCCTTCGCTCGAGCTCGCGCGCGATGTCGCCGGGACGCTGCTGCAGGCCGCGCAGAGCGCGTTCAACGTCGTCGGCGTCGGATTGTTTCTCGCGCTGCTGCTGAGGCAGCGCCGCCACCTCGGCGGCGCAGTGCTGGCGCTGATCGGCCTGGCGCTCCTCCTGAAGAGCATCGCCGCACTGTTGTTGCTGAAATCGGCGGCGTGGGAATCGTGGCTCAAGCCCGGAGTCTCGGCGGGAGTCGCCGTCGGCGCGCTGCTGCTCATGCTCGCGATCCGGCTCCCGCGGCCCGTTCGCACCGCGCTGTGTGCGATCGCGCTCCTGTCCTCGCTCGTCGCTCCGCTGCTCGCGCCCGATATGTGGCAGGCGCACGCGCCGCTCGCGATGTTCGATTGGCCGTACGGACAGTTGCTCCACTTCAACGGCCTCACCCGTGCCGTGCTCGTCCTCTGGCCCGTGCTCGCCAGCACGTATCTGCTGTGGCTCGCCGGTCAGCCGGGTTGGGGACAGCGCTCGAGCCCAGTGCAGGCCGACGATCGCGATAGAATGTCGCGATGAGCTACTACAAGCGCCATGTCTTCTTCTGCTGCAACCAGCGCGACCCGCCCGAGGCCTGCTGCAACAATCATCATTCGGCGGACATGCAGGCGTATGCCAAGCAGTGCATCCAGCAATTGCATCTGGACGGCAAGGGCAAGGTGCGCATCAACAAGGCCGGCTGTCTTGACCGTTGCGACGAGGGTCCGGTGCTGGTCGTCTATCCCGAGGCGGTGTGGTACACCTACGTCGACCGCCACGACATCGACGAGATCATCGACTCGCACATCGTCCACGGCAAGGTCGTCGAAAGGCTCAAGATTTGATCGGCAACGTCCGCGGGGAGCGGCGCACGACGATCGCCGGGCCGGCGGGCGCGCTCGAGGTGGTGCTCAACCTGCCCATCGCGCATGCGCAGCAGGAGCCGCGCGGCATCGCGCTCGTCGCCCATCCCCATCCCCTGCAGGGCGGCACGCTCGACAACAAGGTCGCGCAGACGCTCGCCAAGACCTTCGCGGCGCTGGGCTACGCCAGCGTGCGCCCCAACTTCCGCGGCGCCGGCAAGAGCGAAGGCGCGTTCGACGAGGGCGTGGGCGAGACCGACGACGCGCTCGCGGCGCTCGCCTTCGCGCGAAGCGAGCTCCCCGCGCTCGCCACCACAGCGCCGGTGCTCGCCGGCTTCTCCTTCGGCACCTACGTGCAGACGCGCGTCGCGCGCATCGTCGCGCCGGAGCGCATGGTGCTCGTCGCACCGGCCGTGGCGCGCTTCGCGCTCGAGCACGTGCCCGCGGACACGATCGTCATCCACGGCGAGGAAGACGACGTCGTCGCGCTCGGCGACGTGCTGGCGTGGGCGCGGCCGCAGCGGCTCCCCGTCCTCGTGTTCCCCGGTTGCGGGCACTTCTTCCACGGACGCCTGCCGCAGTTGCAGCGGGCCATCACGGGCATGTGGCAGCGATGAGCGCCGCCGGGCCGTCCCAAGGCGCGAACCAATGAACGCGGCCGACGAGGTCGTCCTTTCCGTGGTCGGGCTGCGCAAGGCGTACGGCGGCAACGAGGTCCTGCGCGGGCTCGACTTCGCGATCCGCCGCGGCGAATGCTTCGGCCTGCTCGGTCCCAACGGCGCGGGCAAGACGACCACGCTGCGCTGCTGCCTCGGGCTCACCGATCCCAACGCCGGTACCATCATGCTCGTCGGCGAGCCCGTGCCGAAGGCGGCGCGCGAGGCGCGGATCCGCGTCGGTGTGGTGCCGCAGATGGACAACCTCGATCCCGATTTCACCGTCATCGAGAATCTGCTCGTGTACGGCCGCTACTTCCGCCTGCCCGACGCGCTCATCAACGAGCGCATTCCGCACCTGCTCGAGTTCGCGGGACTCGCCGGGAAAGCCGACGAGAGCATCCGCACGCTGTCCGGCGGCATGAAGCGGCGGTTGATCCTCGCGCGCGCTCTGGTCAACGACCCCGAGCTGCTCATTCTCGACGAGCCGACCACGGGGCTCGATCCGCAGGCGCGGCACCTGATCTGGGACGGCTTGCGGCAGCTGCTCAAGCAGGGCAAGACGATCCTGCTCACGACCCACTTCATGGACGAGGCCGAGCGGCTGTGCACCCGGCTCGCCGTCATGGACCGCGGCCGGGTGATCGCGAGCGATACGCCGCGCGCGCTGATCGCGGCGCACGTCGAGCCGGAGGTGATCGAGGTGTACGGCGACGCGGCCCGTGCCTGGGCCGAAGCGCACGGAAGAGGCCTCGCGGATCGGCTCGAGCTCGCGGGCGAGACCGCCTTCTGCTACGCGCGCGATGCGGCGCCGCTGCTCGCCGCGCTCGCGCATGCGCCAGCCGTGCGCTACCTGCACCGGCCGGCGAATCTCGAGGATCTGTTCATCAAGCTCACGGGGCGGGAGCTGCGCGATTGAGGCGATCGGCGTGGACCATTGGAGCCATTCGACCTGTTCAGGACCGCAGCGTCGCGATCAACCGCTTCGGGTGGAGCAACAAGTCGAGCGCATCGACGACGTGGGTTGCGACGACGTCGGCTGCGGCGAGGGTCTCGGCCGAAGCGCCTTCGCCCTGCGTGAGCGCGACGCCGACGGCCGCCGCGGCGAGCATCTTCCGATCGTTGCGTCCGTTGCCGATCGCAAACACGCTCTCGGTGCCGAGACGCACGACGTGCGCGAGCTTGATCTCGGCTTGCTCGGCCTGAGGGATGATTGTGATGTTCACCGGCAGCCCGGCCAGCTCGGTGCCCGCAAGCCCGAACGTGTCGGCGGTGATGACGTGGATCTCCAACCGGTCAGCCAACGCCGTGAGCGCTTCGCGCACGCCCGGCAGCAATTTCCCGTCGACTGCCAGCGTGCCGTTGTAATCGAGGACGAGATGACGGAGATCGAGCGCGCCGAACCCGGGAATCGTCACCGCGATCATGCTGGTCGAGCAGATGCTACGCGGCGGGCTTGCGCGCGGTGATCGTCCACGAGCCGGAGCGCATGAACACCTTGCCGTCGCGCTGATGCCGGGCGAGCTCGGCGCGCAGCGCCGCTTCGATCTCCGGCCGGCGCTTCTCGGCGAGCGCTCCTGCTTCGCGCACGATCTCGCCCGCGGGCCCCAGCGCGAGCTGGAACTCCATCGCCTGCTCGACCGTGGCACCGATCATGACCTCACCGTCGATCGGCTCGAAGCGGGCATCCTCGAATCCCGCGGCCTTGAGCTGCGCGCCTACCACTTCGGGACTCGCCATCGAGAACGGTCCCGGCCCGCAGGTCTGCGCGTTCTCGCCGGGCGGCGGAAGGAAGGAAAGCGCGATCTTCTTGGGCACCTCCATCCAGGGGTTCTCGGCGAGCGCGCGCCAGGTGATGAACATCAGCCGCCCGCCGGGCTTCCCGCGAGCTATCGCACCGGCGGCGGACGATCGATCGCGCTGTGCGTGTACGACGGCGCCCTTTCCCACGCCGTCGCGTTCGGCCCCAGCCTGAAGGACGCCGTGGCGTGGGAGCAGGCTCTCCTCGCGGACGCCGCGCGCGAAGTGGTCAGCCTCGCGGCCGACGGCGAGACGTACGGACATCACCACAAGTTCGGCGACCTCGCCCTCGGCGCCCTGCTGGAGCACCTGGGCAGCAGGTCGGACGTGCGCGTGACCAATTTCGGTGCGCTGCTCGCCGAGCGGAAACCGGCGCAGGCCGCGAAACTGGTCGCGCCCAGCTCGTGGAGCTGCGTCCACGGCGTGGAACGCTGGCGCGCCGATTGCGGTTGCCACATCAAGGACGGCACGCAGCAGAAGTGGCGGGCGCCGCTGCGCAGGGCGGTCGACTGGCTGGTGGGGGAGGTGCGCGCGCCGAAGGACGCGCGGCGCTTCGCGCTGGCCTCGATGACGTCGTGCGGCTGGTTCTTCGACGACTTCGCGGGCCACGAAGGCCGGCAGGTCCTGCGGTACGCGGCCCGCGCGATCGAGCTCGCGGGCAAGGACGGCACGCGCCTCGAGGCGGGGTTCCTGGAGCGATTGAACGGTGCGCTCAGCAACGATCCCGCAGCCGGCAGCGCCGTGGAGTTCTACCGGCGCGTCGTGCGGTCGGATCGCCCCGAGCGCCGGAGGAAGACATGACGGGCAAGCGCACGATCGCCATTCTGACCGGAGGCGGCGACGTCCCCGGGCTCAATCCGGCCATCCGGGCCATCACCATCCGCGCGGTGCGCGACGGGCACCGCGTCATCGGCATCCGGCGCGGCTGGGCGGGGCTCGTGGACTACGTGCCAGACGAGAAGGCCGACAACTCCGAGAGCATCCAGGTGCTCACCGAGGCCATCGTCAACCGGGCGGGGCGGACCGGCGGGACGTTTCTTCACACCTCGAGGACGCGGCCGAGTCACCTGCCGCTCGACCGGGTTCCCTCGCACCTCACCGGCTACGACCAGAAGATCAACGACGTCACGAAGGACGTGCTCAAGAACCTCGAGCACATGGGCGTGGACGTTCTGATCCCGATCGGCGGGGACGACACGCTGAGCTACGGCAAGCGGCTGCACGACGAGGGCGTGCACGTCGTCGCCATCCCCAAGACGATGGACAACGACGTCTACGGCACCGACTACTGCATCGGCTTCAGCACCTGCGTCACGCGGACGATCGAGCTGACGCACAACCTGCGCACCTCGGCGGGCTCGCACGAGCGGTTCCTGGTCATCGAGGTGTTCGGGCGCTACGCGGGCTTCACCGCCCTGCTGCCGTCCATGGCGGGGGCGGCCGACCGCTGCGTCATCCCCGAGCACCCGGCCGACGTCGAGCACCGCGCCGAGCTGCTCACCTACGACCGCAACCGCAACCCGAGCCGCTACTCGGTCGTGCTGGTGTCGGAGGGAGCGCGCCTCACCTCGCTCGGAGAGATGAGCTTCGAGGGCGTGGAGACGGACATGTTCGGCCACCGCAAGCTCGGCGGGATCGGCGACAACGTCGCGACGGCGCTGAAGGAATACTCTGCGAAGTTCAACAACGGGCGCCGCATCGACGTGGTCAGCCAGCGGCTCGGCTACCTCGTGCGCTCGGGCGATCCCGACGCGCTGGATTCGATCGTGCCGATGGCGTTCGGCAACCTCGCCCTCGACCTGGTGCTGCGGAACCAGTTCGGGCGCCTGGTCAGCATCCACCACGGCAGCTACGAC
>DASVPH010000145.1:0-16436 GCA_036382945.1 Casimicrobiaceae bacterium
CGGCGAAGCAGGCGCCGCATTTTGCCGCAGCCCGGAGGGACGGCTGCGTTTCGGGCGGTCTACTTTGTCGCAGCTTCGCTCGTGTACGCCCGGTACACGTCGCTCGCTGCCTCATTGGCCAATGAGGTATCCCATCCCGAAACGCGGCCGTCGCAACCGCGCGGAGGTATTTGAGAGATTCCCTAATTTACGCGATGAGCTTCGTGCTGCACGGCATCGGCGTATCCGGGGGCATCGCTATCGGGCGGGCGCAGCTCATCTCGCACGCCACCCTCGAGGTCGCGCACTACTCGATCACGCCGGAGCAGGTGCCGGGCGAGATCGAGCGACTGACGCAGGCTTTGCTGGCCGTGCAGAAGGAGCTCGAGGCTTTGCACGCGGCCATGACTTCGGGCGATGCGCCGGCGGAATTCGGCGCCTTCCTCGACGTGCACTGGATGATTCTCACCGATCCCACGCTGCACGAGCTGCCCAAGCGCGCGATCGCCGAGCAGCTGTGCAATGCGGAATGGGCGCTCACACAGCAGCTCGGCATGCTGATCGAGCAGTTCGATTCGATCGAGGATCCTTATCTACGTGAGCGCAAGGCCGACGTTGTCCAAGTCGTCGAGCGCGTGCTCAAGGTGCTCATGGGCAAACCGGGTCCGATGCGCCCGGCCGCCGAAGAGCACACCATCGTGGTCGCGCACGATCTCTCGCCGGCCGACGTCATCCAGTTCAAGAACCACCACTTCGCGGCGTTTCTCACCGATCTCGGCGGCGTGACCTCGCATACCGCGATCGTCGCCCGCAGCCTCAACGTTCCCGCGGTCGTGGCGACGCACAACGCGCGCACGCTGATTCGCGAGAACGAAATGCTGATCGTCGACGGCGGGCGCAATGTCGTCATCGTCAATCCCGACCGCTCGGTGCTCGCCGAGTACCGGCTGCGGCAGGACGAGCTCGAGCTCGAGCGGCTGAAGCTGCGCCGGCTGCGGAGCATGCCGGCGCAGACGCTCGACGGCTGCAAGGTCGAGCTCATGGCCAACATCGAGCTGCCCGAAGACCTCGAGCATGCCCGAGAGAGCGGCGCGACCGGCGTGGGCCTGTTTCGAACCGAGTTCCTGTTTCTGAACCGCGACGGCTTGCCGTCCGAGGACGAGCAGTTCGAAGCCTATCGCGCGGTGGCGGCTGGCATGAAAGGCCAACCTGTGACCATTCGCACGTTCGACCTGGGTGCGGACAAGCACAAGGAGGGCCTGGACGGCTTGACGCGCGTGGCGCCGAATCCGGCGCTCGGCTTGCGGGCGGTCCGCTTCTGCCTGGCCGAGCCGCGGCTGTTTCTCACCCAACTGCGCGCCATCCTGCGTGCGTCGCATTACGGCAAGGTGAAGATCCTGTTGCCGATGCTCTCCTCGGTCGGCGAGGTCGAGCAGGCGCTCGCGTTGATCGCCCAGGCCAAGGAGAGCCTGCACGAGCAGAACGTGAGCTTCGACCCCGGGATCGAGGTCGGCGGCATGATCGAGATTCCGGCGGCCGTGCTCTCGATCGGCGCCTTCACGAGCCGGCTCGACTTCCTGTCGATCGGCACCAACGATCTGATCCAGTACACGCTGGCGGTGGATCGCGCCGACGAGGCCGTGTCGCAGCTCTACGACGCGTTGCATCCGGCCGTGATCAGGCTGATCGACCACGCCATCGCCGCCGCGAACAAGAGCGGCACGCCCATCGCGGTGTGCGGCGAGATGGCGGGCGAATTGCGCTTCACGCGGCTGCTGCTCGGCATGGGGCTCACCAACTTCTCGATGCATCCCGCGCATCTGCTCACGGTCAAGCAGCGCGTGCTCACCAGCGATGTGGGCGAAGCCAGGGCCTTCGTCGCGCGCATGCGGCGCACCGACGAGCCGGCGAAGCTCGCCACACTGCTCGACAAGCTCAACGCCGTCTGAGGCGTCATTCGGCGCTTGCCGTCATTGACACCGCGCAAAGCGCCTGTAAACTAGCGCCCGCGCGCCGATTTGACGATCAGCTTGCGGGCGCGAAGGAGGTCCCGGTGAGCGAGGCTTCCGACAAATACGGCTAAAGCGGCGAGGTTGCTTCAACCCGACACACCGACCCGATTAGCGCGAGCTGATCGGGTTTTTGTTGGGTTCCTTGGATCATGACCGCAGCGCCCGGCTCCATCGGCATCGTGCAACCGCAACGTGCGCTGTTCGACGCGCCGCTCAAGCTCTCATCGGGCGCGACGCTGCCTGCGTTCGAGCTTTCGTACGAGACCTACGGCACGCTCGACGCCGAGCGCTCCAACGCGATCCTGGTCTGCCACGCGCTCAACGCTTCGCATCACGTCGCGGGCCTCTACGAGGGCCGGCCGGACAGCGAAGGCTGGTGGGACAACATGGTGGGACCGGGCAAGCCTGTCGACACCGACCGCTTCTTCGTGGTCGGCGTCAACAATCTGGGCAGTTGCTTCGGCTCGACCGGCCCGGCGTCGATCAACCCTGCGACCGGAAAACCCTGGGGCTCGGACTTCCCCATCGTCACTGTCGAGGACTGGGTCGATGCGCAGACGCGGCTCGCCGACTACCTCGGCATCGACCGCTTCGCCGCGGTGATGGGCGGCAGCCTCGGCGGGATGCAGGCACTGTCCTGGGCGATCCGCTACCCGGAGCGCATCGCCCACGCGCTGGTCATCGCCGCCGCGCCCAACCTCTCGGCGCAGAATATCGCGTTCAACGAGGTCGCGCGCGCGGCGATCATGACCGACCCGGAGTTCCACGGCGGACACTACTACGCGCACGGCGTGAGGCCGGTGCGGGGCCTGCGCGTGGCGCGGATGATCGGCCACATCACCTACATCTCCGACGAGCAGATGGGCGAGAAATTTGGCCGCAGCCTGCGCGAGGGCCTCAACTACTCGTTCGCGCCCGAGTTCGAGATCGAATCCTACCTGCGCTATCAGGGTGAGAAGTTCTCCGAATACTTCGACGCCAACACTTACCTGCGCATCACCAAGGCGCTCGATTACTTCGATCCGGCGGCTGCCGCGGGCGGGAATTTGGCGAAGGCGCTCGCGCCCGCGAAGTGCCGCTTCCTGGTCGTCTCGTTCACCACCGATTGGCGCTTCTCGCCCGCGCGGTCACGCGAGATCGTCAAGGCGCTGGTCGACAACCGCCGCGACGTCTCCTACGCCGAGGTCGTCGCGCCGCACGGGCACGACGCCTTCCTGCTCGACACGCCGCAATACCACGCGATCGTGCGCACCTATCTCGCGCGGGCGTTGCGATGACGCTCTCGACGCGGCCCGACTTCTCCACCATCGCCGGCTGGATCGCGCCGCGCTCGCGCGTGCTCGACCTGGGCTGCGGCGACGGAAGCCTGTTCGCGTACCTGCGCGAATCGCGCGGCGTGGCCGGCTACGGCATCGAGATCGACGACGCCGGCGTGCGCGCCTCGATCGGCAACGGCGTCAACGTGATCCAGAGCGATCTCGAATCGGGGCTTGCCGGCTTCGACGACCAGAGCTTCGACAGCGTGATCCTGTCGCAGACGCTGCAGGCGATGCGCCACACCGAGCTGATCGTGCTCGAGATGCTGCGCGTCGGCCGCGAGGCTATCGTCACCTTCCCGAACTTCGGCTACTGGGCGCACCGCCTGCAACTGCTCGCCGGCCGCATGCCGGTGTCGAGGAATCTGCCCTACCAGTGGTACGACACGCCCAACGTCCACCTCTGCACGGTCGCCGATTTCGACGCCTTCTGCGCGGCCCGCGCGTTTCACGTGCTCGAGCGCGTCGTGCTGCACGACGCACGGCGGGTGAGGGTACTGCCCAATATGTTCGGGTCGCTGGCGATCTACCGCTTCCAGCGCGGTTAGACAATAGGGTCGCGTGGTAGAAGCGAGACGGCCGGTCTCCGGCGACGCAGGAGCCTGTCGGGCTCTGAGTCGAGTCGCTACAATGCGCCGATGACCGCGCCTGCGTTCGGCTGGCGCCAGGCGCTGCTCAACCGGCGGATGCTGATCTGCGTGTTCACCGGGTTCAGCTCCGGGCTGCCGCTGTACCTTCTGCTCAATCTCCTGCCGGCGTGGCTGCGCTCCGAACAGGTCGACCTGCGCTCGATCGGGTTGTTCGCCCTCATCCAGCTTCCGTTCACCTGGAAGTTCCTCTGGTCGCCGCTGGTCGACCGCTATGCGCTGCCGCTGCTCGGCCGGCGCCGCGGCTGGATGCTCGCGACCCAGCTGCTGCTGCTCTTCTCGATACCGCTCTTCGGCGGCTTGCGGCCGCAGCTCCACCTGTGGACGATCGCCTATCTTGCCGCCGCGGTCGCGTTTTTTGCCGCCACACAGGACATCGTGCTCGACGCCTATCGCCGCGAGCTCCTGCCCGATCCGGAGCTCGGCCTGGGCAATGCGATCTTCGTCCAGGCGTACCGGATCTCGAGCCTCGTGCCGGGCGCGCTGTCGCTGATCCTCGCCGATCGCCTGCCCTGGGATGCGGTGTTCGCGATCACCGCGCTGTTCATGCTGCCCGGCATCGCCAACACGCTTCTGGTCGCGGAGCCGCTCCTGGCGCGACCCGCGCCGCGCACGCTGGCCGAGGCCGTGGTGGAGCCCTTCCACGAATTCCTCGCGCGCTCGGGCGTCGCGCAGGCGCTGCTCGTGCTCGCCTTCATCTTCCTCTACAAGCTGGGCGACTCGATGGCCACCGCGCTCGCCACGCCGTTCTATCTCGACATGGGCTTCTCCATGACCGAGATCGGCCTGATCGCCAAGAACGCGGGATTGTGGGCCAGCGTGGCCGGCGGGCTCCTCGGCGGGCTGTGGATGCTCAAGATCGGCATCAACCGCGGACTTTGGCTGTTCGGCGTGGTGCAGGTCGTGTCGATCCTCGGCTTCGCCTGGCTCGCCTACGTGCGCGAGCCCGATCGGGTGCTCCTGGGCGCGGTGATCGCGTTCGAGGCGCTGGGGGTGGGTCTCGGCACGGCGGCGTTCACCGCGTTCATCGCCCGCGCGACCGATCCGCGCTACACCGCGACCCAGTTTGCGCTCTTCACCAGCCTCGCTTCGGTGCCGCGCTCGCTCGTCAACGCCACCACCGGCTGGATCGTCGAGCAGACCGGCTGGTTTGCGTTCTTCCTCCTATGCACGGCGTTGGCGTTGCCGGGACTGGCGCTGCTGCTGCGCGTCGCGCCGTGGAATGAGCCCACGCAGGCACCCGTGCAGGGCAGAGAATGAATCCGAAGCAGCCCGGCGCGCTCGACCGCCTTCGCCTTGCCGAGACGGACATCGCGTGCGGCGCCTGCGCGATCGACGCGCGTGACAGTGTTCGCGAGAAATCGATAATGCGTGGCACGAGACACCTATCGCTTGCGGCGGCAGCGCTGCTCCTCGGTGCCTGCACGACGGCGCCGACGTATCCCGACAGCGCGCTCGAGGATCTGTTCGACGCCGAGCGTGCCTTCGCCCGGGAGGCGACCGAGCGCGGCATTCGCGCCGCGTTCCTGGACTATTTCGCCGCCGATGGCGTCGATTTCCGCCCTGGCCCTGGAGTCATGCGCGAGCGCATGCTGGCGCGGCCGGCGCCTGCGGATCCTCTCGCGCTCGTTCTCGACTGGTCGCCGCAGGCGGGCGCGGTCGCCCGCGCCGGCGACTTGGGCTTCACCACGGGTCCGTACTCGCTGCGCAACCAACGCGACCCGGGCGCACCGACGCGCTACGGTTACTTCCTCTCGGTGTGGAAACGCGAGGCAGGCCGCTGGCGCGTGGCGGTCGACGCCGGCGTAGCGGCTCCGGGCGCCCCGCCGCCCGAAAGCTCCGCCGCTACAGCCTCCGGCGCGCCGGGTCCCGCAGCGCCCCTGCCGAGAGCAAGCGCGCTCAATCGCGGCAAGGACGCCCTCCTGGCCCTCGAGCGCGAGGCGTGGAGCCTGGACCCGAATCCCGAAGGCGCGGTGTCGTACTTCGAGCTGCTCGCCAATTCCGTGCGCATCCTGCGCGAGGACAGCTACGCCTTGATCGGTGCCGACGCCGCGACCAGGCGGCTCGCTGCGACGGGGCGGCGGTTGCGCTGGACGCCGGCGGGGGCGGGCGCGTCGGCGAGCGACGACCTGGGCTTTACCTACGGTCGCTACGCGCGCTTCGTCGGCGGCGCCGAGGAAGCCAACGGCTACTACATCCACGTCTGGCAGCGCGACGACACGGGCGCGTGGCGAATCGCCGCCGAGGTGCTTCTGCCGCCGGGGTGATCGTTGCTACGTTATCTTTCCGAGCTCGGCCTGCAGCTCGAGCCAGGCCGACTCGGCGCGCGCGAGCTGCCAGGCGAGACCCCCCTGGCGCTCGAGCACGGCGACGAGCCGCTCCTTGTTGTTCTCCGCGTAGGCATCCTCGGAGGCGAGCCAGGCTTCGAGCTCCTGCTTCTCGGTCTCCAGCGCTTCGAGCTCGGCTTCGAGCTCCTCGAGCTTGCGCTGCAGGGGCTTGCGCAGCGCGGCGAGCCGGGCGCGCTCCGCGGCCTCGACGCGGCGCTGCGCTTTGCGATCCGGCGGCGATCGCTCGGCCGCGGCGGCGCCGATCGGCGCTTGCTCCCGAGGGCGCTGCGCGCGCACCCAGTCGCGGTAATCGTCGAGGTCGCCGTCGAAGGCGCTCAACGTCCCGTCGGCGACGAGCCACAGCTCGTCGGCGGTGGCGCGCAGCAGGTGGCGGTCGTGCGCGACGACGAGGAGCGCCCCCTGGTAGTCCTGCAACGCCTCGGTCAGCGCCTCGCGCATCTCGATGTCGAGATGGTTGGTCGGCTCGTCGAGCAACAGCAGATTCGGGCGCTGCCGGACCAGCAGCGCGAGCGTGAGCCGCGCCTTCTCGCCGCCCGAAAATTCGACCACCGGCGCGAGCACGCGACTGCCCCGAAAGTCGAACCCGCCGAGAAAATCGCGCAGCTCCTGCTCTCGCGCCGCCGGCTCCAGGCGCTGCAGGTGCCACAACGCGGTTTGGTCGAGGCGCAACTGCTCGACCTGATGTTGCGCGAAGTAGCCGATGGACACGCGTTGCGCGGTCAACCGTTGCCCCGAGAGCAACGGCAGCTCGCCGGCAATCGTCGAGAGCAGGGTGGACTTGCCGGCACCGTTGGGCCCGAGGAGTCCGATACGCTCGCCGGCGAGGATCGCCCAGTCCACACCGGAGAGCACCGGCCTGCCCGGGTAGCCGAGGGTGGCGTGATCGAGCTTCAGCAATTGCCGCGCGTCGATCTGCGTCGCCGGGAAATCGAAAGCGAACGGGCTGTCGACGTGCGCCGCGGCGATCAGCTCCATGCGCTCCAGCGTCTTGATCCGGCTCTGCGCCTGCTTGGCCTTGGTGGCCTTGGTCCGGAAGCGCTCGATGTACGAGCGCAGGTGCGCGATGTGCCGCTGTTGCCGGGCGTAGGCGGCCTGCTGCTCCCCAAGCGCCTGCGCGCGCGAGCGCTCGAACTGACTATAGTCGCCGCTGTAGAGGGTGAGCTTGCGCGCGTCGAGGTGCACGATCGTCGTCGTGACCGCGTCCAGAAAGTCGCGGTCGTGCGTGATCAGGAGGAGCGTCCCGGGGTAGCGCTGCAGCCACTCCTCGAGCCAGAGCACGGCGTCGAGATCGAGATGATTGGTCGGCTCGTCGAGAAGCAACAGGTCGGAGCGCGTCATCAGCGCTCGCGCCAGGTTGAGCCGCATCCGCCAGCCCCCGGAGAAGCTCGTCACGGGGTCGTCGTGGCGCGCGGCGGCGACACCCAGACCCGAGAGCAGCGTGGCGGCCCGCGCGCGGGCGCTGTAGCCGCCGATCGCCTCGAAGCGATGATGCAGCTCGGCGAGCTGCTCGCCCGTCGCGTGGGGATCGGCTTCCGCGACAGCGAGCGCGCGCTCGACGGTGCGCAGTTCGGCATCGCCGTCGAGAACGAATTCGAGCGCGGGTGCGGCCACCGCCGGCGTCTCCTGCGCCACGTGCGCGACGACCCAAGACGGTGGCAGGGAGAGCTCGCCCGCATCGGCATCGATCTCGCCGCAAAGCAGCGCGAAGAGCGAGGACTTGCCCGACCCGTTGGCGCCGACCAACCCGACCTTCTGGCCGGCGTGCACGCTCAGCGCGGCGCCTTCGAGCAGGCGCTCTTTGCCGCGGGCGAGGGTGAGGTTGGTGAGCCGGATCACGTTGGAACGGTGAGCAAGCGCCGAGTCAATGAGCGAGCCGGGCCGCGGAGGCCGCGCGCGAGCGGCGATGGGGTGGCTTCAGCCGTTCACCGCAGCTCGTAGTCGTAGTCGATGACCACCGGTGCGTGATCGGAGAAGCGCCGGTTCCTGTAGATCGACGCCGCGCGCGCCTTCGCCGCGATGCCGGGTGTGGCGATCTGATAGTCGATGCGCCAGCCGACGTTGTTCTTCCACGCCTGGCCGCGCGTCGACCAGTACGTGTACTGCTCCGGCGCCGGGTTGAGCCGGCGAAACACGTCGACGAAGCCGAGCTCGTCGAAAACGCGCGTGAGCCATGCGCGCTCCTCGGGAAGGAAGCCGGAGTTCTTCTGGTTGCTGCGCCAGTTCTTGAGATCGATCGGCTGGTGCGCGATGTTCCAGTCGCCGCAGAGGATGATCTCGCGCCTTCTGCGGCGCAGCTTGGCCAGATGTGGCAGGAACGCGTCCATGAACCGGAATTTGGACGCCTGGCGGTGCGGGCCGGCAGAGCCCGACGGCAGATAGACGCTGGCGACCGCGAGCTTGCCGAAGTCGGCTTCGAGGTAGCGACCTTCGCTGTCGAACTCCTCGGAGCCGAAGCCTCTGGTCACTTTCGGCCGGCTCTTCGCGTACAACGCGACGCCGGCGTAGCCCTTGCGCGCGGCCTGCAGAAAGAAGCCGTGCGACTGGCACGGCGCGAGAAGCGCCCTCGGGACCTCCTCCGGTCCCGCCTTGAGGTCTTGAATGCACACGACGTCCCACGGTTCGACGCGCTTGAGCCAGCGCGCCAAGCCCTTGCGTTCGGCCGAGCGGATGCCGTTGACGTTGAGCGTGATGATGCGCATGTAAAATGGAGTCAGGTGACCCTGACCTCAGACCCCGACCCCATTTTACCGATGGACCGCTTCCGCCAAGACTTCATCGCCTTTGCCATGGCCCGCGGCGTGCTGTGCTTCGGCGAGTTCGTGACCAAGGCCGGGCGCAAGACGCCGTACTTCTTCAACGCAGGGCTCTTTAACGACGGCGAGAGCCTGCGCCGCCTGGGGGCCTTCTACGCCGAGGCGTACCTCGCCTCCGGCATCGTCTGCGACCACGTGTTCGGCCCGGCCTACAAGGGGATCACGCTGGCCGCCGCCACCGCCATCGCCCTGGCGGAAAAAGGGCACAATCTGCCATACAGTTTCAACCGCAAGGAGGCGAAGGATCACGGCGAGGGCGGGGTAATCGTCGGCGCGCCGCTCAAAGGCCGGGTGCTGATCGTCGACGACGTGATCACCGAGGGCGGGGCGAAGCGCGAGGCGATCGAGCTCATCCGGAAGGAGGGCGCCGAACCGGCGGGCATCCTTATTGCGTTCGACCGTATGGAACGGGGGCGCGGGGAGCGCTCGGCGGTGCAGGAGCTCACCCGCGAGGCCGGCCTGCCGGTGTTCGCGATCGCTACCCTCGAGGATCTGCTGGCGTATCTGGCCGGGCGGCCGGAGCTAGCGCGAGCGGGTGCCGAGGTCATGGCTTACCGGGAACGATACGGCGCCGCGGCGTAGAAGGCCGGGGTGCAAAAGGTCGCGGCGAGGGTACGAAGATGACGGACATGAGGCGAGGAGTGCGGCCGATGCGGGTGGCGTTGGCAAGCGCGGCGTGGTTCGCAGCGACGGGGCTGCTCGCGCCCGCGATGCCGAGCGCGGCGGCAACGTATAAATGGACCGACGACCAGGGCGTGGTCCACTATAGCGACAAGGCGCCCCTGGAGACGCCGAGCAAGGGCGCGACGGTGCTCGACAAGCAGGCGCGACCGGTGAAGGAAATCGAGCCTCCGCTCACCCCCGAGCAGACGAAAGCCAAGGCCGACGAAGAGGCACGAGCGCGCTCGCTCGCCAAGGCGCGCGACGAGCAGGCGCGCAAAGACAAGGCGCTGATGCAGTCGTACACCAGCGAGAACGAGATCGAGCTGGCCCGCAACCGCGCGCTCTCGACCATCAACGCCCAGATCAAGTCCGCGCAGGTCTTCAGCGCCGACCTCGCGCGCCGGAAGAAGGTTCTCGCCGCGCGCAAGGAAAGCTACGCGGGCAAACCGATCCCGATCGAGCTCGAGCGCGAGTCGGCCAGCGTCGACGCCGAGCTCTCGCGCCAGAACATCCTCGTCCGCCAGAAGCAGGAAGAGCAGGCGATGGTGACGGCCAAGTACGACGCAATCAAGCAACGCTGGCTCGAGATCCAGGCCGATCAGGAGCGCGCCGCGGCGGCCGCGGTCGAGGCCGCCAAGGTGCAGAATCCGGCGCCGGCCAAGAGGTCGGGCAAGCAGGTCACCACCGCGAAGTAGCGACGCTGGCGGCCGACGCGCGACAGACGACCTACAGTCAACGCTTCAGGGAGGCCGCGGCGCAGTGAGCGCGCCGCGCGACCCGCGGGGCTTCGATAGCACGCGGCCCGTGGGCGCGCTGTCGCTGACCCCGGCTGGCGCTCGCCCGGCCTGGCGCTCACCCGGGGCTGCGCGCTTAGACGTGCGATAATTGCCTGTCTCTCGCTCTGCGTTTTTCCCCGATGGCGCAATACGTCTACACCATGAACCGGGTGGGCAAGATCGTGCCCCCCAAGCGGGTGATCCTCAAGGACATCTCGCTTTCGTTCCTTCCCGGCGCCAAGATCGGCGTGCTGGGGTTGAACGGCTCCGGCAAATCGACCCTGCTCAAGATCATGGCCGGTGTGGACAAGGAATACGACGGCGAGGCCACGCCGATGCCGAATCTGCGCATCGGCTTCCTGCCGCAGGAGCCGCAGCTCGACCCGGGGAAGAGCGTCCGCGAAACCGTCCAGGAAGGGATGAGCGAAGTGCTTGCCGCGAAAGCTAAGCTCGACGAGATCTACGCGGCGTACGCGGAAGCCGACGCCGACTTCGACGTGCTCGCCGCGGAGCAGGCGAAATGCGAGGCGATCATCGCCGCGTCGGGAGCGGACTCGGACGTGCAGATGGAGATCGCCGCCGACGCGCTGCGGCTCCCGCCCTGGGAGGCGAAGATCGAAGAGCTCTCCGGCGGCGAGAAGCGCCGGGTGGCGCTGTGCCGACTGCTGCTCTCCAGGCCCGACATGCTGCTCTTGGACGAGCCGACCAACCACCTCGATGCCGAGAGCGTGGAGTGGCTCGAGCAGTTCCTGCAGAAGTTTCCGGGCACGGTGATCGCGGTGACCCACGACCGCTACTTCCTCGACAACGCCGCGGAATGGATTCTCGAGCTCGATCGCGGCTACGGCATCCCGTGGAAGGGCAACTACAGCTCATGGCTGGAGCAGAAGGAGCAGCGGCTCGCCAGCGAAGCGAAGCAGGAGGCCGCGCGCATCAAGGCGATGGCGAAGGAGCTGGAGTGGGTGCGCACCAACGCCAAGGCGCGACAGGCCAAGAGCAAGGCGCGCATCGCCCGCTTCGAGGAGCTTGCGTCCTACGAGCACCAGAGGCGCAACGAGACGCAGGAGATCTTCATTCCGGTCGCCGATCGGCTCGGCGATTCGGTGATCGAGCTCAAGGGCGTGAGCAAGGGCTACGGCGACCGGCAGTTGATCGACGATCTGTCGTTCAAGGTTCCCGCGGGCGCGATCGTCGGCGTCATCGGACCCAACGGCGCCGGCAAGACGACGTTGTTCCGGATGCTCACCGGCAAGGACAAGCCCGACCGTGGCGAGATCGTGATCGGTCCGACGGTGAGGCTCGCCGTGGTCGACCAGATGCGCGAGGCGCTGCCCGACGACAAGAGCGCTTGGGAGGCGATCTCCGGGGGCCAGGACATCATCACGGTGGGCAGGTTCGAGATGCCGTCGCGCGCGTACCTCGGCCGCTTCAACTTCAAGGGCCCCGACCAGCAGAAGCGCGTCGGCGACTTTTCGGGTGGCGAACGGGGGCGGTTGCACCTCGCCGCCACGCTGCTCGAAGGCGGCAACGTGCTGCTCCTCGACGAGCCGGCGAACGATCTCGACGTCGAGACGCTGCGCGCGCTCGAGGATGCGCTGACCGAATTCGCCGGCAGCGCGCTCGTGGTCTCGCACGACCGCTGGTTCCTCGACCGCATTGCTACCCACATCCTTGCCGCGGAAGACGATTCGAAGTGGGTGTTCGTCGAAGGCAACTACCAGGATTACGAGGCGGACAAGAGGAAACGGCTCGGCGAGGAGGGCGCGCGACCGCATCGGCCGCGGTACAAGCCGTTGATGCATTGATTTCCCCCGGGGCTACACGTCGAGCTTCTGCTTGAGGATCTGGTTCACCTGAGCGGGATTGGCCTTGCCCTCGGTCGCCGCCATGACCTTGCCGACGAGCGCGTTGAACGCCTTCGGCCTGCCCGCCCGGTATTCGGCGATCGCGGGCGCGTTGGCGGCGAGCACCGCATCGACGATCTTCTCGATCGCGCCGGCATCCGAGATCTGCCGCAAGCCTTTGTTCTCGATGATCGCGTCGGCCTCCCCTTCGCCGGCCCACATCGCGTCGAGCACCTCCTTGGCGATGTTTGCCGAGATCGTGCGGTCCTGGAGGCGGGCGAGCAGTTGCGCGAGCGCGGCGGGGCGCACCGGCGCCTGCTCGATCTCGATCCCGTCGCGGTTCAATCGCGCCGAGATCTCGCCGAGGATCCAGTTGGCGGCGGTCTTGCCGCTGAGCGGCGCGCCGACCGGCGCTAGCAGGATCGACTCGAAATAGCGCGCCGTCGCGCGACTTGCGGTGAGCTGGGCGGCCTCAGCCATGGCCACACCGTACTCGGTCATGAAGCGATGCGCCATCGCCACCGGCAGCTCCGGCAGCTCGGCGCGAATGCGCTCGATCCACGCCTCGTCGATCGCGAGCGGCGGCAGGTCCGGATCGGGAAAGTAGCGGTAGTCCTGCGCCTCTTCCTTGCTGCGCATCGAGCGCGTCTCGCCTCGCTCGGGATCGTACAGCCGCGTTTGCTGCTCGACCGCGCCGCCCTCTTCGATGAGCTCGATCTGACGCCGCACTTCGAACTTGATCGCGTGCTGCAGGAAGCGGAAGCTGTTGAGGTTCTTGATCTCGCAGCGCGTGCCGAGCGTCGTCTCGCCCGCCGGCCGCACCGAGACATTCGCATCGCAGCGGACGCTGCCTTCCTGCATGTTGCCGTCGCAGATGTCGATCCAGCGAACGAGCGCGTGCAGGGCCTTCGCATAGGCGACCGCCTCCTCGGCGCTGCGCAGGTCGGGCTCGGAGACGATCTCGAGCAGCGGCGTGCCGGCGCGATTGAGGTCGATCCCCGACATGCCGTGGAAATCCTCGTGCAGCGATTTTCCCGCATCCTCCTCCAGATGCGCCCGGGTGAGCCGCACCTCGATCTCGCCGCGGGTGGGCGACAGGATCGCGATCGCGCCGCCTTGGACGACGGGAAGCTCGTACTGGCTGATCTGGTAGCCCTTCGGCAGGTCGGGATAGAAGTAGTTCTTGCGCGCGAAGACGCTGCGCCGGTTGATCGTTCCGCCGACGGCGAGCCCGAAGCGGATGGCGCGCTCGACCGCCCCCTTGTTCAACACGGGCAGCACGCCCGGGAGCGCGATGTCGACCGCCGAGGCCTGGCTGTTCGGGGACGCGCCGAAAGCGGTCGACGCTCCGGAAAAAATCTTCGACTGGGTCGAGAGCTGGGTGTGCGTTTCCAGCCCGATGACGGCTTCCCATTTCATAACGTGCGTCTCAAGAAGAGGCACGGAGACACAGAGAAAAACGGCGACAGCCCCATTTTTGTTCGGTGTCTCCGTGGTCAGCCAAGCGTTGGCGGCATGCGCCGGTGCCAGTCGGTCGCGAGCTGGTACTGGTGAGCGACGTTCAGGATGCGCGCCTCGCCAAAATGGTCGCCCTGGATCAGCATGCCGATGGGCAGGCCCTTGTCGTCGAATCCGCAGGGGATCGAAATGCCCGGCACGCCGGTCAAGTTGCCGGCGATGGTGAAGATATCGTTCAGGTACATCTTGACCGGGTCGTCGGTCTTGTCGCCGATGGCAAAGGCGGTCGTCGGCGAGGTTGGGCCGATGATCACGTCGCAGTCTTCGTAGGCGCGCTGGAAATCCTCCGCGATCAGCCGCCGCACCTGCTGCGCCTTGAGGTAATACGCGTCGTAGTAGCCGTGCGACAGCACGTAGGTACCGACCAGGATGCGGCGCTTCACCTCGGCGCCGAAGCCCTCGGCCCGGGTCTTCTTGTACATGTCGGCGAGGTCGGTGTAGCGCTGCGCGCGGTGGCCATAGCGCACGCCGTCGAAGCGCGACAGGTTCGACGAGGCTTCCGCGGGCGCGATGACGTAGTAGACCGGGACCGACAGCTTGACGCGGGGCAGGCTCACCTCGACCATCGTCGCGCCGAGCTTGGAGAGCTCGGCGAGCGCCTGCTCGATGGCACGGAGGATCCCGGCCTCGGCGCCCTCGCCGAAATATTCCCTCGGCAGCCCGATGCGCAATCCCGCCAGCGGACGCGTGAGATCGCGCGTGTAATCCTCCACCGGCCGATCGAGGCTGGTCGAATCGCGCGGGTCGTGCCCGGCCATCGCGTTGAGCAGCAGCGCGCAATCTTCCGCCGTCTGCGCGAAGACGCCGGGCGTGTCCAGGCTCGACGCGAACGCGACCAGCCCGTAGCGCGAGCACACGCCGTAGGTCGGTTTCAACCCGCAGACGCCGGTCAGCGCGGCGGGCTGCCGGATCGAGCCTCCGGTGTCGGTGCCGGTGGCCGCCGGCACCAGCCGGGCAGCCACGGCCACGGCCGAGCCACCGGAGCTGCCCCCGGGGACGAGCGCGGTGTTCCAGGGGTTGCGCACGGGGCCGAAGTACGAGGTCTCGCTCGACGAGCCCATCGCGAACTCGTCCATGTTGGTCTTGCCGACCCGCACCATCCCGGCTTGTGCGAGCCGCTCGACCACGAACGCGCTGTAGGGCGCGACGAAACCCTCGAGCATGCGCGAGCCGCACGTGGTCCTCAAGCCCGCGGTCATCAGCACGTCCTTGTGCGCGACCGGAATCCCGGTGAGGGGCGTTGCATGGCCGGCGGCGATGCGCTCGTCGGCGGCCCGCGCCTGCGCGAGCGCGCCGTCTCGATCGACCGTGACAAAGGCGTTGAGCCGCGCGTTTGCGGCGTCGATCCGGGCGAGCGCGTCGCGCGTCAGCTCGACGCTGGACAGCCGCCTCGCGGCGAGCGCGCGCGAGAGCGCGACGATCGGAGCGCTCAACATGCGCTAGCGTCCCGCGTCCGGCGTCCAGGTTTCGCCTGAGCGCCCTTGGGCTCCACACTCCACGCTCGACGCTCGACCAAAGTTCTGCGCTCGACGCTTGCCGCCCGACCTTATTCGATGACCTTGGGCACGAGGTACAGACCGTGCGCCACCGCCGGCGCGAGGCGCTCGTAATCCGCGCGACGGTCGGTCTCGGTCACGCGGTCCTCGCGCAGCGGGGCCGTGACATCCTGCGCGTGCGACATCGGAACGATGCCGGTGGTGTCGACCGCGCGCATTTGCTCGATCAGCTCGAAGATGCGGTCGAGCTTGTTGCGGACCTCCGCCGCCTCTGCGGCTGTGATCTCGATCCGGGCCAGGTGTGCGAGCTGCAGGACGTCCTCGGAGGAAAGTGCCATTTTCGGGGGCTTTAGCGCCTTTTCGCGCGAGAAGCGATGTAGAGGCGAAGCATATTAGGTTATCATATTTGGATTGCCCGAGTGAGCCGCCGGGGCTCTCTCACCGCAAAGAAAAGTCCTCATGCTCGAATTCTTCAAGGGCTACTTCTCCAGCGATCTCGCCATCGACCTGGGGACGGCCAATACGCTCATTTACGTCCGCGGCAAGGGCATCGTGCTGAACGAGCCCTCGGTCGTGTCGATCCGCCAGGAAGGCGGGCCCAACGGCAAGCGGGTGATCCAGGAGGTGGGGCTCGCCGCGAAGCAGATGCTCGGTCGCACGCCGGGCAACATCACCGCGATCCGGCCGATGAAGGACGGTGTGATCGCCGACTTCACCGTCACCGAGCAGATGCTCAAGCAGTTCATCAAGAAGGTGCTCGACTCGAAGCTCTTCAGCCCGAGCCCGCGGATCATCATCTGCGTGCCCTGCGGGTCCACCCAGGTCGAGCGGCGCGCGATTCGCGAGTCGGCGCTGGGCGCCGGCGCCTCGAAGGTGTATCTGATCGAGGAGCCGATGGCCGCCGCGATCGGCGCCGATCTGCCGATCTCCGAGGCCACCGGCTCGATGGTCGTCGACATCGGCGGCGGCACCACCGAGGTCGGCGTGATCTCGCTGGGCGGCATGGTCTACGCGGGCAGCGTGC
>DASVPH010000146.1:0-17855 GCA_036382945.1 Casimicrobiaceae bacterium
AGGGACTGAACAACAAAGCCAAAGTCACCATGAGAAAAGCGTACGGCTATCGGTCCTTCCGCATCGCCGAGCTCTCGCTATTTCATGTACTTGGAAAGCTTCCTGAACCAAAACTCGCCCACGATTTTTACTGACGAACCCTTTTTATAACGCCAGGGCGCCCTCCCCCGAAAGCGGCGCGGCGCTGATTCGAGCGTAAGATTGCCCTCGCTGCCTGTCGGAGTTCGTCCGACGGGGCCCTTCGGCCTCATACGAAAACGATTTCGTCCCGGTGCGTAGCACGTGCCAGGACGGCAGTGCTGCGGGCGCGGCCGTCATCGGGACGGAACCGGCTCCGGGCTTCCGCTACTGCCCGTCGCTTGCGCGCCCGGAGCGCACGGTCGAGGAAGATGCGCCGGGCGCGGGGCCAGGGAAGACGCCGATCGCCCGGAAAGCTCCAATGCCAAGCCCAGACCGGAACCTCGACCAGCGGCGCGAACACCGCCGAGCAGACGCGCGCCGCGACCCGGCCCACGGCTTCGTGGTCGGCGTGGCCGTCGTAGCGCCACGATGCGAATACGATATCCGAGGGCTGGATGAGCCCCCGCAGCCGCCATTCGAGATCGTCCTCCAGGCCCGCCAGCTCGCCTTCCTGCAGTCCCGGTCGCAACACCGTCGAGCGCGCCGCCACGCTGAGGCAGCGTAGCGCGCGCAAAGGTTGCGGCAGCCATTCGCTCGCCTTCTGTTGCGGCGTCCAGCGGCTTGGCGCCTGCCCTCGGATGCCGATGGCGGGGTCAGTCGCAGCGACGAGCTGGATCGGCCTGCCCACGAGCATCAGCCGCGCGATCAGTCCGCTCAAGCCTAGCGTTTCGTCCTCCGCCCGCGGCGCGACGAACACCGCCCGGTAACCTTTCGGCACCAGGATCTCCGGCGCGATGACCGGAAGCCAGTCCACGCCCGGCCACTTTCCCAAGGCGCGGCCGGGCTGGCTCGGACGCTCGTCGCCAGGGGCGCTGCGCCGGCGGCGAGTGGCCGTGAGCGTGAGGATCGTCGAGTATTGCATGGTCGGACTCGGAAGCGCAGCGGCGCAGGCCCGCTGCTCGCGCCCGTAGCTGTACTGTACTTGGCCGTCAAGCAGTTTCCATGCCGCGCGCCTAGTGCCGGTTCCTGGCCCGCTGCGGCCGCCGCCTCGCCCCCCAGATGCCGAGCAGCGCTCAGGCACGCCACAGGCGCGGAATGCAACGCTGTAACTGTTGCACGACCATGCAATTCCTACCGTGCAGGTCTCTCCCGCGCCGCGGTCAAAGTGCCGTCGATTCAGCGTCCTGTGCTCGGCATGGATATTGCCGCGTCCGCGCATCGACTCGAACCGCGCTGCGCGCACGGTGTGTCGTGTTCCATTCGGGCTTTTCTCGCTTTCCGATCATCAGCAAGGAGCTCCCCATGGCGAATTCCAAGAGCGGCGGCAAATCCTCCGCCGCCCGGCGGCACAAAGCGGCGCGACCGATCCAGAGCCGAATGGTCGGCAGACGCGCGCCGGAGTCCAGACGCTCCAGCGCAGATCCGCTGGCGCAAGAGCGAAAGGCCGATAGGCGCTCGGCGCGCGTCGACCCCGGACCGCGCGCCCTGCCCGGTGACGACCCGCGCGATCCGGCTCGGAGCTCCGAGGAGAGCGAGCGCACGGCCCCCGCCGGCCGCTCGCCGGAAAGCGCAAGCGATGCGGACATGTCGACGCATCCCGAGCGACGCGGCGGTCCCGACTCCTCGCCGCCGGCGGACGATTAAGGCGTTGAACGAACCGACCGGTGATCGGTCGTAGCGACATGAATCGTCGAGCGTCGCACGCAATGCCCGATACGCAGCGGCACCCGCGCGATCTCCGGTCGGCGCGCCACGGTCAGGTTGCACGCGCGCCGAGAATCGAATCGGACAACCCCGACGGCGGGATGCACGAGCACCCGACCGGGTGGCCGGACGAGATTCCCCTCGAGGCGCTGCCGCCGCACCCCGGATGCGATCCGGTCGAGGTATCGACCGAGCGCCGGGACGCGCCGCCGGAGCGCCGGCGGCGCTCACCTCGCCGGGCGGCGCACTCGCGCCCAGCGCGCTGAAGCGAAGCGGTGTTGGCCGTGCACGCCTTCGCGGGCAGCGCGCGATATTCCGTCGGCCGCCCTCATTCGACGTCGATCCAATAGCTCGACCAGGCGACCGTGGGCTCGGTCGTCGCTTCCCACAGCAATCGCGCGCCGCGCCACTGCCGCCGGCGGGTGACAACATGACAAGACGGTTACGCCAGCGGCGCGACCTTGACCACCTCGTCGACGGTTGACAGTCCGGCGGCGATCTTCATCGCGCCGGAGACGCGCAGCGGCTTCATGCCTTCCTTGTACGCCTGCTCGCGGATCTTCCCGTCCTCGGCTTCGGCGTGGATCAGCCGGCGCAGCGACGGTGTCAATGTCATGATCTCGTACAGGCCGATGCGCCCGAAGTACCCGGTCATGCGGCATTCGAGACAGCCCACCGGCATCTGCGTGTGCTGCGGCACGTCCGCACGGAACGGCGCGGTCAACATGCGCCAGGTCTCCTCGTCGGGAGGCTCGCCCGGCTTCTTGCAATGCGGGCAAAGCGTGCGGATGAGCCGCTGCGCCATGACGCCGAGCAGCGTCGAGCTGATGAGATACGACGGCACACCCAGATCGAGCAGCCGTGTGACCGCCGTCGGCGCGTCGTTGGTGTGCAGCGTGGAGAGCACGAGATGGCCGGTGAGCGCCGCCTGCACCGCCATGTCGGCGGTGTCGCGATCGCGGATCTCGCCCACCATGATGATGTCCGGGTCCTGGCGCAGCAGCGTGCGCACGCCGTTGGCGAAATCGACGTTGATGACCGGCTGCACCTGCATCTGGTTGAACTCGGGCGCGATCATCTCGATCGGATCCTCGACCGAGCAGACGTTGACCTCGGGCGTGGCGAGCTGCTTCATCGTCGAGTACAGGGTCGTCGTCTTGCCCGACCCGGTCGGCCCGGTGACGAGAATGATGCCGTTCGGCTCGTGAATCATCCTGTCCCAGCGGGTCAAGTCCTCGCCGGCGAAGCCCAGCTCCTGGAAGTCGCGGATCAGCACGTCGGGCGCGAAGATGCGCATCACGACCTTCTCGCCGAACGCGGTCGGCATGGTCGAGATGCGCAGCTCGATCTCCTGCCCGTTCGGCGACACGGTCTTGATGCGCCCGTCCTGCGGCCGGCGCTTCTCCACGATCTCCATGCGCGCGAGGAGCTTGATGCGCGAAGTCATCGCCAGCAGCACCGGATTGGGGATCGCGTAGACCTGGTGCAGCACACCGTCGATGCGAAAGCGCACCATCCCGGCATCGCGCCGCGGCTCGATATGGATGTCGGAGGCGCGCTGCTCGAAGGCGTACTGCCAAAGCCAGTCGACGATGTGGACGACGTGCTGGTCGTTGGCGTCGAGCGTGCCGTGCCGGCCCAACTCGACCAGTTGCTCGAAATTGCGCGCGAGCGACACCTCGCCGCGGGTGGTTTCCTGCGCCTTCTTGATCGAGCGCGCCAGCGGGAAGAACTCACCGACGAAGCGCTTGATGTCCTGCGGGTTGGCGAAGACGAGCTTGATCCGCAAGTGCAGGATCTTCTCCAGCTCGTCCGCCCACGCCCGCACGAACGGCTCGCTGGTCGCCACGGTCAGCTCGCCGTTGCCCAGCGCGACCGGAAGGATGCGGTAGCGCTCGGCGTAGGCGTTGGACATGGTGCTGGTCACGCCGACCAGATCGATCTTCAGCGGATCGATGTGGTGGTAGGGCACGCCGAGCTTGCCCGCCAGCCATTCGACCAGCCACTCCAGCGTCATCACCGGCCGCGGGGCGGCGAGCGAGCGCCATTTCTGGTCGGCGATCAGCTCCAGCGGATGCTCGAAGCGATGCGTGCGCGAGCGGGCGAGCCGGTCGGCGTCGGCCGCAGTAACCAGCCCGTCGGCGACCATAAGCTTGAGGATGTCTTCGAGCCGAAGCCGGCGGTCGGTCGTGCGCGCGAGACGCGGCTTTGCCTCCGCCCCGGCAGGCGGTGCGACGGGCGCGTTGATCGGGTTGGGCGAAGCCATCGGCCGCTACTATACCCGTAGCCCGGGGTGAGTGAAACGAACCCTGGGGCGGCGTGTCTCATTTGGACCGTCGTCCCCGGGGTTCGCGTTGCTCACCCTGGGCTACCCACCGGGAGCGAAGATCGCACCGCCGAACCTATGCCCGCTGCACTTGCCGCCGTCCACGCCGACATCACGACGCTCGCCGTCGACGCCATCGTCAACGCGGCCAACACGACGCTGCTCGGCGGCGGTGGGGTCGACGGCGCGATCCACCGCGCCGCCGGCCCCGAATTGCTCGCCGAGTGTCGGGCCTTAAGCGGGTGCGCGACCGGCGACGCGAAGATCACGCGCGGCTACCGCCTTCCGGCGCGGCACGTCATCCACACCGTCGGCCCGGTCTGGCACGGCGGCCACCGCGGTGAGGCGGAGCTGCTCGCGTCGTGCTATCGGCGCTCGCTCGAGCTCGCGGTCGAGCACGCGCTCAAGTCGATCGCGTTCCCCGCGATCAGTTGCGGCGCGTATGGATACCCGCTCGATCGGGCGGTACCGATCGCGGTCGAGACGGTGCGAGGCTTCGAGCGGCTCGACGCGCTCGAGCGGGTGCTCTTCGCGTGCGCTAGCGCACCCGTCCTGGAAACGTATCGGGCGGCGCTTTCCAAGTAAAGCGTCATTCCCGCGGCCTTCAGTCCCCGCAAAAGCGGGGAGGGAATCGAGCGGCGTTTGGACGAACGACACTGGGTCCCCGCTTTCGCGGGGACGACCGGCGACCTCCTTGGGCGCTCTCGTGAAATGTCGTGATTCGCGTCGGTCGCAGCGGCGACTCACGGACGCTCGACCCCCGCTCGCGTTGCTCGCGGGTTCCCCTCTCGCTGCTCGCGCCGCTACTCCGCGTCGATCCCTTCGGTCTCACGCGGCGCGGGCGCCGCGGGCACCTGGAAGACTTCGCGCAGGTACGCGACGTACGACGGCTCGTAGTCCATCGACTTCGACGGCTCGTCGCTGATCTTCGCCACCGGCTGGCCGTTGCAGCGGGTCATCTTGATGACGATCTGCAGCGCCTCGTAGCCGAGATCGTTGGTGAGGTTGGTACCGATGCCGAACGCCGTCTGGCTGCGACCCTTGAAATGCTCGAACAGGCGGATCGCCAGCGGCACGTTGAGCGAATCCGAGAACACCATCACCTTGGTGCGCGGATCGATGCGCATCTTCTGATAGTGCGCGATGAGCTTCTCGCCCCATTCGAAAGGGTCGCCCGAATCGTGGCGAACGCCGTCGAAGAGCTTGCAGAAGAAAAGATCGAAGTCGCGCAGGAACGCATCCATGCCGCACACGTCGGAGAGCGCGATGCCGAGGTCGCCGCGGTACTCGCGCGCCCAGGTGTTGAAGGCGAATACCTGCGAGTCGCGCAGGCGCGGGCCCACGGCCTGGCACGCCTGCAGATACTCGTGCGCCATCGTTCCGAGCGGCGTGAGAGCGTGCTCGAGCGCGAAATAGACATTGCTCGTCCCGACGAACTTGGGGCCGATCCCGCGCTTGAGGGTGAGCAGCACCTCCTCCTGCCAGCCCCCGGAGAACCGGCGCCGGGTCCCGTAATCGGCGATCCGGAACGCGGGATCGGGCACGGCGTTGATCTGCGCAATCTTGGCGGCGAGCCGGCGGCGGCCTTCCTCGAGATCCGGATTCGGCTGCGTGTTGCGGAAGTAGAGCTCGCTCACGATCGCCAGCACCGGCACCTCGAACAAGATCGTGTGCAGCCACGGGCCCTTGATGTGGATGTCGATCTCGCCGGGCGCGGCCCCCGACGGCCGGACCGTGATGAAGCGCTCGTCGAGACGGAACAGTCCGAGCAGGTCGATGAAATCGCTCTTGAAGAAGCGCCACGAGCGCAGGTAGTCGAGCTCGCGCTGCGTGAAGCGCAGCGCGCACAGGGCGGTGATCTCGCGCTCGATCTGGCCGATATACGGCGTCAGGTCCACGCCCGGCGTGCGGCACTTGAAGCGGTACTCGACCTGCGCGGCCTGAAAATGATGCAGCACGACCTGCATCATCGTGAACTTGTAGAGGTCGGTGTCGAGCAGCGACTCGATGATCATGCGAAAGCGCGGGCGCGCCGGTACGCCGGCGGGGCTGCCATGTTACTACGCGGGGTCAGCGCCCGGATCGAACTGACCGCAAGTCAGTAGGGCATCGGGTGCCCGCACCGCAAGCCGGACGTGGCGCCCGCGGTGGCAGTACCGCGCATCGACGGCTATGATCGCGCAACTTGTGCCGCGTTCCGCGCATCGAACGCGGTGCCGGCACGGAGATCGCGCCCATGCTCGTCAACTGCGTCGCCTATACCGCAGGACGCAAGCTCGCCGACATTCCCAAGGAGGACATCAGCGAGTACGTGAAGCGGCCCGACTGCTTCGTCTGGGTCGCGCTCAAGGACGCCGAGCCTTCCGAGCTGGAGGAAATGCAGCAGGAATTCGGCCTGCACGAGCTCGCCGTCGACGACGCGCGTCACGGCCACCAGCGGCCGAAGATCGAGGAATACGGCGATTCGCTGTTCGTGGTGCTGCAGGCCATCGAGCTCAAGGACGACGATCTCGTCGTGGGCGAGGTCCATATCTTCGTCGGTCCCAACTACATCCTGTCGAGCCGGCGCCAAACCGAGAGGGGCTTCGCCGACGTGCGCGCGCGCTGCGAGCGCGAGCCGCATTTGCTGCAGAACGGCTCGGGCTACGTGCTCTACACGCTGATGGACGCGGTGGTCGACCGCTATTTTCCGGTTCTCGACGTGCTCGAGACCGAGCTCGAGACGGTCGAGGAGCAGATCTTCGTCAGGAACGCGGCGCGAACGAACATCGAGGCGCTCTACGCCCTCAAACGGAAGCTCATGACGCTCAAGCACGCGGTCGACCCGCTGATGGAAGCGGTCGGCAAGCTCTCCGGGGGGCGTGTGCCGCAGATCTGCGCGGGCATGCAGGAATACTTCCGCGACATTCTCGATCACCTGCAGCGGCTGCACGCGTCGATCGAGGGTCTGCGCGACATGCAGACCACCGCCATCCAGGTCAACCTCGGCATGATCAACCTGAACGAGACCGAAGTGACCAAGAAGCTCGCCGGCTGGGCGGCCATCATCGCCATTCCCACCCTCATCGCCGGTATCTACGGCATGAACTTCAAGAATATCCCCGAGTACGACTGGCAATACGGCTATCCGCTGGCGATGGCGGTAATGGTCGCGATCGACGTCGGTCTGTATCTGTGGTTCAAGAGGATTCGCTGGCTCTGATCAGTGCAGGCGAGGCTTATCGTCGGCGGACACCGGCGTGACCGGGATGATGCGCTTGCCGCGCACGGGGGAGCCCCACGCGGGCTGCAACGTCACGTGATCGATGCCGAAGCGCTTGGCGAGCAGCCGCTGCGCCGCCTCGAGCGTGCGCGGCCACTCGCTCGGGTCGCGGATGACGACGTGGGCGGAAAGCGCGGCGCGCTCGCTGGTCATGTGCCAGATATGCAGGTCGTGGACCGCCGAGACTCCAGGCACGCGGGTCAGCGCGCTGCCGATCTCCTCGTATGACAGGTGGGCAGGGACGCCTTCCATCAGCACTCGCGTCGATGCCGCGAGCAGAAGCCACGTCGCGCGCAAGATCAACAGGGCGACGAACAGGGAAAGAATCGGGTCGATAGGGAACCAGCCGGTCGCGGTCACGACGATCCCCGCAACCAAAGCCGCGACGGACCCGGCGAGATCGGAGAGCACGTGGAGCAACGCGGCGCGGCTGTTCAAGCTCTTGCCGCGCGAGAGCACCCAGGCGCTAAGCAGGTTCACCGCGAGTCCGGCCAGCGCGACCAGCATCACCACGCCGCCGGCGACCGGTGCCGGGGAGAGCAGCCGGCGTGCGGCCTCGACCGCGATCCAGACGACCAGCCCGAGCATGAGCAACGCGTTGATGAACGCCGCGAGGACCTCAGCGCGGGCGTAACCGTAGCTCGCCCGGTGCGACGGCGGGCGCTGCGCCAGGCGCTGGGCGATGAGCGCGATCGACAGCGCCGCGACATCGGTGACCATATGACCCGCGTCGGAGAGCAGCGCCAGCGATCCTGCCCACCACCCGCCGCCCGCTTCGATCACCGCAAACACGGCGGTCAGTGCCAGCGCGACACCGAAGGCGCGGTGCTCGCCGGCGGCGCGCGGCGTCGGTGCGTGGTGGTGAGCGTGCGAATGGCGAGACATCGCGGAAGATTCGGCGGACAGGATTCCTTCCGCCATTCTCGGTCCTGGCGCGCTGCGCGGCAATGTCGGGAAGCGTCGCCAACCTTGCAGGCTGCGACACGCACGCGCGGGCGGCTCGGTGACGCTAGAATGCCGGGATGGACCTCCCTCTGTACGCACTCGTCGAGCGCATCGACGCGCTTCTGCCGCAGACGCAATGCCGCCGCTGCGGGTATGCGGGTTGCGAGCCTTACGCGCAGGCGCTCGCCAAACAGGAAGCGCCGATCAATCGGTGCCCTCCCGGGGGCGACGAAACCATCGCCGCGCTCTCTGCGCTGCTCGGCGTGCCTGCGCTTGCGCTCGATCTCGACCGGGGCACACCGCGGCCGCTCGCCGTGGCCCGGATCGACGAGGCGACCTGCATCGGCTGCACACTCTGCATCGCCGCGTGTCCGGTCGACGCGATCGTCGGCGCCAGCAAACTGATGCACACCGTGCTCGCCGATCGGTGCACCGGGTGCGAGCTGTGCGTGCCCGCCTGCCCGGTCGACTGCATCGCGCTCCTGCCCGCGCAGCGCGCCTGGTCGCGTGCGGACGCGGAGCTTGCGCGCAGGCGCTTCCGCGCCCGCACGCTGCGGCTGGAGCGGCAGACCCGCGAGCGCGAGGCTCGCGCAGCGGATCGGGCATCCACGCCGGAAGACGCTGCCCGCGCAGAGAGGCGGGCCGCCATCGCAGCCGCCTTCGCTCGCGCTCGGGCGCGGCGCGCGGCGCGCTCGCGACCGGACTCGCACTCGTAGCGCGGGCTCGAGTGAATCCCGCCAAGCGTCTGGAGATCTACCGCCGGTTGCGCTCGCGCATGCCCCATCCGCGGAGCGAGCTCGACTACCACTCGCCGTTCGAACTTCTCATCGCCGTCGTGCTCTCAGCGCAGGCGACCGACAAGAGCGTGAACCTCGCCACGGCCAAGCTCTTTTCCGTCGCCAACACGCCGCGGGCGATGCTGGCGCTGGGCGAAGAGGGACTAATCGAGCACATCCGGACGATCGGGCTCTTCCGCACCAAGGCCAGGAACATCATGGCGCTCTGCCGGATACTCCTTGAGGAGCACGGCGGCGAAGTGCCCGGCGATCACGCGGCGCTGGTCAAGCTGCCCGGCGTGGGCCGCAAGACCGCGAACGTCGTGCTCAACGTCGCCTTCGGTGCGCCGACGATCGCGGTCGACACGCATATCTTCCGGGTCGCCAACCGCACCGGTCTGGCGCCCGGGAAGACGCCCGAGGAGGTCGAGCGCAAGCTTATGAAGTTCACGCCGGCGCAGTTCGTTCACGACGCGCATCACTGGTTGATCCTGCACGGCCGCTACATTTGTGTGGCGCGCAAGCCCAAGTGCGGGGAGTGCGTGATCGTCGACCTGTGCGAGTACCCGGACAAGACGAGGGACGAGAGATTGGGGATCAGGGGCTAGGGAGTGTTGGCGAGGCGGTTTCCGTGGCGCGTCACGGTCGCGACGTTTCGCGCTCGCGACGACGCTCCGCCAGCCCCTTGCTCCCGACCCCCTCCTCAGCTATAATAGCTAGCGCTTGACCACGAGAACCGGCGGCTGCGCTGCGTAATACGCGGCGACACTCTCGATGTCCTTCGGCGAGAGGGCGCCGGCGAAACCGGCCATGATCGGATTCTTGCGCGCGCCGGACTTGTAGTCGCGCAGCGCCTTGGCGAGATAGTCCGCCCGCTGACCGCCGAGCTTCGGGTAGTCGGGCACCGAGCTGTTGCCGTCGAGGCCGTGACAGGCCTGGCAGACTTCCTTCACCTTGGCTGCACCCGCGGCGAGGTCGGCGGCGCCTGCGATCGTGGCCGCACCGAAGAGCAACGCGGCGACAAGCGTAAAGAAGATTCTGGTCATGGCCGGCTCACTTGCTCGCCGCCTTGGCCGGGGCGCCGCCGTAGTACGCCGCCAGATCGGCCATGTCCTGGTCGGACAGGCTCGCCGCGATCGCTCTCATCGACGGATGGCTGCGCTCGCCGTTCTTGTATTCCTGCAGCGCCTTGACGATGTAAGCCGGATGCTGACCGCCGATCTTGGGCACACTGTAAACCTCGGGAAAGGCGGTGCGCCAGCCGTCGATCCCATGGCAGCCCGCGCACATCTGCGTCTTGCGCGCTCCTGCCGCGGGATCGCCTGCGGGTGCGTTCTGCGCCCACGCCAGGACCGGTGCCATGAGCACAAGCAGTGCGACGATGGATTTCGTTGATGACATCTTCTTGGGATGGACGGGTGGTGAGTTCGTCGCGATAGACTGCACGGCGCCGAGAGCCCGCGCATTCTACGGGCTCGCGCCGATTCGGGTCAACGCTCGAGTAGCGGCAGCTTGTTCTTGACCGCTTTCCACTCGTCGGCGTCGGGCGGAGCGGGCTTGCGCTCGATGATCGGTTTCCACAACTTCGAGAGCTCGGCGTTGAGCGCCTTGAACGCCTGCTGGTCGGGTGGTACGTCGTCCTCGGCGAAAATCGCCTCGACCGGACACTCCGCCACACAGAGTGTGCAATCGATGCATTCGTCGGGATCGATCACCAGAAAATTGGGACCTTCGCGGAAGCAGTCGACCGGACAGACGTCCACGCAATCGGTGTATTTGCAGCGGATGCAGCTCTCGGTAACGACGTAGGTCATTGCGGTGAATCCTTACGGCAAAACTTTGTTATTCTATCAAATTCGATCCGTCTTCGCGCCGGCGCAGGCGCGCACACATTAGGCGTGGTCGGGACTCCAGATTGACGCGGTGCCGGGCTGGCTTGCGCCCCCCGGACCTTTCGGCTAACGTACAACTTGAACCGCTCACGATGGGTTCCTGTTTGATCTAAGAACGCCGCCGCGTGGCGCGATTCGCTTCTCCAGCGAGGCTTGAATGAGCGACAACGTGAAGCACGTCACCGACGCCAGCTTCGATGCCGAGGTACTCAAGGCCCGCACGCCTGTGCTGGTCGACTACTGGGCGGAATGGTGCGGCCCGTGCAAGATGATCGCCCCGATCCTCGACGAAGTCGCCAAGGACTACGCCGGGCGCGTCACGGTCGCCAAGCTCGACGTCGATGCCAACCCCGGGACGCCGGCGAAATACGGCATCCGTGGCATCCCGACGCTGATTCTGTTCAAAGGCGGACAAGTCGCAGCGCAGAAGGTCGGCGCGCTCTCCAAGTCGCAGTTGACGGCCTTCCTCGATAGCCAGCTCTGATCTTGCCGCCTCGGCCTCCCATTCTTGCCTATTTGACAGCCCCCACCGAACTCGCTACCCTGTCGCGGTATTGAGACGCGCCTCGCGGGCGCGGCATGGTAGTCGGCCCGAATCAAGGGGGCCGGCGCCGAAAGCGCTAGACCGCGGGACGCCATCACCGGCGCTGTCCCGTCTCCGGCGCCAAACCCCAAATTGAAACGTGCGGTCGCTTTTTCGGCGCCGCGTCTGTCTCCTCCTACACGTACACCCATGCATCTGTCCGACCTCAAGTCCAAGCCGGTCACCGAGCTGGTCGAGATCGCCAACGCCAACGAGATCGACGGCGCGAACCGCATGCGCAAGCACGACCTCATCTTCGCGCTGCTGAAAAACCAGGCGAAGAAGGGCGAGAGCATCTACGGCGACGGTACGCTCGAAGTGCTGCCCGACGGCTTCGGCTTCCTGCGCTCTCCCGACACCAGCTACCTCGCCGGCACCGACGACATCTACATCTCGCCCTCGCAGATCCGGCGCTTCAATCTGCACACCGGCGACACGATCGAAGGCGAGATTCGCACACCGAAGGACGGCGAGCGCTATTTCGCGCTGGTCAAGGTCGACAAGGTCAACAGCGAGCCGCCGGAGAACGCGAAAACCAAGATCCTGTTCGAGAACTTGACGCCGCTGTTTCCGGACGAGCCGCTCGTTCTCGAACGCGACATCAAGGCCGAGGAGAACATCACCGGCCGCGTCATCGACATCATTGCGCCGATCGGCAAGGGTCAGCGGGGGCTCCTCGTCTCCTCGCCCAAGTCCGGCAAGACCGTGATGCTGCAGCACATCGCGCACTCGATCGCCGCGAACCACCCCGACGTCGTGCTGATCGTGCTCCTCATCGACGAACGGCCGGAGGAAGTGACCGAGATGACGCGCACCGTCCGTGGCGAGGTCGTGGCCAGCACCTTCGACGAGCCGGCGACGCGCCACGTTCAGGTCGCCGAAATGGTCATCGAGAAGGCGAAACGCCTGGTCGAGCACAAGAAGGACGTCGTCATTCTCCTCGATTCGATCACGCGGCTCGCGCGCGCGTACAACACCGTCGTGCCCGCGTCGGGCAAGGTGCTCACCGGCGGCGTGGATGCCAACGCCTTGCAACGGCCGAAGCGCTTCTTTGGCGCGGCCCGCAACATCGAAGAGGGTGGCTCGCTCACCATCATCGCCACCGCGCTGATCGACACCGGCTCGCGCATGGACGATGTCATCTACGAGGAATTCAAGGGCACCGGCAACATGGAGATCCACCTCGACCGCCGGATGGCCGAAAAGCGCACCTACCCCGCGATCAACGTCAATCGCTCCGGCACGCGCAAGGAGGAGCTGTTGCTCAGGCAGGATGTGCTGCAGAAGGTGTGGGTCCTGCGCAAGCTCCTCTACCCCATGGACGATCTCGAGGCGACCGAATTCCTGGTCGACAAGATCAAGCAAACCAAGAACAACGCGGAGTTCTTCGACTCGATGCGACGCGGCTAGCGGAAGCGTCTGCAGCGCCTGCTCGCGCTGTCGCGTTTGAACTCCGGCATCCGCCTCCGGGGTCGCATCCCCAAGCACAACAACGCTTGGGGCCCCTGCTCCGCCCTCCGGCGTCGCAGTTCTTCGACTCGATGCGACGCGGCTAGCGGATCGCGGCGGGTCGGGCCAGCGGATTCGTCGGCCTAAGACGGCCCCGGTTGTGTCAACGGCGCCACACCCCCATCTCGTTATTGGTGTAATGGTGTTGCAATGCAGCGCAAACGCGAGCATAATTTCCCGATTGCTAGCATACCTAATCTAAGCTATTGAAATCAATATCGATTTGAGCCAGTTGCGGAGGCAAGACGGGCCGAACCGGCCCAACGCATAGGTGCCCTATGAAGACCGGCATTCATCCTCAGTACAGTGAAATTCAGGTGACGTGTAGCTGCGGCAACACGTTTACTACCCGCTCGACGGTCAACAAGCCGTTGCATGTCGAAGTCTGCTCCGCTTGCCATCCCTTCTATACCGGCAAGCAAAAGATCGTCGACACCGCCGGCCGGGTCGAGAAGTTCCGCCAGCGTTACGCAGGCAAGAACAAGGCCGCGGCGTGACCGGCTGCGCCAGCCGACCCCTCGCAAAAGGCAGCTTCGGCTGCCTTTTTGCATTGGGTAGCCGAGAACGCGGCAGCCCGACCGGGCATTGGGCCGGTCGTCCGCGAAGAATTTGTGTAACCATTGATGAGCCGCCCTGCCGGCCCCGACTCATCACGCGAGAATGACGGGTGGTCTGCCGCGGCATGCGCCGTTCAAGGACCGGGACTACGCACTCGATGCCGCTCTCCGAGACGTTGGATCGCGCCGATACCGCGGAGGCGGAGCTTTCTCCAGCCGGGCCGTACCGGGCGCTGAAGCAGGCTGGCCTGGTCCTGCTCTGCGCGGCCTGGATCGTGCTCGGACTTTTCGGCCACGATCCATGGAAGCCGGACGACGCAACCTCGTTCGGGATCGCCTACGACATGTTGAGGCAGGGCGACTGGATCGTGCCGCGTCTCGCCGGAACGCCGGTACCGGAACGGCCGCCGCTGGTGTACGCACTGGCCGGCGCGTCCGCGCTCTTGTTCGAGGGCGTCCTTCCTCTGCACGACGGCGCTCGCGTTTCGGTCGGGCTGTCCCTCGCGGCGACTCTGTGGCTGCTCGCGCTCACGGGAGCTGAGCTCTATGGGCGCGCCTTCCGCTGGCTGCCCGTCCTTCTGTTCATCGGCAGCGTCGGGTTGTGGGACCGTGGACATCAGATCTCACCCGACGTGGGCGTGCTTGCCGCCGATGCGCTGGCGCTCTACGCCTTGGCGCTGGCGTTGCGGCGGCCGCTCGGCGGGGGCGCGCTGCTCGGTCTCGCGGTCGGCTTGGCCTTCCTCCTGCGCGGCCCGCTCGGCCCGGCGCTGATCGCGCTGACGGCCATCCTGCTACCCCTGTTCGCTCCCTGGCGCACCCGGCGCTACGCGCAGACGATCGTCGCGGCGATCCTCGTTGCGGCGCCGTTGCTGGCAGCTTGGCCTGTGGCCCTGTACCTGCGTGCGCCGGCGCTGTTCGGGCAATGGCAGGAGGCCGCGAGCCTCACGCGCTTCTTTGGCCTCGCACCGAGCACACCCCCGCCGGAACCGCTGTACTACCTGAAAAACCTGCCCTGGTTCGCGTGGCCGGCGCTGCCGCTCGCGCTGTGGACCTTCTGGGTGCGCGGGCGCGGTTACAACGGGACCCTGAGAGCGCCCGGCATCGCGCTGCCGGCGACGATGCTGGCGGTGATGCTGGTCGTTCTGTCCGCCGCCGCCGAGCCGCGGGCGAATCTGGCGCTGCCGATCCTTCTACCTTTCGCGCTGCTGGCCACAGCGGAGGTCGACACCCTGAAGCGCGGCTTTTCGGGCGCGTTGGACTGGTTCGGCATCCTCACCTTCGGGCTCCTCGCCGTCCTCGTGTGGGGCTTGTGGACGGTGTCGCTGTGGCGCGGATTGCCCGACCCGGTCGCCCATCTGTTCCGCGACGCGCAACCAGGCTACCAGCCGCCCTGGCAATGGCTCCCGGTGCTCGCCTCGGTCTTTCTCACGCTGCTTTGGTTCGCCCTGGTCCGGCCCGCGCGGCGCTCGAACCGGCGCGCCGTGTTGAACTGGGCAGCAGGCATGACGCTCGTCTGGGCGCTGTTCACAACGATCTGGCTGCCGTATGTCGACTCGCGTCGAAGCTACCGCCCGGTCGCCGAATCGCTCCTCGTGCACTTGCCCGCGGATACCTGCCTCGCCAGCCGCAATCTCGGCGAGCCGCAACGCGCGATGCTCGAATATTTCGCCGGAGTGATCACGATCCGCGACCAACTACCCGCCGCCAATCGCTGCCAGGGCCTGCTGGTGCAGCTCGGCCAGAACGATGCGGACGAGCCGCCCGACTCCGCGTGGGAGAAAATCTGGGAAGGACGCCGCCGTGGCGACGACACCGAGCGCTACGTCCTGTTCCGCCGGCCCAAGACCGCACCATGAAATTCGTCGACGAAGCGCTGATCGAAGTCATCGCGGGCGACGGCGGCAACGGAGCCGTCTCGTTCCGGCGGGAGAAGTACGTGCCGCGCGGCGGCCCCGACGGCGGCGACGGCGGACGCGGAGGCAGCATCTATGCGCTCGCCGACCGCAACGTCAACACGCTGATCGACTACCGCTATGCGCGCATCCATCGCGCCAAGCGCGGCGAGAACGGCCGCGGCGCCGACCAGTATGGGCGCGGCGCGCAGGACGTGGTGCTGCGCATGCCGGTCGGGACGGTGATCACCGACGCGGACAACGGCGAGCTCGTCGCCGATCTCGCAGCCGACGGCGAGCGCGCGTTGATCGCCCGCGGCGGCAAAGGGGGCTTGGGCAACCTGCATTTCAAGTCGAGCACCAACCGCGCTCCGCGCCAGTCGACGCCGGGCGAGCCGGGCGAGCAGCGCAGGCTCGCGCTGGAGCTCAAGGTGCTCGCCGACGTGGGACTGCTCGGGATGCCCAACGCCGGCAAGTCGACTCTGATCCGTTCCATCTCCGCGGCGCGCCCGCGGGTGGCCGACTATCCGTTCACCACCCTGGCGCCTCACCTCGGCGTGGTGCGCGTCGACGCCGGGCGCAGCTTCGTTGTCGCCGACATTCCCGGGCTGATCGAGGGCGCGGCTGACGGTGCCGGCCTCGGCCATCGGTTCCTGCGCCATCTGCAGCGAACGCGCTTGCTGCTACATGTGGTCGACCTCGCGCCGCTCGACGGGCAAACCGATCCGGTGGCCGACGCACGCGCGATCGTGAAGGAGCTCAGGCGCTACGACGAAGCCTTGTACGAGAAGCCGCGCTGGCTGGTGCTCAACAAGCTTGATCGCATCGCCCCCGCCGAGCGCGATGCACGCGTCGCGGCATTCGTCAAGGCGTATCGGTGGAAAGGTACGGTATTCGCGGTGGCCGCGATCAATGGCGAGGGCTGCCGGCCGCTCGTCCATGCGCTGGCCGACTGGCTGGAAGCGCATCCGCATCCGGCGCAAAGCGCTGCGGCGGTGACCTCATGAGCACCATGGCGCCGAGGGCGATGGTGGCACACGCCCGCCGGCTGGTCGTCAAGATCGGCTCGACGCTGGCCACCAACAACGGCCGCGGGATCGATCACGCAGCGGTCGCGCGCTGGGCCGAGGAGATCGCCGGGTTGAAGCAGGGTGGCCGGGAGATCGTGCTGGTTTCCTCCGGGGCGATCGCCGAGGGCATGCAACGTCTGGGCTGGACGAAGCGGCCGGCGGCGATTCACGCGCTGCAGGCGGCGGCCGCGGTCGGTCAGATGGGACTGGTTCAGGCCTACGAAACGGCGTTCTCGCGCTTTGGGCTGCACACGGCGCAGATCCTGCTCACCCACGAGGATCTCGCCGATCGCCGGCGGTACTTGAACGCGCGCTCGACGCTGCGCACCCTGCTGCAGTTGGGCGTGATTCCGATCATCAACGAGAACGACACGGTGACGACCGATGAGATCCGTCTCGGCGACAACGACACCTTGGGCGCGTTGGTGACCAACCTGATCGAGGCGGACGTGCTGGTGCTGCTCACCGATCAGGACGGGCTTTACAGCGCTGACCCGCGCAAGGTGCCCACGGCCACGCTGGTGCGCCAGGCGCGCGCGGGCGATCCGGCGCTCGAGGCCATGGCCGGCGGAGTCGGTTCCGCGCTCGGTCGAGGCGGCATGCTGACCAAGGTGCTGGCGGCCAAGCGCGCCGCACGCAGCGGTGCGTCGACGCTGATCGCCAACGGGCGCGAAGAGCGCGTGCTGAGCCGTCTGGCCGCGGGCGAGGCGATCGGCACCGAGCTCATCGCGGAGACGCTGACGCTCGCGGCCCGCAAGCAATGGCTGGCCGACCACGTTCGGCTCGCCGGCCGGCTCACGCTCGATGCCGGGGCCGTGCGCGCTTTAGTGCGCGGCGGCAAGAGCCTGCTTCCGATCGGTGTGGTGGCTTGCGAAGGGCAGTTCGAGCGCGGGGCGGTCGTCGGCTGCCGCGATCCCGACGGGCGCGAGATCGCGCGCGGGCTCATCAACTACAGCGCCGCTGAAACACAGCGCATCCTGCGCAAGCCCTCGTCCGAGATCGACGCCATCCTGGGTTACGTTGACGAGCCGGAGCTGATTCATAGAGACAATTTGGTCCTGCTCATATAGACCGGGACCCATACATGGTCGCCCCCGTTTTGCCAAGCATCTCATTCCAGATCGCGAGAAGGTAGTGATTGCAGCCATACATCCGGCCTTCATTGAGGCCACAAAGGCCTCGGGCCCTGATGGAATACGCTGACCGGGGGCTCATCAAT
>DASVPH010000147.1:0-7418 GCA_036382945.1 Casimicrobiaceae bacterium
TTCGGCCGCTGCGCTGCCCCCAAAAGCGGGGGCCGAGTGCCGCGGCTCCATGCCGGCCTGCGCCGGCATGGACGGCACGAGGAGGCGTTGCGTCTCGCAACGCCGCGGCCTGCAAGGCCAATTCGCGCCTTGGGGCGGCCCTGCGGCGCTCATCGGGTCGCGGCGTTCAAGGCCTGATCGATGTCCCAGAGGATATCATCGAGCGTCTCGAGCCCGACCGAGAGCCGGATCATCTCCGGCAGAACGCCCGCGGCGCGCTGCTCGTCCTCGTTCAGCTGCCGGTGCGTGGTCGACGCGGGGTGGATCACCAGCGTCTTGGCGTCGCCGACGTTGGCCAGATGCGACAGGAACTGCACCGCCTCGATGAAGCGCTCGCCGGCCTTGGCGCCGCCTTTGACGCCGAAGGTGAGGATGCCGCCCGCGCCGCGCGGCAGATAGCGCCGGGCGAGCCTCTCGTAGCGATTGCCCGGCAGCAGCGGATAGTTCACCCACGCCACGCGCGGGTCGGCGGCGAGATGTCGCGCGATGGCGAGCGCCGATTCGCAGTGCCGCGGCATGCGCAGATGCAGCGTCTCGATGCCTTGCAGCAGCAGGAAGGCGTTGAACGGCGAGAGCGCCGGCCCGAGCGTGCGCATCGCTTCCATGCGCGCCTTCATGATGAACCCGAAGTCGCCGAAGGTTTCGTGGAAGATGACGCCGTGGTAGCCGCGCGAGGGCGTGGTCATCTGCGGGAACTTGCCGTTGCCCCAGTCGAACTTGCCCGACTCGACCAGCACGCCGCCCATGGTCGTGCCGTGACCGCCCAGGTACTTGGTCGCCGAGTGGATGACGATGTCGGCCCCGTGCTCGATCGGCCGGCACAGGAAGGGCGAGGCGAGCGTGTTGTCGACGACCAGCGGCACGCCGGCGCCGTGCGCGACTTCGGCGAGCGCGGCCAGGTCGACGACGTTCAACTGCGGATTGCCGATCGTCTCGGCATAGACCGCCTTGGTGTTCGGCTTCAGCGCCGCGCGGAAACTCGCTGGGTCGTCCGGATCGACGAACGTGGTCTCGATACCGAGCTCGGAGAAGGTCACCGCGAACTGGGTGTAGGTGCCGCCGTAGAGCGTGCGCGCGGCGACGATGTGGTCGCCGTTGCGCGCCAGTGTGAGCAGCGCCGCGGTCTGCGCCGCCATGCCCGTCGCGGCGGCGAGCGCCGCGCGCCCGCCTTCGAGCGCGGCCACGCGCTCCTCGAGCGCGCACACGGTCGGGTTGGAGATGCGCGAGTAGACGTTGCCGAAGGTCTGCAGGTTGAACAGGCTCGCCGCGTGGTCGGCGCTGTCGAAGACGAACGAGGTCGTCTGGTAGATCGGCAGCGCACGCGCGCCGGTCGCCGCATCCGGGATCTGGCCGGCGTGAAGGCACAGCGTATCGAAGCCGTACTTGCGGTCAGGCATGGGGGGAGCAGGCCTTCACGGTGAGACACGGAGGCACGCAGAAAAGCGGGAATCCCCTCCGTGTCTCAGTGTCGGCCCGTGCAGAATTGCTGTTGCCTTTCATACCGGTCGCTTGGCGGAGATCACGCCGGTGTTCACGCCGGCCCAGTTCAAGCCGCCGAGGATGCGCGCATGCTCGATCTTCACGCAGCGGTTCATGACGACGTCGAGGCCGGCGTCGCTCGCGAGCTTCGCCGCCTCGTCGTTGCGGATGCCGAGCTGCATCCACAGCACCTTGGCGCCGATCGCGATCGCGTCGCGTGCGATCGGCACGATCTCCGCCGGCTTGCGGAAGCAGTCGACGATGTCGATCGGCATCGCGCTGCCTTCCTTCGCCGCCCCGAGGTCGGGATAGCAGCGCTCGCCCATCACCTCGTGGTAAGTGGGATTGACCGGGACGATGCGATAGCCGTGATCGCGCATGTACTTGGCTGCGAAGTAGCTCGGCCGGTACCAGTTCGCGGAGAGACCCACGACCGCGATCGTCCGCGACCGCGTCAGGATGCGGCGCAATCCGGCGATATCGTCGACGATCGGCATAAGGAACCTGTGAACAAGTCCCGCACGGTTGCGACCCCTACTCCGGCTGCGTCGCGTAAACGGCCATAGTGTAATCGAATCGCGCGCTTAGCGTGAGCGCGTAACATCCTGTTTGAGCGTCGCTTGCGCCGCATCGCCAGCACGTTGTCATGACGCCCGAACCTCGTCGCGATGTCGAGAGTCAGCGCTCGCCACCTGCAACTTTCTACAGTTGACGAATCCAGGCGACCCGTTACGCTGACTTGCGCGCGCGACCGTATGCAAACGCCGGGGCGCATCATCCGAACGGATGAGTCGCTATGGGGACGATTCATGTAACGTCGGGATTGCGGCATCGGATCCGCGCGCACGCGCCCGAGCCGCGAGGCTCGGCACCACGCCTGCTTACAAGCAGTCGGGTCACATTGGGGGAGGACGCCATGGATTCACCTGCAAGTGTTGCTTCGGCCGCATTTGTTCCGACGGCGTGGGCGCCGATCGACTTCGTAGTCGCGGTCTGGCTGGGAATGTCGCATCAGGATATTGTCGCGGGGCTCGCCGATGGCCGGATCATTCCCCCTGCAGGTGAGCCGGTGGGCTGGATTCCGCCGGCTTGGGCGAACGAGGAATTGGGCGCGCCGGCGACGAGTGACAGCGATCCCGGCTCGACTGCGGGATCGGGCCCTTCCGGGGAGGCCGGGACGAACGACTCCGACGCGGCCGGGACGAACGGCTCCGGCGGTTCCGAGACGAACGGCTCCGGCGATTCCGAGACGAACGGCTCCGGCGATTTCGCGCTCGACCGCGAGCATGTAGCCGCGCTCTACACGAAGCTCGATCCGAGCTTGAGCGACGCGGCTTTTGAGGCGCTGTGGAATCGCGTCGGCGCGACCGACGACGCCCGCGCCGAGGGCCTATTCGGATACCTGCGGCGGGCGCTGCTCGATGAGGCGGCTGCGCTGCCCTCGGCGGACGATCCGGCGTATGCGGCGGCGCTGGATTCGCAGGCATCTGTGTTAGGCGATTTCCTTTCGACGGCCAAGCACCAGGGCACTGTGGTCGACCTTGCGGGCAAGGACGGCGCCGAGCTGCTCCGGCTCGCAAAGACCGATCCCGGCTACCGCTATGCGCTCGAGCAGCTCGACTCGATGGCCATCGTTGGCAACCGGGCGTTGACCGCGATCCACGACGCCAACGGCGAGCTCGACCGCTTCGACCCCGATACCGGCGAGGCGAATCTCAGCGATGCCTGGCTGTCCGACCGCGCCAAGTTCCTCGCCTGGAAGTTGCAGACCGATGCCGGCGGCGCGGCGCAGAGCGACAGTGATGCGGGCTGGACCTTCATCGACCGCGCCACGCTGGGGGCGGACGGCAAGCCGCTACGGCTGGACATCGCCGGCAAGAGCGACAGCGCGCCGTCGAACCAGGTCATCTTCGGCAGCGACGATCCGGACGGGGAGATGCTGAACGGCGGCGCCACGACCGATCGCCTCTACGGCGGCGGCGGCGATGACGTCGTGCGCGGCAACGCCGGCGACGATCATGTCGAAGGCGGCAAGGGCGCCGACCTGGTGCTGGGCGGTCTCGGCAACGACGAGCTGACCGGCGATCAGGGCGACGACGACCTCGAAGGCGGCGGCGGAGCGGACCGGCTCGACGGCGGTTCCGGCGACGACACTCTGATCGGCGGGCGGGGCGACGACCGGCTCGTCGGCGGCGCAGGCCACGATACCTACGTCATCGATCCCGGCGACGGCAGCGACAGCATCGTCGACAGCGACGCCGACGGCGAGCTGCAGTTCGACGGGGTGGCGCTGGCCGGAGCGACCACGCTGCGGGACGGGAAGTTTGTCTCCGACGACGGCAAGGCGGTCTTCGGCTTCGCCGGCGATGCCGAGGAGGGCGGGACGCTGACGATCACGTTTTACGACAAGGCCAACCCGGGCGATGGCGACAACCCGACAAACACGGTGCGCGTCAAGGATTGGAAGAACGGCGAGCTGGGCATTGTGCTCGGCGACGGCTCGGCGGCTGCGCTGGCGGCGACAGCGCAATCGGCCGCGGCAACCGACAGCGACTCGACTGGAACGACTTCCGCAACTGCGACGCCGGCCTCCGATACCGGCGACAGCGGCAACGGCCAGGATGCGGGCGGGACGGGGATCGGCTCCAACGGCGACGCTTCGGACGCAACAGGCACCGACTCCGGTGGCGATGCTTCGGGCGGAACAGGCATCGACTCCAGCGGCGATGCTTCGCCCGGAGCGGGAAGCGATGGCGCCGGTGGCGAGGCCAAATCCACCGTTACGGTTGAATCCGCCATCGATTCGGCGACGGTCGCGAACGCAGCACCCCAATCCGACGCGACCGACGGCGGAGTCACGGCGCCACCCGACCTGCACGTGAATCCGTCGAGCGCGAACGGCCCGAGCGGTGCGCTCCTCGATGCATTACTGAAGGCCAGCTCGGCGAACGCCCTGAACCTGGTTCGCCTCGAGACCGTGAACGCGGCGCTGGCGGCGTTTTCCGCGATTCCGGTGCCGCCCGACATTGCTCATTCGGACGCCGCCGGCAGCGCGCCCGTCGTCGGCGTGACGGAACAAGACGTGGCGAGTGCGATGGTTGATTTCCATGATGCGCAGCACGATGCGGCGCCTGTCGGCAACGAACTCGTGACCGGAGCTGCGGGGATCGGAGAGGCGATCGCAAGCCCCGACCCCGCGATAAGCCTCATCACGACGAAAGTGGACGGTCAGACTTCCGCGGCGCTTGGGGGAAGCCGTCAGGGTGGAACGAGGTGACAATTCCAAAAATTACGCCGTCATCGACGGGGCATGCTTCGGATCTTAGGGAGCGGGAATGAGCGCGCTGATCATCCTGGTCGTGGTGATCCTGTGGGCGGGCCTTGGCTTCGTGTTATGGAAGTCTCTCGTTCGGCCACACGTTCGCTCGCGGTGGGTGCTTGTAGTGACCACGCTAGCACTCGCCGGCATCTGGTTCATCGGTCCGATTCTGGACGAAATATTGGGCGCGAGGGAGTTTGAACGAGCATGCAAGGAAATGCGCGAAATCAAGTTCTACGGACCCGTCCCGGTGGGGCCTGGCGCATTCTTCGATGAGCAAGGCAATCCGCGATGGAAGAACGTGGAGGAGTTTTCGGCGATTAAGCGCAACACGAAGGCTTGGTATGACCTTTTTGACGTTCGCGAGGAATCGACCAAATTGCAAACATGGCCGGTCCCGATTTTTGAAAGCCGCAGCACTGATTTTGTAAAGAGCTCAGGTCAGCTGGTTGTCGAATCGACCTATAGAGCATCTCCCGGAGGATGGATCAAGCGGGCTACCGGCTGGGGAAGTCACGCGCCCTACCAATGTCCGTCAAAAGGCTATTTTCCCAAGGATCAAGAATTCATAGTGTTCAAGGCAAGGTAATTTCGCGCGCCACTTGAGGAATTCAACATGACGTCAATTGACCAGGCCTTCTTTGATGCCGTCCTTGCGGACATCGTCTATGTGGATGGCATCACTCCTGGAATGAGCGGGAACGTCCTCAGAGACAAAATCCGATTTCGCGTACCGCTGCCGTTGGCGCAGGAAATCGGCGACCGCTTACAGGTCCTTGCTGTGCGTGACGACCCTGCCTCCGAATTCCAGGGGGTCGTCTTCAAGGATCTTACTGACGGAACGCTCTACGTCGCCAACCGCGGCACTGCAGGAGGCAAGGATATCCCTGCCGATTTCGACTTGGCCGCTGTCTCGGGGGTGGCGCGGTTTCAAGTCGCGGCGATGGTCAACTGGTGGAACGACATCGCGAATCCGGCGAATACGGCCTACACCAAAGTGGCCGGCGTTCCACTTGCTGACACGACTGATCCGCGTACCTTCAAACCCGACGGTTCCGCAGTCTCCTCCGGGCTGATCGCTGCCGAAGTCGCCCAGGCAAGCGCCGCCGGAAAGCTCCGCGTGGTAGGGCATTCGCTCGGCGGTCATCTGACGACGATCTTCGCGAGCCTGTTTTACGATCAGGTGTCAAATTCAAGCACCTTCAACGGTGCGGGATTGTTTTCGGGGACCGCGATTTCCGGATTGCTGCAGGGTTTGGAGATCGGGACGCCGCTGTCACAACTGGCAACCATCATCGGCAAGACCGCCCAGCTGCCGGACGGATATACGCAGGACAATTTCTATGCCGCCAATGGTTTGAGCCTCACCACCAACGATTTCACCTTTCTGCAGCTTGGCAAGCGCATTCCGATTTATAACGAGTATTCCAGTGAGTCATCTTTCCCCTTCATCAAGAATCACTACCTTTACAAGCTGACGGACACGCTGGCGCTGTTTAGGGTTTTTGAGCAGCTCGACCCGAACGCGAAGCTGGCGACGCTCAATGCGCTCGCCGAGACAGGTTCCAGCGCGCAGCCGTCCTCACTGGAGAGCCTGCTTGATGGGCTGCGAGCGATGCTGCTCGGAGCCGGCCTCGCGCCGACGCCGGTGAGCGACGATGGTGGTGATTCGGACAACCAGATAATGCCGGCCGACCGGACCGCGTATTACGCCAATCTTGAGGCGCTCGTGGACGCCCCAGCTTTCCAGAACGTTAAAGGGAAGATCGAGCTCATTTCTCTGGCAGCGAGGTCCAGTGACGGGCTCGCCGCCAACGCGAAGACCGACTTCGGAACGTTTGCCGCGCTGCGGACCCTTGCTCCGTTCGCATTGGCGCCCAAGGTGGGCATCGCAGGTTCGCAAGCCGCGCTTGACAATCTCTGGCAAACCACGCGAGGCACCGACTACCTTGAGTGGCAAGCTGACAAGACCGCGCGGCTAAACCCCGACGGCGACACGGAGCTCGATTTCACCGACCCGTGGTACGCCGACCGAGCCACCATGCTGGCGTGGAAGAATCAATACAACCGCGACGACGGTCAGAGCCCCCTGCGCAGCAACCGAATCGAAGCCTACGTCTTCGAGGACCTGGCGCCCGGGACGGCAATGAGCCTTGTCGTTGGCGGGCGCCAACCGGCGAGCCTGCTCAATCCCGTGAAGGTCACTTTCGGCAGCGACGTGGGAGAGACATTGACCGGCGGCGACGCATTTGCTGGCGATCACCTGTACGGCATGGGCGGCGCCGACACCATCAGCGGCAATAGCGGCAACGATTACATCGAAGGCAACGACGCGGTTGATACGCTCAGCGGTAACGACGGCAACGACACGCTTCTTGGCGGCCAAGGCGACGACTTCGTGTATGGCGATGCGAACGACGACAAGCTCTACGGCAGCCAAGGCGACGATTTGCTGGAAGGTGGCGAAGGCAGAGATGAACTGCGCGGCGGAACCGACGCGGACATCCTGCGCGGTGGCGACCAGAACGACCTGCTCGATGGCGGCGCGGACAACGATGTTCTGAACGGCGGCACAGGCAGC
>DASVPH010000148.1:0-20973 GCA_036382945.1 Casimicrobiaceae bacterium
TTCGGCCGCTGCGCTGCCCCCAAAAGCGGGGGCCGAGTGCCGCGGCTCCATGCCGGCCTGCGCCGGCATGGACGGCACGAGGAGGCGTTGCGTCTCGCAACGCCGCGGCCTGCAAGGCCAATTCGCGCCTTGGGGCGGCCCGGCGGCGCTCATCGTTTCTCCTCCGGCCAGTACAGCCGCATCGGATTGTCGACCAGGAGCTTGCGCTGAAGCTCGGGCGTGACCGCGATATGCGGAATGAAGTCCACCAGCAGCCCATCGTCGGGCATGTGATCCTTCAGGTTCGGGTGCGGCCAATCGGTGCCCCACAGCACGCGATCGGGGAAGGTTTCGACGAGGCGACGCGCAAACGGCACGACGTCGCGGTACGCTGCCCGCTCGCCGTCGAGAGCCTTCGGACCGATCACCGACAGCCGCTCGGGACAGCTCACCTTGCTCCACACGTTGGGGTGCTCGCGCATGAGCCGGACGAAGCGCTCGAACTCGGGACCGTCCACGGGCTTCCCCACGTTGGGGCGCCCCATGTGATCGACCACCACCGTCGTCGGCAGCGCGGTGAAGAAATCCCACAACTCGGGCAGGTCCGCCGCCTCGAAGTAGACCACCACGTGCCAGCCGAGCCGCGCGACGCGGCCCGCGATCTCGGTAAGCTCGTCCTTGGGCGTGAAGTCCACCAGGCGCTTGACGAAATTGAAGCGCACGCCGCGCACGCCGGCGGCGTGGAGGCTCTTGAGCTCCGCATCGGTGACCGAGCGCCGCACGCTCGCCACGCCGCGCGCCCTGCCCTTCGCGGCGAGGCAGGCGTCGACCATGGCCAAGTTGTCGGCGCCGTGACAGGTCGCCTGCACGATCACGTTGCGCGCGAAGCCCAGCCGGTCTCGCAGCGCGAAGAGCTGGTGCTTCGAGGCATCGCACGGCGTGTACTTGCGCTCCGGCGCGTAGGGGAAGATCGCGCCCGGTCCGAACACATGGCAATGCGCGTCGACCGCGCCCGCGGGCACCTTGAAGCGCGGCACGCTCGGATTGGCGTACCAGTCGAGCCAGCCAGGGGTCTTCGCAAACTTGGTCTCGATCATCGGCGCTCGGGCGCGCGGAGCGGCCTCGCCGTCGCGCAGAGGTGGCGCAGCATCGTGGCGTGAGTCGGGCATCATGGAGATCAGTCGATGTACTTGAGGCCTGCCTTTTCGAGCGCGGGGCGCATGTTGTACATGTCGAGCCCGAGCACGCCGGCGGCGAGCCTGGCGCGCTTCTCGCGCTCGCTCGCTTCGCGTGCGGCGGCGGCGTCGGCGACTCTCTGTGCGGCTGCGATAGGCACGATGACCACTCCGTCGTCGTCGGCCACGACCACGTCGCCGGGATTCACCGCGGCGCCGGCACAAACCACCGGAACATTGACCGAGCCCAGCGTCGTCTTGACCGTGCCCTTGGCGCTGACGGCCCTGCTCCACACCGGGAAGGCCATCGCGGTGAGCTCCTTCACGTCGCGCACGCCGCCGTCGATGACGAGCCCCCGGGCGCCACGCGCGCGGAACGAGGTCGCAAGCAGCTCGCCGAAGAACCCGTCGGTGCAATCCGCGGTCACCGCCGCCACCACCACGTCGCCGTCCTCGATCTGCTCGGCCGCGACGTGCAGCATCCAGTTGTCGCCCGGATGCATGAGCACGGTGACCGCGGTGCCGCACACCGATGCGCCCGGATAGATCGGCCGCAGGTACGGCTTCGCCAATCCGACGCGCCCCAGCGCTTCGTGGACCGTGGCCACGCCGAAGCGCGACAACGCTTCGACCGTTGCGCGCTCCGCGCGCGTGATGTTGCGTCTGACGATGCCCAGCTCGTTCGCGCTCATGGTGTGCATCCTCGTGGCTCAGGGCCCATGCTGTACGTTACTCCCGGAGCGCACGGCGCGACAGCCGGGCCGCCTTCTAGCAGCTATGCCATTCTGCTATATCTCGCGACCCATCATCGCCTATACTAGCCCGATGGACCTCAAGCAGCTCGAGTACTTCGTTCGCGTGGCCGAGCTCGGCAGCTTCACCCGCGCCTCGATCGCGCTCGACATCGCCCAGCCGGCGCTGAGCCGCCAGGTGCGTCTTCTGGAGGTCGAGCTGCGGCAGAGCCTGCTGACCCGCAACGGGCGGGGTGTGGCCACCACCGAAGCCGGCAAGGTGCTGCTCGAGCACGCGCGCGGCGTGTTGCATCAGGTCGAGCGCGCCCGCGAGGAGGTCGAGAATGTGCGCGGCGCCTACGCCGGCAAGGTGGCGGTGGGCCTGCCGCCGAGCCTGTCGAAAGTGCTCACCGTCCCGCTCACGCGCGAGTTCCGCGGCAGCATGCCGAAGGCGTCGCTGTCGGTCGGCGAAGCGCTTTCGGCCACGATGCAGCAGGCGCTGATCTCGGGACAGCTCGATATCGCGCTGCTCTACAACGCCATGCCGTCGCCCGACGTGGACACGACGCCGTTGCTGGAAGAAGACTTGTTCCTGATCGAGCGTAAACAGGGTAAACGCGGCGCCAAGCCGATTGCGCTCCGCGACGTGGCGCAGAAGCCGCTGGTCATCCCCAGCCGGCCCAACTCGATCCGCATGCTGGTCGAAATGGAACTGGCCAACCTCGGCTGCCATCCGAACGTTGCGTTCGAGATCGATGCGGTTCCGGCGATCCTGGACCTGGTGGCCGACGGTGCGGGCTGCGCCGTGCTGTCGGCCACCGCGGTGGCGACCTCGGGCAAGGCATCGGCGTTCAGTGTTCGCCCGATCGTCAAGCCACGCCTTCGCAGCAAGCTTTCGCTCGGGGTGAGCTCGAAGCGCCCGGCCACGCCGACGCAGCAGACGATGTTCGAGCTGATCCGGCAGACGGTTTATCGGGTGCTCAAGGCCGCGCCGCGATGACGGCGAGCGACCCATGCTCCGGCAGCGCAAGCTCTCTCACGAAGCAACGCGCGCCGGGCTAGGCTGCGGCCCCGGACTCTCGGGGCTCTCTCGCGTCGCCATCCGGTTCCGCGCATCGACGAAGACGACCTTCGGCGTCCATTGCCGGGCCTCGGCATCGCTCATGCTCGCGAAAGCGGCGATGATCACGAGCTCGCCCGGCTTCATGTGATGCGCCGCCGCGCCGTTGACGCATACCACACCGCTGCTGCGGGCCCCGCGCATGGCGTAGGTCGTGAGGCGCTTGCCGCTGCTGACGTTCCAGAGGTGGACCTGCTCGTGCTCGACGATGCCGGCGGCCTTCATCAGCTCCGCGCTGATGGTGACGCTCCCCTCGTATTCGAGGTCGGCATGGGTGATGGTGCAGCGATGGATCTTGCCTTTGAGCAGCGTCACCTGCATGGTCGACTCCCGAGCGCGTCGGCCAAGTTTGCCTTTGAGGGTGTCAATGGGCGCCGGCCCGCTGCACGAGCCTCGCCCAGCCTTCGTCGACCTCCGCCTGCAGGGTTTCGATGTCGGACGGGCGCAAATGCCGATAGCGGCCCTGCAGCGCCAGGTAATCGCGCACAGGCCGCGTCTTCGCCGTGTAGTTGAGCGTGTAGGTGCGCCCGTTCTCGACCTCGTAGAGCGGGAACGCGCCGCACTCGACCGCGTAACGCGCGACCGTCAGGCTCGCGTCGTCGGCGATGCCCCAGCCGGGGAGGCAGGGAATGAGGAGCGTGATGATGCGCGTGCCGTGGATCGACTTGGCCTTCTCGACCTTGTGCACGAGATCGGGCAGGAAGCCCGCGCAGGCGGTCGCCGCGTACGGCACCTCGTGCGCGGCCATGATCTCGGTGAGGTTCTTCTTGCGCGAGGTCTTGCCGGCGGGCGTCGAGCCGGTGCTCGCCAGATGCGGCGTCGATGAGGACTTCTGCGCCCCGGTATTCATGTAGCCTTCGTTGTCGAGGCAGATGTAGATGAAGTTCTCGTTGCGCTCGGCCGCGGAGGACAGGCACTGGAAGCCGATGTCGTAGGTGCCACCGTCACCGGCGAGCACCACCACCTGCGTGTCGCGCTCCCCGCGGGCGTCGAGCGCGCGGCGCAGTCCCGTTGCCGCGGCGGCGCTCGCTTCGAGCGTGGGCTGATAGACGGGGATCTTAAGCCCGCTGTACGGCTGCGGGCCGGCGATGACCGCCATGCACGACGGCGGCACGATCGCCATCGTCTTCGGTCCGAGCACACTCAACACGTGCCGCGCCGACAGCGCGTCCACACAACCGGGACACGCGGCGTGGCCGGAGCACAGGATCGCGTCTTCGCTGAGCTCGAGCTTCTGCATCGCCATCACCTGACCCACACCGAATCGGGCTGCGGCTCGCTCGCGCTCGCCCTCCGGGCGAGCTCCGCGATCTTGTCCGGCGGCACGTTGACGCCGCCCACGCCCGCGAGATAGCCATGGATGCGCGGCGCGCCCGGCATGCCGTAGAGCGCGGCGCGCAATTCCTGGTGCAGCACGCCGCCGTGGCCGGGCGAATAGTTGCGGTCGAGCACCAGCACGTCGGCAACGCCGGCGAGCGCCTCGCGCAGCGCCCTCGTCGGCAGCGGCCGGAAGAGCCGCACTTTGAGGAGCCCCACCGCCTCGCCCGCGTCGCGCAGCAGGTCGACCGCGTCGCGCGCCGTGCCGCACATGCTCGCCATCGTCACGACGATCGTGCGCGCGCCTTCGCAACGGTAGCGCTCGATCACGCCGTAGCTTCGGCCGGTTAGCGCGCGCCATTCGCGGTCCGCTTGGAGCGTGACGTCGGGGACCTCGTCCATCGCCTCGGCGAGCGTGCGGCGATGGCGGTAGAACATCTCCTGGTCGACCAGATTGCCCCAGGACTCGCCCTTCGCCGTATCGAGCCGATGGGCTGGCGCGAACGGCGGCAGGAAGGCGTCGACCAGCGCCTGCGCGGGCACGCGCACCGGCTCCATGGCGTGCGAAACGTAGAACGCGTCGAGGCTCACCATCGCCGGCAGCAGCACGCGCTCGGCGATCCGGAACGCGTGCAGCACCGTGTCGAGCGCTTCCTGCGCGCTCTCCACGTAGAGCTGGATCCAGCCCGTGTCGCGCTGCGACAGGCTGTCGGTCTGGTCGGGCCAGAATGCCCACGGCGAGGCCACGGTCCGGTTCACGTTGGCCATCACGATCGGCGCCCGCGCGCCGCTCGCGTAGTGGAGCAGCTCGTGCATCAGCAGCACGCCTTGCGAGGCCGTCGCAGTGAACACGCGCACGCCGGCGAGGGAGGCGGGGATGCACGCGGCCATCACCGAGTGCTCGGACTCCGGCGTGATGACCTCCGCGTCGAACTCGCCGTTGGCCTGGAACTCGGTGATCTTCTCCAGCACCGGGGTCTGCGGCGTGATCGGATAGACCGGCACCACCTTGGGCCGCGCCAGGCGCGCCGCCCAGGCGACCGCGTGGTTTCCGGTCAAGAGCATCGGCGTCTCGCGTGCCGTCGTTCCGTCGCGCGCGTTCATCGCGCCGCCTCCTTGCCGGATCCGCGAGCGGACGCGCCCTTCGCGCCGAGCATCTTCCGCTCACTCATGTCCGTTCCTCGACCATCTTCATCGAGCCGGTCGGGCATTCCTTGACGCACAGCCCGCAGCCCTTGCAGTAGTCGGTCAGCACGACGTAACCGCCGTTTGCGCGCTGCACCGCCATATCGGGACAGTAGATGACGCAGTTGTCGCAGTAGATGCACGTGCCGCAGGAGAAGCAGCGCTCGGTCTCGGCGAGCGCGCGCTCGAGATCGAAGCCGATCTGGACTTCGCAATCGCTCGCGAGGCGTTGCGCGACATCGAGCCGTTGTTCGGCGGCGCGCGCCTGCCGCGGGTAGTAGAACGTGTTGATCGACCCGAGCGCGACCACCGCTTCGGTGTCCCCGGCGTCTGGCGCGCTCCGGCGCAAGGCGCGATCGATCGCCTGCGCGGCGCGCTTGCCCATGCCGATCGCCTCGGTCACGAAGCGCGCCATGCTCGTCACGTCGCCGCCGGCGTACACGCGCTCGACACTTGTCGCCTGCTGCCGATCGGCCTTCAGCAGCGCGCCGTCGGTCTCGAGCACCACGGAGAGCGCCGCGAGGTCGGGGTCCTGCCCGATCGACGGCACGATGGCGTCCGCATCGAGGGTGAATTCGCTCCCCGCGATCGGCGTTACGTTGAATTGGCCCTTCTTCGCACCCGCCTCGAACCGCACGCGCAGGCATTTGAGCACGAGACCTGCGCTGCCCGCGTCGAAGGCCTCGGTCAGCATCGCGCCGTCGACGAGCCTCACGCCCTCCTCGAGCGCTTCGGCGACCTCCTCGCGCTGGGCGGGCAACTGCGCCACGCTTTCCAGCGCGAGGATCGCGACCTCGTGCCCGGCGCGCAGCGCGGTCCGCGCGACATCGATTGCCGCGCTGCCGCCGCCGATCACGACCACGCGCTTGCCCAAAGCGGGCGCGGCGCTGGCGCTGGCGCGTGCGAGGTAGTCGGCACCGTCCATCACCCAGGGTTGCGTGTAATCGAGCCGCGGCAGGCGCTTCTGACGCCCGGCGCCGATCGCGAGGTACACCGCGTCGAACTCGCGGCGCAGTCGCTCGAAGTCTGCGCTGGTGCCCATCGCTTCGCCGCAGCGCACGTCGATCCCCAGCGCGACGATGCGCGCGATCTCGCCGTCGAGCACGGAGCGCGCGAGCCGATACGAGGGAATGCCGTAGCGCATCAATCCGCCCAGCTCGGCGCACGATTCGAGCAACGTGACCGCGTACCCGCGCCGGCGCAGCTGGAACGCCGCCGACAATCCCGAAGGGCCGCCGCCCACCACGGCGATGCGCTCCTTGCGCGAGGTCTCGACCGGTGCGAACGCCCATCCTTCCGCCAGCGCCTGGTCGCCGACGAAGCGCTCGAGCCGGCAGATCGCCAGCGGTTGATCGTAACCGGTGCGATTGCACGCCGCTTCGCAGGGGTGATGGCAGATGCGCCCGGCCACCGCGGGGAACGGATTGTGGCGGGTCAGGATCTCCCAGGCGCCGCGAAAGTCGCGCGCGCGGGCGCGGCCGATCCACTCGGCGATGTCGCCGTTCATCGGACAGGCGACGTGGCACGGCGAGGGCGCCTGGATATGCCGCGCCAGCGCCGAGCGCCACGTGCCGGTCATGAACACCTCGGTGGTGCCGGTGGTCCAGGTGGTCGGCGCCGGGTCTCGTGCGTTCATGCCGGCCGCCTCCACGAAGCCCTGCGATCAATGCCGATCGCGCTGTCGGCGGCCAGCGGCGATTCGCGGTCGCTCGACCCCCGCATCGCTACGCTCGCGGGTCCCCTCTCGCTGCTCACGGCGCTCACCTCACACAGCAACGCATCGACCCGGCGATAACCCTCCTCGCACGCGGCGATGTTCTCGTCGTGCAGCTTCGGCGCCTCCTCGACCAGCACGCGGGTCAGCACCTCGAGCCTCGGCGCCTCGATCGCCCGCGCGAATGCGCCCAGCAGCGCCGAATTGACGATCCGTCCGAGCCCGTGGCGGCGCGCAATTGCGATGCCGTCGACCGGCATCACCCGAAAGCCCGGGAGCTTAGCCGCGAGCTCTTCCGGCCTGCGCGAGGAGTTGACGACGATGAACGTGTCGGCCCAAGCGGTCGCGAGCAGGCGGGCTTCGAGCAGGCTCGCATCGAAGCACAGGATCGCGTCGGCGCGCTCGATGTCGCAGCGCACGCGGATCGGCCGGTCGTCGACGCGGATGAAGGAGCTCACCGGCGTGCCGCGCCTCGCGCCGCCGTAGCTCGCGAAGGACTGCACCTGGCGACCTTCGGCGAAGAAAGCCGCCGCCAGCAGGTTGCCCGCCGTCTGTGCCCCTTGGCCGCCTCGGCCCTGAATGATGATCTGCAACAAGGGTTTTTCTCCTCCGACATCTCGCGCGGACGAGCCCACGCCACACCTCGCGCAACGGACGCCAAGCGCCATTGTTGCGTAGGCGCACCGGTCGAACCTTGTTGCAGATCAAGACAATCACTCGGTCGTGCTGCCCGCCCGAGGCGGCTCGATCGGTCGATCGAGCGGGCCCGCCCCGAGCGGGACCCTCGCCCGAGGGCGAGCCGGACTCAAACCCCAAGATGCCGGTGCAACAGGTCCGGCTGCGCGAGCAGCGTCGGGCTGTCGCCTTCGAACACGACCCGGCCCTTCACCAGGATCACGCTCCGGTTGGCGATCGCGGTGACTGCGGCGTAGTTCTTGTCGACGATGAGGGTGGCGATGCCGTGCTCGCGGATCTCGCCCAGGATACGCCAGATCTCGCGGGCGATCTGCGGCGCGAGCCCTTCGGTCGCCTCGTCGAGGATCAAGAGATCGGGATTGGTCATGAGCGCGCGGCCGATGGTGAGCATCTGCTGCTCGCCGCCGGAGAGCCGCCACCCGCCGTTGTCGAGCCGCTCCGCGAGCCGCGGAAAGGTGGCCAGCACACGCTCGTAGGTCCAGTCGCGCCGCCCGTCGGGGCCGGCGCGCGCCGCCATCACCAGGTTCTCGCGCACGGTGAGGTTGGGGAAGATGCCGCGGCCTTCCGGCACGTAGGCGATCCCCTGCCGCGCGATGAGATAAGGCTCGGCGCCGATCATCGGCGTGCCGCACACCCAGACTTCGCCGTGCCGCGGCTTGACCAGCCCGAGCATGCTGCGGATGAGCGTGCTCTTGCCCATGCCGTTGCGGCCCATCAGCCCAACGGTCTCGCCGCGATCGATGCGAAAGTCGATGCCGTGCAGGATATGGCTCGCGCCGTAATAGGTGTGCAGCTCGCGCGCCTCGAGCAGCGCTTCGCTCACGGCAGCCTCCTCGGCGCGATAGCGTTCACTGGTGTACCCCCACGCTTGCGGCCTCATTGGCCAATTCGGCCGCTGCGCTGCCCCCAAAAGCGGGGGCGCAATTCGCGCCTTGGGGCGGCCCTGCGGCGCTCATAAGGTCGCGGCCGCCCCGTCGCCGAGATAGGCCTGGCGAACCGCGGCGCTCGCGCGAATCTGCGCCGGCGGACCGCTTTCGAGCACCTGCCCGTTCACCATCACGGTGATCGTATCGGCGAGCGCGAACACCGCGTCCATGTCGTGCTCGACCAGCAGGATCGCGTGCTCGGGCGCGAGCTTCCTCAGCAGCTCGACCATTCGCCCGGTCTCCTCTGCGCCCATGCCGGCGAGCGGCTCGTCGAGGAGCAGCACCTCGGGCGAGGTCGCGAGCACCATCGCGATCTCGAGCTGCCGCTGCTCGCCGTGCGAGAGCGTCGCCGCGACGCAATCGGCGCGTCGGTGCAGCTCCGCCGCCTCGAGCGCGCGACGCGCAGCATTGCACACCGGCGCGTAGTCGAGCGCGTCGGCCAAGATGTGCAGGGCCCGCGGCGCGCGCGACTGCGCCGCGATGCGGCAGTTCTCGAACGCGGTGAACGCCGGGAAGATATTGGTCTTCTGGTAGCTGCGGCCGATGCCGATGCGCGACCGGCGGTCGGGCGGGAGATGCGTGATGTCCTCGCCGCGGTAGCGGATCGTTCCCGCCGACGCGCGGAGCTCGCCCGACAGCAGGTTGATCAACGTGGTCTTGCCCGCGCCGTTGGGGCCGAGCAGCGCGTGCAGGCGACCGCGGTGAAGCTCGATCGACACGTTGCCCGCGGCCATCAAGCCGCCGAAGCGGCGCGACAGCCCCCGCGTGGCGAGGACCGCCTCACTCATCGGCCGGTTCCCCGACCAGCGTGCGCTCGAAGCGGCTCATCACGCTGGCGAGCCCGCCCGGAAGGAACAGCACCAGCAGGATAATGCTGCCGCCCAGCAGGAGTTGCCAGTGGGTGCTGACCGATGAGAAGAGCTCCTGCAGCGCCACGAAGGCGAACGCGCCCACGACCGCGCCGTACAGGCTCCCGAGCCCGCCCAGGATCAGCATCAACAGCACGTTGCCGGACTGGTGCCACGCCAGGAGCTCGGGATTGACGAAGCCGAACTGCATCGCCGAGAAGTAGCCGGCCATCCCCGCCAGTGCGCCGGCGATCGCGAAGCTCGCGAGCTTGTAGCGATACACGGGAAAGCCGAGCGAGCGCATCCGCTGCTCGTTGCTGCGGATGCCCTGCAACGCGCGACCGAACGCCGAACGCAACAACAGGCGCAGGAAGACGAACACGGCGAGCATCGCCGCGAACACGAAGTAATAGACCTGCGTCTCGCTGGCGAGATCGAAGGGCGTGAAAGCGCCGATCGCGGCGACCGGCTTGAAATTCATGCTGATGCCGTCCGACCCGCGCCCGAACTTGGTGTCGTTGAACACGAAATAGAACATCTGGGCGAAGGCGAGCGTGACCATGATGAAGTAGATGCCCTTCACCCGCACGACGAAGGCGCCGACCGCCAGCGCGCAGAGGCCCGCGACGGCGATGGCCGCGGCCAGCGTCAGCCACAGGTTGGCCGCGTTGTACTTGGGCGCGAGGAGCCCCAGCGTGTAGGCGCCGATGCCGTAAAACGCGGCGTGTCCGAACGACACGAGCCCGGTATAGCCGACCAGGAGATCGAGCGAGAGGGCGAAGATCGCGAGGATCATCACCTTGGTGACGAGCTCGGTGTAGAAGGTCGCGCCCGCCAGCGGGAAGAGCGCGAGGGCGACCAACGCGGCTGCCAGCGCGATCGTCTTGCGCTTCACGGGCCGGCCTCCGACGACCGGCGGCGCCAACCGGGCGCCGATGCAAAGCTACACACGGCGGAACAGCCCCTCCGGCCGCCACAGCAGGATCGCCGCCATCAGCAGATACACGGTGATGCCCGCCGCCTCCGGGAGCAGCACCTTGCCGAAGGTGTCGGTCAGCCCGATCAGGAGCGCGGCGACCAGGGCGCCCCACACCGAGCCGATGCCGCCGATGACCACGACCACAAAGGAGATGATCAGCACGCCGGTCCCCATGCCCGGATACACCGACGACACCGGCGCGGCGAGCATGCCGGCGAACGCCGCCAGGGCGACGCCCAGCGCGAAAACGAGTCGATAGACGAGGTTGATATTGAGGCCGAGCGATTGCACCATCTCACGGTTCGACGCCCCGGCGCGGATCATCATCCCGACGCGCGTCTTCGCGATCAGCAGATAGAGCAGCACCGCGAGCACGATGCACACCGCCGATATGAACAGCCGGTAGACCGGATAGGAAAGCGTCTCGGTGAGCGGGATCGACCAGTTGAAGATTTCCGGAACGGCCACACCGTGCACGTCGTTGCCGACGATGAGGCTGCGCAGCTCCTCGAACACCAGGATCAACCCGTAGGTCAGCAGCACCTGCTCCAGGTGCTCGCGCTTGTACAGCCGCGAGAAGAGCGCCCACTCCAGGAATACCCCGAGCACCACCGACAGGACGGTCCCCAGCACCATGGCGATCAGGAGGCTGCCGGTGAGCGAGGACAGCGTGAAGGCCATGTACGCGCCGATCATGTAGAAGCTGCCGTGGGCGAGGTTGATGATGCCCATGATGCCGAAGATCAGCGTCAGGCCGGAGGCGACCAGGAACAGCAGCAATCCGTACTGGACGCCGTTCAGGAGCTGGATTGCGAACGAGTAGACGTCCATCGAGCTGCCGGAAGCCCCAAAAAAACGAAGCGCGGGCAGGCACGTTAAGCCCGCCCGCGCGCGAATCTTACAACGTTCTGGAGCTTTGCAGCCGCGCTGCGGCCTCCTTGTAGCGTTCGATGCAAGGGCACCGTCGCGTGTCGGCCGCGAGCGGCGACTCGCTTAACGCTCGACCCCCGCTTCGCTTCGCTCGCGGGTTCCCCTCTCGCTGCTCGCGCCGCTTCAGAGCTTGCAGCCCCGCGGCGGATCGGTCAGGTCCTTCACCGCGACGCCGATGACCTTGTTCTGCTTGCCCTCGACTTTGCGCAGATAAATGTCGTGGATCGGGTTGTGCGACCGGGTGAAGGCGAGCGGTCCGCGCGGGCTGTCGATCTTCGCCGTTTCCATCGCCTTGATGAGCTCGGCTCGCTTGCTCGTATCGCCTTTGACCGCGTTCAGGCCGGCGATGAGAAGCTGCGCCGCATCGTAGCCGCCCACCGCATAGACGTCCGGCTCGCTCTTGTACGCCTTCGTGTACGCCGCACGAAACGCGTTGTTCTTCGGATTGTCGAGGCCGTCGCCGTAATGCAGCGTCGTCAACAGCCCTTGCGCCGACTCGCCCTGCGCCTCGAGGGTTCCGTCGGTGAGAAACCCCGGGCCGACCAGTTGGATGGTCTTGTTGAGCCCCGCGGCCGCGTAATCCTTGACGAACTTCACCGCGCCGCCGCCGGCAAAGAAGACATAGACGACATCGGGCTTGAGCGCGGCGATCTCGGTCAGGTAGGACTGGAACTCGACCTGCGGAAACGGCAGGTAGAGCTCCTTCACCACCTTGCCGCCGCCGGCCTCGAACGCTTGCTTGAAGCCGCCGGTCGATTCCTTGCCGGCGGCGTAGTCCCAGGTGAAGGTCACCGCCGTCTTCTTCTTCTGCTCGGCCATCACCTTCCCCATCGCGATGCCAAGCTGCGAGTTCGAGAACGAGGTGCGGAAGATGTTGGGGGCGCACAGCGGACCGGTGATGTCGTCCGCCCCGGCGTTGGGAATGATCAAGAGCGTATTGTTGTCGCGCGCGATCTTGGCCATCGCCAGCGCGACACCCGAGTGCACCGTGCCGACCAGCACGTCGACCTGGTCGCGCTTGACGAGCTTGTTGGCGTTGTCCGGAGCCTTCGCCGGGTCGGACTCGTCGTCGACGGTGAAATACTCGATCTCGCGCCCGGCGATCTTGCCTCCGTTCTCCTCGATCGCGAGCTTGAACGCGTTGGTGATCGCGTTGCCGAGCGCGGCGTAGGTGCCCGTGTACGGGAGCATCAGCCCGATCTTGAGCTTGCCCTGCTGCGCCTGCGCGCTCTCTCCGACGAGGATGATCGCCGCCCCCACGAGCGAGGCCGCCAGGACGCCCAGAATGCGACGCCGCATGCTGCCGTAGGTCGAGCACTGCTCAATTCGTTTCATGCCGCTTCCTCCTCTGATGGTCTGTCTCGCGATGCCGAAGGCGCGGGCGGGCTGCCTCCCCGTCCGCGAATTTCATGCCGCGCGCTGGCGCAGCTTGTAGCGTTGAATCTTGCCGGTCGCCGTCTTGGGCAGCTCGTCGATGAACTCGATCCAGCGCGGGTACTTGTACGGCGCGAGGCGCGACTTGACGTGCTGGCGCAATTCCTCGGCCAGCGCTGCCGAGGCGGCGTGCCCCGCCTTGAGCACCACGTACGCCACGGGCTTGATCAGCTTTTCCTCGTCGGCCTTGCCGATCACCGCGGCTTCCAGCACCGCGGGATGGGTGATCAGCGCCGCCTCGACCTCGACCGGCGAGACATAGATGCCGCCGACCTTGAGCATGTCGTCGGTGCGACCGGCGTAGACGAAACAGCCGTCCGGGTCGATCGAATACTTGTCGCCGCTCCGGGTCCACGGGCCGTGAAAGGTCTCGCGGCTCTTCTGGCGGTTGTTCCAGTACACCATGGCGCTCGTCGGTCCGCACACCTGCAGCTCGCCGACCTGTCCGGTTGCGACAAGAAGACCGTCGTCGCCGACGATCCGCAGCTCGTACCCGGGCACCGGCGTGCCGCTGGTGCCGTAGCGTACGTTGCCCGGGCGATTCGACAGAAAGATGTGCAGCATCTCGGTCGAGCCGAGCCCGTCGAGGATCTCGACGCCGAAATGCTCGGTCCAGCGCTTGCCGAGATCCGCCGGCAGCGCCTCGCCCGCCGACGTGCACACGCGCAGGCGAAGCTCTCCGCGCTTGGGCAGATCCGGGCTCGCCAGCAATGCGGCGAAAAGCGTCGGTACGCCGTAGAAGATGGTCGGCTGATGCTTGATGAGCCGTGCGAAGACGGCGGCCGGCGTCGGGCGCTCGGCCATGAGCACCGTGGTGGCGCCGACCGAGAGCGGGAAGGAGAGCCCGTTGCCGAGGCCGTAGGCGAAGAAGAGCTTTGCCGCCGAGAACACGACGTCGTCTTTGCGGATGCCGAGGATCGGCCAGGCGTACAGCTCCGCGGTGGTGATCAGGCTCGAGTGCGCATGCACCGTGCCTTTGGGCGCGCCGGTCGATCCGGACGAGTAGAGCCAGAAGCACATGTCGTCGCAGGTGGTCGCGGCGGGCGCAAAGCCGACGGCCGCTTCGGCGAGAAGGCTCGAGAAGGAGTGATGCCCGGCCGCTGCCTTTTCGTCCGCCGCGCCGCAAACGACCACGTGCTGGAGGTGCGGCAGCCGGCCCAGCAGCGGAGCGAACGCCGGCAGCAGAGGCGCCGAGACGATCAGCGCGCGGGCGCGGCTGTCGCGCAGCATGTACTCGTAGTCGGCGGTGGTGAGCAGCGTGTTGGCGGCGATGGGCACGATGCCCGCCTTGATGCTGCCGAGGAACGCGGTGGGAAAATCGATCGTGTCGAGAATGCACAGGAGCACGCGGTGCTCCGGCTCGAGCCCGATGCCCACCAGCGCGTTGGCGCAACGATTCACCCGCTCGGCGAGCTCGGCGTAGGTGTAGCTGCCGCGGTCGTCGATGTAGGCGATCTTGCCCGCGCGGCCCGCCTGTAGATTGCGCTCGATCAGATCGTGCGCCGCGTTGTAGTCGCGGGGAATGTCGATCCGCGGCGGGCTCACCCGCTGATCGGCCGTGCTCAGTCCCACCATCGACACCGCTCCTCCTGCTCTCTCGTCGTGCGCCCGGAGCGCGTTCAGGCCCCGGTGAATTCGATCTTGCCCTTGGGCAGTAGATACAACACGAGCGCTCTGCCGTCGCTCACCGTAGGACGATGGGCGCTCCCGGGGCCGTAGACGAGCCAGCCCGCGCTGCGTCCGTCGAATTTCGCCGCGCCGGCCACCGGCATGATCATGTCGATCTCGCCCTCGGGATGGCGATGATGCGGACCGGCGAGATTCTCCATCTCCACGACGTCGACGCTGAAACCGTGGCTCGCGGCGCCGGGCTTCACGACCCGGCCATACTTTATCCCGCCGCCTTCGCGATTGCACATCCATCCCGCGGCGATGCCCGCGCGGCAAGCGTCGAGCACCGATCGAAACATCGCGCCGTCCGCCGGAAAGGTCCTGTTGAGATCGGCTTCAAGCGCGTCGTCGAGCGCGCGATCGCCGATCCAGCCCGTGATCAACGCGAGGAGCTCGGCGAATTCGTTCGGGGTCATCGCCTGCGGCTTCGGCCTTTCTGCGCGAGGAGCACTGTAGATCATCGTTCTCCAGGCTGTCAAGCATAATAGATCATATCGCTTTTTGCCGCGATGGCAAGGCGAGGGCGGGCAAGCCACGGTCACCGCATCGGCGACGCGGTGAGATTGACTCTCGACGGCGAACTGAACTATGCTTCATCCAAGGTACCAAAGTTCATGCCCATGGCGATCTCGACCGAAGCCCTGGCGCCACGCGCCGCGCTTGCGGGGCTTCCCGCGCAAGACGCAATGCTGCTGGCGAGCATCGGCAAGCGCGTGCGCGAGGCGCGCGAGCGCCGAGGCATGGCCCGTAAGACGCTCTCCCAGCATTCGAACGTGTCCGAGCGGTATCTGGCGCATCTGGAAGCCGGCCAAGCCAACGTGTCGGTGCTGCTGCTGCGCAATGTTGCGCGCGCTTTGGAGATGCCGTTGACCGAGCTCATCGATCCGCAGGAAAGCTCGGTCGAGCAGCGGCTCATCCGCCGTTTCCTCGACAAGCTGCCGTCACGCCAGCTCGAGGACGTCGTGTTCCGGCTGATGCGCGACTTCGGACCGGAAGCCGCGGCGCGCAAGCGACGCCTGGCGCTGGTGGGATTGCGCGGCGCGGGCAAGACGACGCTGGGCAGCGCGCTCGCCAAAGAGCTGCGCCTGCCTTTCATCGAGCTCGATCGCGAGATCGAACGCGACGCCGGCATCAGCCTGAGCGAAATCTTTTCGCTCTACGGCCAGACCGGTTACCGGCGCATCGAGCGCCGCTGCCTCGAGCGCCTCATCCAGGGCAACAAGCAGGTCGTGATTGCGGTCGGCGGCGGCATCGTCTCGGAGCCCGAAACCTACAACCTGCTGCTCGCGAGCTGCTTCACGGTCTGGATCAAGGCCTCGCCCGCGGAGCACATGGCGCGGGTGGTCGCGCAGGGCGATCTGCGTCCGATGCAAGGCAGCGCGGAGGCGATGGAGGACTTGAACCGCATCCTCGCCGTGCGTGAGCCGCTCTATCGCAAGGCCGACGTGACGCTCGACACCGCCGGCGAGCGCGCCGAGCAGAGCCTCGCCAAGTTGCGCCAGGCCGTCCCGGCCTGACGCTCTTCGATTCGAAAGCCAGGAGAACCGCATGTTACAGGCGTCCGCACCAGCCGATGTCGAAGCGGGGTCTCGCGAGAGGCCGTTCTTCACCTACGACGCGCACCCCGACCGGTACGTGCATTGGAAGCTCGCCTGCGAGGGCCCGATCGCGACGCTGACGCTCGACGTCGACGAGGACCGCGGCATCAACCCCGGCTACAAGCTCAAGCTCAACTCCTACGACCTGGGTGTCGACATCGAGCTCGCCGACGCCTTGCAGCGCATCCGCTTCGAGCATCCGGAAGTGCGCTGCGTGGTGGTGACCAGCGGCAAGGAGCGCGTGTTCTGCTCCGGCGCCAACATCTTCATGCTCGGCCTTTCCTCGCACGCCTGGAAGGTCAACTTCTGCAAGTTCACCAACGAGACGCGCAACGGGATCGAGGATTCGAGCCGCCATTCGGGACTGAAGTTCATCGCCGCCTGCAACGGCACCACCGCCGGCGGCGGCTACGAGCTCGCGCTCGCCTGCGACGAAATCCTGCTCATCGACGACCGCTCCTCCGCAGTGAGCCTGCCCGAAGTGCCGCTGCTGGGCGTCTTGCCGGGCACCGGCGGGCTCACCCGCATCACCGACAAGCGCAAGGTGCGCCGCGATCACGCGGACGTGTTTTGCACGCTGGTCGAGGGCGTGCGCGCGCCGCGCGCCAAGGCGTGGCGCCTCGTCGACGAGTCGGCCAAGCCGCAGCAGTTCAAGGAAACAGTGCAGCGCCGCGCGCAGGCGCTCGCCGCGCAAAGCGACCGGCCGCGCGACGCCAAAGGCATCGCGCTCACGCCGCTCGAGCGGCGAGTCGACGCCGACGGCTATCGCTACAACCATGTCGATGTGCGCATCGACCGCAAGGCGCGCCACGCGACGATCACGGTGTCGGCGCCAACGGTGGCTCAGCCGGACGGGCCCGAGGCGATGCTCGCGCTCGGCGCCGCGTGGTGGCCGCTCGCGATGGCGCGCGAGCTCGACGATGCGATCCTGCTCCTGCGCACCAACGAGCCCGACATCGGGACCTGGGTGCTCAGGACCGCGGGTGACGCGGCGCGGGTGCTCGCCGTCGACGCAACGCTCGAGCGACACGCCTCGCACTGGTTCGTGCGCGAGACGATCGGCATGCTGCGCCGGACGCTCGCCCGGCTCGACGTGACCTCGCGCACCCTCTACGCGCTCCTCGATCGCGGCTCGTGCTTTGCCGGCACGCTCACGGAGCTCGCGCTCGCCGCCGACCGCAGCTACATGCTCGCGCTGCCGGACGACGAGGCCGGTGCGCCGCGGCTCGCGTTGTCGGCGATGAACTTCGGCGCCTATCCGGCGGTGAACGGTTTGTCGCGGCTCGCCGCACGGTTCTACGGCGACGAGGCATCGATCGGGCGCGTGAGGCAAACCGTAGGCCGCGCGATTCGTGCCGGCGAGGCGCTCGAGCTGGGCCTTATCACCGCCGCGCCCGACGATCTCGACTGGGACGGCGAGATCCGCATCGCGCTCGAGGAGCGCGCGAGCCTCTCACCCGACGCGTTGACCGGCATGGAGGCGAACCTGCGCTTCGGTGGCGTCGAGACGATGCAGACGCGGGTGTTCGGACGCCTTTCCGCGTGGCAGAACTGGATCTTCAGCCGCCCGAACGCGGTCGGCGAGTCCGGTGCGTTGAAGGTGTTCGGCACGGGAAACAAGGCTAGGTTCAAGTGGGAGCGCGTGTGAACGTCATTCCCGCGAACGCGGGAAAACGAAGCCGCGAAGCGGCGAGTTTCGAGCTTGCGGCCATCCAGCGTCGTTCTCGCGAAAGTCACTGGGTCCCCGCGAACGCGGGGACGACAGACAACTGGAGCATGCAATGACCATCGACTATGCCGAGAAGATTCCCAACAACGTCGAGCTCGCGAGCAACAAGACGCTGCAGCGGGCGCTGGAGCACTGGCAGCCCGAATTCCAGCACTGGTGGGCCGACATGGGACCCGAGGGGACGAGCAGCACCGACGTCTACCTCCGCACCGCGATCAGCGTCGAGCCCAAGGGTTGGGCGCATTTCGACTACGTGAAGATGCCCGATTACCGCTGGGGCATCTTTCTCGCGCCGGCCGAACCCGGCCGCCAGGTGAATTTCGGCACACACAAGGGCGAGCCCGCGTGGCAGGAAGTCCCGGGCGAATACCGCTCCAACCTGCGCCGGCTGATCGTCACGCAAGGCGACACCGAGCCCGCCTCGGTCGAGCAGCAGCGGCATCTCGGTCTCACCTGCCCTTCGCTCTACGACCTGCGCAACCTTTTCCAGGTCAACGTCGAGGAAGGCCGCCACCTGTGGGCGATGGTGTACCTGCTGCAGGCCTACTTCGGCCGCGACGGCCGCGAGGAAGCCGAGGCGCTCCTCGAACGGCGCTCGGGCGATGCGGACAATCCGCGCATCCTCGGCGCCTTCAACGAGAAGACGCCCGACTGGCTGGCGTTCTTCATGTTCACCTACTTCACCGACCGCGACGGCAAGTACCAGCTCTGCTCGCTCGCGGAGTCCGGCTTCGATCCGCTCGCGCGCACCTGCCGCTTCATGCTGACCGAGGAAGCGCACCACATGTTCGTGGGCGAGTCGGGCGTGGGGCGCATCATCCAGCGCACCTGCGAGGCGATGGCGCAGCACAAGGTCGACGATCCGGCGAAGGTCCGAGCGCTGGGATTGATCGACCTGCCGACGATCCAGCGCTACCTCAACTTCCACTTCAGCGTAACCATGGACCTCTTCGGCGCCGACGTCTCGTCGAATGCCGCCACGTTCTACTCGACCGGGCTGAAGGGCCGCTTCGACGAAACCCGGATCGACGACGATCACGTGTTAGCCGGCGCGACCTACCCTGTGCTCGAAGTCCGCGAAGGCAGGCTCGTCACCACCCGGGCCCCAGCGCTCAACGCGCTCAACGAGAAGCTGCGCGACGATTACGTCAAGGACGCCCTCGCCGGCATCGAGCGCTGGAACAAGATCATCGACAAGAGCGGCATCGCGTTCCGGCTGAAGGCGCCGCACAAGGCGTTCAACCGCAGGATCGGACCGCTTGCGGCGGTGCGCATCGATCCCGACGGGAACGTGGTGAGCGAGGCCGACTGGACTCATCGGCATCTGCAGTGGCTGCCCTCCGAGACCGATCGTGCGTTCGTCGCGTCGCTGATGGGAAGGGTGACCGAGCCGGGCCGCTTCGCCAACTGGATCGCGCCGCCTGCGCGAGGCATCAACAATCAGCCCGTCGACTTCGAGTACGTTCGGTTCAATTGAAGCCACGCACATGAGCGCAAGCCAAGCGTCGGTCGAGGTGCTGCGTCAGCATCTCATCGATCCGGAGATCTGCATCCGTTGCAACACCTGCGAGGAGACCTGCCCCACCCACGCGGTCTCGCACGATGCGCGCAACTACGTCGTCGATCCGGCGAAGTGCAACTTCTGCAACGATTGCATCGCGCCGTGCCCGACCGGAGCGATCGATAGCTGGCGGCAGGTGAACAAGGCCCGGCCGTACACGCTCGCCGAGCAGCTCGGCTGGGACAGCCTGCCGGCGCAAACCGAGGTCGAGGCCGGTGCCGCGGCCGAGATCCCGACGGAGGTCACGCGCATCACATCGGCGGCCACCGCCGGCCAAGGCGGCCAGGCCTTCCCGCCGTGGTCGGCCGCGCACCCTTACGTCAACCTCTATACGCTGGAGAAGCCGGCGATCGCCACCGTCACCGGGAACTACCGGCTGACCGCGGAGGACGCGAGCAGCGACATCCGGCATATCGTGCTCGACTTCGGCGGCGCCGCGTTCCCCGTGCTGGAAGGACAAACGATCGGCATCGTGCCGCCCGGCATGGACGCGTCGGGCCGGCCGCACCACGTGCGCCTGTATTCGGTCGCGAGCCCCCGCGACGGCGAGCGGCCGCGCTACAACAACCTGTCGCTGACAGTGAAGCGCGTTGCCGAAGACCACGACGGCCAGCCGGTCGCCGGCATCGCCTCGAACTACCTGTGCGATCTCGCCAAGGGCGATCGGGTCCGGGTGGTCGGTCCCTACGGCACGACCTTCCTAATGCCGAACCATCCCGGATCGAGCCTGCTCATGGTGTGCACCGGCACCGGCTCGGCGCCGATGCGCGCGATGACCGAGCGGCGCCGCCGCCGCATCGCGCTCCATGAAGGCGGCGAGCTGATGCTCTTCTTCGGCGCTCGCACCTCCGCGGAGCTGCCGTACTTCGGGCCGCTGCTCAAGTTGCCGAAGGATTTCATCGACATCAATCTCGCGTTCTCCCGCGTCCCCGGACAGCAAAAGCAGTACGTGCAAGAACTCATCCGCGAGCGATCGGCCGATGTCGCGCGCCTGCTTGCCGACGAGAATTGCTACGTCTACATCTGCGGGCTGAAAGGCATGGAGACCGGCGTTGCAGAAGCGTTCCGCGACGTCTGCCGCCGGCACGCGATGGATTGGGAAACGCTGTTGCCTTGGTTGCGCGAAAAAGGCCGGTATCACCTCGAAACCTACTAGGAGCCTGTCGGGCTTGCTCTCACGTATGCGTTGCTGGCCAAACGGCGATGAATGCAAGGCGCTCGGCGCAGCGAATAGCTCGGCCTATTCGCAAGCCGAGCAACGCCGCAGGCGCGCCGTTTGGCCGCAACCCGCAGGGACGGGGGCGCTTTGGGCGCATTCCGTTGTTGCCGGCCGCTGGCAGTGGAGTGGCACTGCGGCGCGGCCGGCGCCTAGGACTGCAT
>DASVPH010000149.1:0-3188 GCA_036382945.1 Casimicrobiaceae bacterium
ATACACCTCTTCAAAACGCATGGTCCTGATCTCCTGTAACACGCTCGCCCGGCCCAAGGTCCACCTCCTTTCCAGAGGTCAAACCTTAAACCGGACATTTCATGTGTTACCTGGACCGGACATTCCTCATGTTACTAACACTGCTGATCGGAGGCGTTAGCCGTCTTGCAGCTGCGGTGGTACCATGTTCTTCGTGATTAATTGGTCCACGTGCTCGGCCGTCGAACGGGATCCAGACCGCCTGAGCGGTGCCTGGGTGTTCCGTGGTACGCGCGTGTCAGTGTCCGCCCTCTTCGAGAACCTGGAAGATGGTGCTGTCGCATCGAAATTCGTAGAGTGGTTCCCTGGTGTCACCCTAGAGCAGGTCCGCGCGGTACTGGATCACGCCGCACGGAGTACCTTAGCCACCGCCTAAGTGCGCGTCCTGTTCGATCAGGGCACTCCCGAGCCGCTGCGTCATCTTTTGACGGAATATGAAGTCACCACCGCCTATGAGCGGGGCTGGTCTACGCTTACGAATGGCGAACTGCTTGACGCGGCGGAGAAGGAGGGTTACGCCGTGTTCGTTACAACCGATGCGAACCTTCGGTACCAACAGAATCTCGAGCGCCGACGCATCGCGGTCGTTGTTCTTTCCACGCCGAGTTAGCCTCGGCTTCAGCGCGCGAGTGCCTCGGTGGTTCGGGCAATCGAGCGGGCCACTCCAGGTAGCTACGCCGAAGTAGCAATCCCGTGAACAGGATGGCTAACCCCGAGATCCAGGAGTACGTCAAATCGGTGCCCGCACGCTGCGGGTATCCGCGCGAAGTGAAGTTCATCGACGAGCAGCCGCTGCCCGCGACCGGCAAGATCCGGCGCTACCGGCTGGCCGAAATTTGAGTTACACCGCGTCGGAGCTGATGGTGGCGGCGGCTGCGCGCGAGATTCGCGACGGGGACGTCGTGTTCGTCGGCATGCGGCTGCCGTTGATCGCCTTCGTCGTGGCGAAGAACACCCACGCCCCGAACGCGGTGGGCGTGTTCGAGAACGGAATCCTGCGCGATACGCCGGCGCGCGAGCTGCTGTTCACGATGTCGGACGGGCCGAACATCACCGGCGCGCTTTCCTGCCTCGGCATGCTGGAATGCATGGCGTTGTTGCAGCGGGGCCGCGTAAGCCTCGGCTTCCTCGGCGCCGCCGAGGTGGACCGCCGCGGCAACCTGAATTCGACCGAGGTGCGGGATCCTTCGGGAAAGACCGTGCGCCTGCCCGGCAGCGGCGGCGCCTGCGACATCGCCGCGCTCGCGCAGCGGTTCGTGGCGCTCCTCGATCACCGCAAATTCCGCTTGCCGGAAAAAGTGCATTACATCACCAGCCCGGGCTTCGGCCCCTGGCGTTCGTCCGGTCGGCTCGCGGCGGGCGGCCCTGCCGCGGTGATCACCACCAAGGCGGTGCTGCGGTTCTCGCCCGAAGGCGAGGCCTACCTGCATTCCTATCATCCGGGCACGACGGTAGAGGCGGTGCTGGCCAACACGGGCTGGGATCTCGCCGTCTCTCGCGAAGTGCGCGAAACCGAGCCCCCCACCCGGCAGGAGCTGCATGCGATCCGGGCCTACGACCGCGACGGCTTCTGGACCCGTGACTGAAAAGCTCTGCACGCTCGCGGAGGCGATTGCGCGCTTCGTTCCCGACGGCGCATCCGTTGCGCTCGGCGTGCAGCTCGAAAGCATGATCCCCTTTGCCGCGGGCCACGAGATCATCCGGCAGGGCAAGCGCGATCTCACGCTGATCGGGCCGATCTCTGACATTCTGTTCGATCAGATCATCGGCGCCGGGTGCGCGAAGAGAGTCGTCGCGGCCTGGGTAGGAAACGTCATGATGGGATCCGCGTACAACTTCCGGCGCGCCGTCGAGGACGGCGTTCCGCATGCCTTGGAGACGGTGGACCACACGAATTTCACGCTGGCGCTGGCGCTACACGCCGCCGCTCTCGGCGTGCCGTTTCTTCCGACCTACACGGCGGGCGGCTCGAGCCTGATCGCGCGCAATCCCGGCCTGGCCGAGTTCGAGGCGCCGTTCACCGGGGAGAAGATGCAGGCGGTGCGCGCGATTTCGCCCGACGTGACGATCGTGCAGGCACAGCGATCCGACACCCGCGGCAATGCGCACGTCTGGGGGAACCTGGGCGTGTTGCCGGATGCGGTCCACGCCGCGAAGCGGCTCATCGTGGTGGCCGAAGAAATCGTCGCGCCGAAGCTTATCGCCAGCGATCCGAATCGGACCGTCATTCCCGGCTTTCTGGTTTCCGCCGTAGCCGAGATCCCGTTCGGCGCGCATCCTTCGCCCGTGCAGGGCTATTACAACCGCGACAACGACTATTACGCCGAATACCACAAGGCGACCACGACCCGCGCGCAATTCGAAGCCTGGCTCGAAAACTGGGTTACCGGGCTGAAAGACCGCGAGCAATATCGACGCCGACTCGGCGAAGCCCGCCTCGATTCGCTGAAAGTGAAAAAGCATGCCTGGTCCGTGCGGACGGACTTCGGAAGCTGACTTAACCGGAATTGCGCAACAGCCTCATCTTGATCTGCTCGATCGCGCGCGCCGGGCTCAAGCCCTTGGGGCAGACCTCGGTGCAGTTCATGATCGTGCGGCAGCGGAAGAGCTTGTAGACGTCGTCGAGGAGCTCCAGGCGCTCGGCGGTTGCGCGGTCGCGGCTGTCGACGATGAAGCGTTGCGCCTGGAGCAGCCCCGCCGGGCCGATGAACTTGTCGGGGTTCCACCAGTACGAAGGGCAGAAGCCGCTGCAGCAGGCGCACAGGATGCACTCGTACAGGCCGTCGAGCCGCGCGCGCTCTTCGGGCGACTGCAGGCGCTCGCGCTCGGGCGGCGGCTCGTCGTTCACGAGATAGGGCCGGATCTCGTGGTAATGCGCGAAAAACTGCGTCATGTCCACCACCAGGTCGCGGATCACCGGAAATCCCGGCAGCGGCGCGACCGTCACCGGCTCGCGCAGGCCCTCGAGCGCGGTGATGCAGGCGAGCGCATTGCGGCCGTTGATGTTCATGGCGTCCGATCCGCACACGCCCTCGCGGCAGGAGCGCCGGTAGGCGAGCGAGTCGTCCTGGCTCTTCAGGCGCTCGAGCGCGTCGAGCACCTTGCGATCCGAGGACTCCAGCGCGACGTCGTAATCCTTGAACGCCGGC
>DASVPH010000150.1:0-17375 GCA_036382945.1 Casimicrobiaceae bacterium
GCCCCATGGAGGTCCAGGAGAACGTCGCCGCATTTGCCATTTACGATCCGGAGGCGGTCCAGAAGATGATGGCGTCTGGCATTGGTGCGGACGTCACGCTTCCGCTCGGCGGTAAGCTTGGGATGCCGGGCATTGGCCGCGTCGGCGAGCCGCGTGTCGTGTCAGGGCGCGTAAAGCTGCTGTCGGACGGACGCTTTCGAAATCGCGGCCCCATGGCTCGCGGCGAGCATATGAATATGGGCCCAGTAGCCGTTCTCGATACAGGGCGGGTCGAAATTGTGGTGGTGTCGAGACATCAAGAGCCGAATGATTACGCCTGCCTGCTCGCCGTCGGCATCGACCCGACCGAGAAGCGGTACTTAATGCTAAAAAGCCGGGTGCACTGGCGTGCGGGCTTCAGATCCATTGCCAAGTCGACGATCGATTGCGCGGGTGTGGGGGTTTGTACTTCCGATTATTCGTCGCTTCCATTCAAGCGAGTACGGCGTCCCATTTATCCGTTGGACGCTATAGCGTAGATTGCCGAATCACCAGCCCCGAATCCCGCGCCAGCTCTAGCTTTCGGGCTGATACCCGTCAAATCTGTCGGACACTACTGAAATGCGCTCTGGCGAAGCAGAATGGCTGTCGCGGGGCTCGGCACGGCTGCATGGCCGCTGAGCGTATAGGCGCGGCCAGCGCGCGTCTCGCGCCGGTTCTCACGCCGCACGGGCACCTGATTCTCGCGCAGTCAGATGACGCTGCGCCGCTCGCTCACGAGCTGACACTCAGGCTCCAGCACGCTTTTGCGCGCGGCTCCGGGCATGGATTGTTGCAGCTCGGCGCCGAAGAGGTCGGCACGGTCCTCCCACCGGAGCTCCATTACTGGCGCGACATCGGTGCGCGCTACGTCACCGCTGTCTGCACGCATACACTTGGCGGTACTGCGCGCTAGTCCGCTGGAATGCGGTGGCGGCCAGAGCATGCACGATATCGTCGCGTCAATGCCGAAGCTCATCACGCTCCCGGATGTCGGCGCAGTCCGTGTACAAGTAGCTACGTATGCCATGACGCACGACTACAAGCGCAACGGCACCTCCACGCTGTTTGCCGCGATGAGTATCCTCGACGGCACGGTCATCTCGCGCTGCAAGCAGTGCCATCGTCGTGTCGAGTGGCTCGACTGACCGATGTTGGGCAGCTCTTATCCTCGGCCGACGCCATCAACCAATCGCCACACCACGCTCTCGCAGCCGCGTACGCACGAGTGTCATGCCGAGCAGCGGACTGGTGAGAACAGGGACTGCAAGCGCGGACGAACGTCCTTCTATCAGCCGAGCCATCGAGGCTTGTGCGAGCACGATGACGTCCTCGGTCGCAGCAAGCGTCTCGAGCGCCGCACGGAGGATCTGGTCGTGTGCATCGGCGTTGCCCTTTGACAGCTCCTTGAACGCCTCGTGCGCGAGTTCCCTGCGGATGACGATCGACTTGCCGGCATCACGCGCCTTGCTCTCGATAAGACGACATGTCGGATCAAGCGTGGTCGGCAGGGTCGCAAGAACGCCGATGCGGGTGCCTCGTCGCACCGCTTCCTCGGCCATCGCCTCGTCGATCTTGTATACAGGCAGTCGGGTTGTTTCGGCGAGCGCCGGGGCCATTTCCGAGATGGACGAGCACGTGATGACGATCGCATCCGCTTTGGCCTCCGACGCGCACTCGCCGAGGTGCGTGATGCGACGGCGCACCGGCTCCGTAATGCCGCTGTCGCGGAAGATATCCGCCACGATGCCGTCATCCATGAAGTTGATGATTCTGACTTGCGGCATCAGGCTGCGCACGATGTCGTTGATTGGCTTGATCACAACAGCGCCGGTATGCAAGAGCGCGAGGGTTGCCATAAAGTGTTTGCTTTCCAGGTTCAAGGATGGAAGTGCGGAAGCGACACGGCCTTGTCGACGGCGCTGCCCTCGGCCAACGTCCAAGCGTGCTGGTGACCGAGAGGAACGCAGAGCACTGCCGCGCGCAGAGCCTCACGCCGGGCAATCTCGTGCCTATATGGAGAGCACGGGTTCATGCGTCACCCTCAGTTGCGAAACCAAAAGCTCTCGCGCGACAGCGCTGCCGCGCAAGCAGCAGCCGGGGCATTCCCCAGTAACGCTCTCGAGCGGCCCACAGGAACGACCCCGCGCCGGACTCGAGCTCGGGAGCCTGAGGTATGCGGCACTGAGTGCGCAAACGAGCGACAACGTCTCGCCGTGGCGCGTGAGGCGCGTTAGGCACATGCTGCTTGAATTCAGACCGGTATGCCAAGGTCTGCTTGCGCAGGAACGCCGTGGACCAAGTGCTCGAAGACTTCGTCGGGCCCCATTTGGCCGCCCTTTAGCATGACCTCGAGTCCGTTAAGCGAAGCCTCGTCGCTGTGCAGCCGGCACAAAGCCACGCCCGCAGCGATTTGCGCGACGTACGACAAGCCCCATGCGTCGAGCGCGGTGATCGCATGGCTGGAGGTGTCGCCGCCTGCAATGCCCATGCGACGGACTGGCGCTTTCGCCACAACCTCGGAAACAAATTTCGCCGACGCGATGGCAACCGTGCGCCCGGCCCGCCCTGCGCCGCGCCCGCCCACCGCATCGTCGGACGTGTAGGCGAGCACGTTGCAGCCGCTCCCGAGCGATCTCGCGGCTCGCGCTGCCATTTCCGACCGATAGGGGGCATCGGGTCCGACGAGTCGGTGCACATCCAGGTGCAACGTGACGTAGGATCTTGCTGCAGCCACTTGTCGGGCAGTGACGGCAGACAGGCTGCCGGAAAACACGAACACGGGCGCCGAGGCGGCGCCCACCGACGGCGCTGCCGCACGTGCCTTATGTGGCGCACGCGACAACTCCCAATGCGCGCAAAGCGCCTGCACGACAGTACTCGGGCCCACGATCAGCATGGTCTCGCGCCGAGCGCGCTGCCACAGCGCGCGGCCAATTACGGCAAGGTCTTGCTGCTGCCCCACATCGAAAAGAACGGCATTCGCTCCGCGCGCCAAGTGCACATCGATCTTCTCGTCAAGGAGAGCCGCGGGAGCGTCGTATTCGACGTAATCGATCGAGGGAATGCAAGCCAAACCCTGGTGGGCAAGGTGCATTCGAAGATCACCTTCGCGCATCGGCGTCACCGGATGCTGGCTCATGGTCGGGTGCCGGTCAATACGGTAGACCTGTCCGCCAAGACCGGCGGCGGCAAACAGGTTGCCGAACACGCAGTAGCGACCCAAATTAGGTTGGCCTCCGACGATGGCGACGAGTGGGCTTTGAGCATACCTGCGCAGAATTGTCACGGCGGCACCGATGCTGCCGACTTCCGGCGAGCTGTCGAACGTCGAGCAGACTTTGTAATGCATGACCGGCGCCGCCAGACGAGCGAAGAAGTTGCCGACTGGCTCGAGTTTAGCTTGCATTTCGGCTGGGGTCATCGACCGCGCAGCCCCGGCGATACCGAGGCAATCCAGGGGCCCGGCCTCAGCCATGTGTGCATCGGTGGGCGGCCTGAAGAACAACAGCGTGCGCAGGCCGGCGCGCGCAGCCGTGGCGAGCGTATCGGTGGCGCCGGTGAAGTCGTCGCCGTAGTACGCGATTTTGGGACGGTAGAAACCGGCGCTCATCGCCCGCCGAAGAAACTCAGGGCCCGCGCCAGTTCTGGGGCCTCGTCACTCCCCCACGACCTGCGCTATGATCCGGACTTCAAGATCCCGCGCTAGTGGACGGCGAGTTGCCGGCGGTACCTGAGACAGCGACGCAAACTCAATGCCAAGGCTCTCTTGGCCGTTTAAGGAGATAGCGATGAACCATTCCGTCTTTCGCTCCCGCAATCGATCGGCTGCCTGGACGACCTTCGCCGTCGCGCTCGTGATCCTGGCCGTGCCGGCCGCGGCGCAGAGCCTCCAGGAGAAGATCAAGAACAAGCAACCGGTCGTGGTCGCCACGGAGGACGACTATCGGCCGTTCGAATACATCGAGAACGGCAAGCCGGTAGGGCTCGACAACGAGCTCTTCCAGCTCATGAAGGCGGAGGCGAACTTCGATCTGCGCCAGGAAAACATTCCGTGGACGGGGCTGCTGGCCGGGGTCAGCAGCGGCAAGTACGACGCCGCGGTCACCGGCGCGCTCATCAATCAGGAGCGCCTGAAGGCCTTTGATTTCGCGATGCCGGTGGCGGCCAACATGCACAAGTATCTCAAGCGCAAGAACGACAACAGCATCAATAGCATCAAGGACCTGTCGGGGAAGACGGTCGGCGTGCAGTCGGGAAGCGTGCTCTTCGCGCGCCTGCCTGAGCTCGAGAAGATGATCGCCGCGACCGGCGGCAAGATGGGGAAGGTCGTTCAGTATCCCTCGTATCCCGAGGCGTACCAGGATCTCGCCAACGGCCGCGTCGACTACGTCGTCAACGTGGAGATCAGCCTGCTCTCGGTGATGGCGGAGCGGCCCGGCGTCTTCGAGATGGGACAACCCGTCGTCGACAGCCCTTCCTATGTCGGCTGGCCGGTGAAGAAGGGCAACAAGGAGATGCTCGACTACCTGAACAATTTCTTGAGGAAGGTCCGGGCCAACGGGAAACTCGAGGAGCTGCAGAAGAAGTGGCTGAAGACCAGCTTCAAGAATCTGCCCGAGCATGTCGAGCCCAATTTCTGAGGCAAGCCTTTAGCTCGCTCGAGAAGCAGCGGGACTTCGAGAGGCGGCGTAGCGATCAGTGCCTGACCTGCCTCTTCTCCTTCAGGGTGCGCTCGTCACGGCGTCGGTCTCGCTGGCGGCGATCGTGCTCGGCATACCCCTTGGGCTCGCGCTCGCCATCGTCCGCTGGCAGCGTATCCCGCTGTTGTCGCAGGTCGTCGCCGCCTACGTCAGCGTCATTCGCGCGACGCCGGCCATCACGCTCGCCCTGCTGATCTTTTTCGGCAGCCCGAGCATCGGCATCGTCCTCGGGGCGACGACCGCGGCGGTGCTGACGCTGCTGATCAACACCAGCGCCTTCAACTGCGAGATCTGGCGCTCGGCATTGATCGACTTTCCGCGCGACCAGCTCGAGGCCGCGCGCGCGTACGGGATGTCGCCGGTGCTCAGCTTCCGCCGCGTCGTCTTTCCGCAGGTCTGGCGCACGAGCCTGCCGGCACTGGTGAACGAGATGACACTGCTGATCAAGGCGAGCCCCGCGCTGGCGGTGATCGGCATCGTCGACCTCACCCGCGCCGCCAGCCGCATCGGGGCGGCGACCTACCAGCCGCTCCCGCCGTTCCTGGCGGCGACCGTCATCTACATGCTCATGGTGATGCTGTTCGTCGGCGCGCAGCGGTTCGTCGAGCGGCTGGTGCGGGAAAGATTTGCCCTCGCATGAGCCGCGATTTCCTCGTCGTCTTCGCGCACTACGATCAGTACCTGAGCGGCCTGTGGAACACGCTGTGGCTCTCGGCGGCGACGCTGGTGCTGGCGTCGATCACCGGTTGCATCGTCGCCGCCCTGATGCTGGCGCGGCCCAGGGCCGTCCGGTTGCCGGCGCGATGGTTCGTGGACGCCATGCGCTGCGTGCCGTTCCTGCTCTTCGCTTATCTCATCTACTACGGCCTGCCGGAATTATCGTTGCAGCTCGACAGCTGGGCCTGCGGCCTGATCGCGCTGGTGATCTACCACACCGCGTACATGGCCGAGATCGTCCGCGGCGCCTGGACAAACCTCTCCCGCGAGCAGATCGAGGCCGGACGCGCGTTCGGGTTCGCGGGATTCGCGCTCTTCGGGCGGATCATCCTGCCGCAGCTCTTCTTCGCCTCGGTCCCGGTGATCGGCAATCAGAGCATCTACATCCTCAAGGACACCGCCTTCCTGATGATTATCACGGTGCCGGAGCTGACCTTCGCGGCCAGCGCTGTCCAATCGACCTACTTCGTGCCGTTCGCCTCGTTCGTGGTCGCCATGCTGCTCTACTGGCTTGTGACGCTGGGCATCGAATCGATGGTCAAGCGCGTGGAGCTCGCGGCGGAGATACGCCGTGCCTAAGGGCGCTCGCAGCGACGTTGCCGTGGAGGTTCGCGGCATCGGCAAGCGATACGGCCCACTGCAGGTGCTCGCCGACATCGACTTCAGCGTCGCGACCGGCACGACGGTGTGCATCCTCGGCCCGAGCGGATCGGGCAAGTCGACGCTGCTCCGCTGCATCAACTTCCTGGTGCGCCCCGATGACGGCGAGGTCTATCTACACGGCGAGCGCGTCGGCGTGAAAAACGGCACCTGGATGACCGAGCGCGAGCTTTGCCGGTACCGCGTCCGGATGGGCATGGTCTTCCAGCACTTCAACCTGTGGCCGCATCTCACCGTGCTCGAAAACATCACCGAAGCTCCAGTGCATGTCCTCGGGCGGCCGCGCACGGAAGCGGTCGACCAAGCGAGAGCGCTGCTGAACAAGGTCGGGCTCGCCGAAAAGCAGGACGTCTACCCGCACACTCTCTCGGGCGGGCAGAAGCAGCGCGTCGCGATCGCGCGGGCGCTCGCCACCAATCCCGACGTGCTGCTCTTCGACGAGCCGACCAGCTCGCTCGATCCCGAGATCATCGGGGAAGTGCTGTCGGTCATGGAAGAGTTGTCCACGGAGGGCATGACGATGATCGTAGTGACGCACGAAATGGCATTCGCAAGAGAGGCCGCGGATACGGTTATCTTCATGGATGCGGGCAGGATCGTCGAAAAGGCGCCGCCGGAAGAGTTCTTTACCAGGCCACAGACAAAGCGCGCGCAACAATTCCTCCAGCGTTATGTGAGGTGACTATGGCAAAACCGAACTTTCGGCCCGAACGCATTCTGCAGTCCGCAGTCGTCGAACCAGGCGGCGATTGGTCCGGCGCCGTGAAACGCGGCCAGATTCTGAGGCTCGTCGATCTCAAGGGTCGGCAAGCGGTCGATTTCCTCTGCTACAACGCCGCCGATCCGTCCGAGCGGTACAACGCCGCCGATACCATGAAGATCAACGGATCGCTCTTCGTCGAAAAAGGCACGCGTTTGTACTCCGACATGGGCAACGCGCTGTTCCACGTGATCGACGACACCTGCGGCCGACACGACACCATCGGCGGGTGCTGCTCGCGCGAGAGCAATCGCGTCCGTTACGGGGTAGAGGAAGGGCCGAACTGTCGCGACAATTTCTTGCGAGCGTTGGCCCGGCACGGGCTCGGCAAAAAGGACATCGTGGCCAACATCAACTTCTTCATGTACGTGCCGATCGGCGAAGACGGGCGGATGGCGATCGTCGACGGACGTTCCGAGCCTGGCGACTACGTCGATCTGAAGGCGGAGATGGACGTGCTCGCGGTGCTGTCGAACTGCCCGCAGATCCACAACCCGGCCAACGCCTACAATCCGACGCCGATCGAGGTGATCGTGTACGCCGAAGCCTAGTCGCGCGCGCGAGGCTCCGCGTCCAGGAGGACTACGCGCGGGCGGCGACGGCCTCGATTTCGACCGTCCAGTCGGGATGTGAAAGCCGCTTGACGGTAACCATGGTGATTCCCGGGCCGCCGTTTCTGCTGATCTTCCGCCACGACTCGCGGTTGAGCTGAACGTCCGCGGGATCGGTGATGTAGACGTTGACGTGCACGAGGTCTTCGGGGCCCATGTTGGCGGCGGCCAGCACGGCAAGGACGTTCTGCCACGCGCGCTCCACCTGTTTTCCCGAGTTGCCTGCGACCGTGCCGTCGGGATCCACGCCGACTTGGCCGGCAATGTAGAGCCAGCGGGCATTCGGCGGAACTTCCACGCCCTGGCTGTACGAGGCGAAGGACTGGACGATGCTTTCAGGGTTGTACTTCTTGAGTGCTGGCATGATGGTTACAAGCGGCTATTTTTGGCCGGAAAAGTCTAACATGAGTTGCAAAAGCCTGTGATTGCGGTGCAAAGCGAGCCGAATACCAGGACTGCATGATCTTTCGCTGCCGAACCAACACCGTCGCGGTTTACGCCGGGGCGATGCCGTAGCGCGAGCGCAGCGAATCGGCGAGAGTCTTTCCAGCGATCGACACCAGGAATATCAGAGCGATGTAGATCGCCGCGGTCGCGGTGAGGATCTCGATCGGCTCGTACCAGATATTGACGATCTTCTGCGACTGGAACATCAGGTCGCGAACGGTGATCACGGACACGAGCGTCGAGGACTTCACGATCACGGTGAACTGGTTCACGATGGACGGCGCGGCGGCGAGCGTTACCTGCGGCACGATCACCCGCCAGAACGTCGCGAACGGCGACATGCCGAGCGAGTAGGCGGCCTCGCGGTGCCCGCGCGGCACCGCCTCGATGCCCCCGCGGAACGTCTCGGCGAGATATCCGCTCGACTGCAGCCCCAGCGCGAGCCACGCGGCGGCGAAGAAGCTGTCGGGAAAGCCGAACAGCGACGGCCACACGTAATTCACCCACAGGAGCTGCACGAGGATCGGCGTCGCGCGGAAGAACTCGATGAGGGCGATCGCGACGGGCCGCAGCGGCTTGACGTACATGCGCAGCAGACACAGAACGAGCCCGCCGACGACGGCGAAGGCGAAGGCGATCGCGCATACTTCCACCGTCACGCCGAGCCCGGCGAGAAGAGCGTCGCGCTGGTTCCAGACAAGGCGTTGCCAGTTGCTCATCGCGCTTCGCCCGTCATGCGTAGATCTTGCTGCGCCAGCGTTCGGAGAGTGCACGCAGGATGGTTCCCGCCGCCAGGATCACGGCGAAGTACACCAGCGCGGCGCCGGTGTACAGCGGCAGCGGCTGCATCTCCTGCTGCGTAACCATCGTCACCTGGTACATCAGGTCGGGCACCGCGATCAGCGACACGATCGTGGTCGCCTTGAACAGCGAGATGAACTGGTTGAGCGATTCGGGCAGCATCCGCCGCACGACTTGCGGAAGCACGATGTGCCACCGGATCAGCCGCTCGGACATCCCGCACGCGCGGCCGGCCTCGATGTGCGCCTTGGGAATCGCTTCGATGCCCGCCCGGAACGTCTCGGCGAAGTAGCCGCTGTAGACGAAGCCCAGCGCGATGACGCTGGACACGAACGGATCGAATTCGAGTCGCTTGGCGAGAAGCAGACTCAGCAGCAGCGGCAGCACGAAGTGCACCCACACCACCATGATGTACTCGGGCGCGTTCCGGAAGATCTCCACGTGCACGGTGCCGATCCAGCGTACCGGCGGGAGCCGGCTCACACGCAGCAGCGCCGCGGCGAGCCCGATGCCGAGGGCGACGACGGCCGAAGCCGCGAAGACGTAGAAGTTGACCGCAAGCCCGTGCAGCAGGACGGTGCGATACTCCCAGAAGACCGACAGGTCGAGAGATTGCTGGAGCGCGTCGGACACCAGTTCGCCCTTCGGGACGGCGTTGCCTGAGATGGCGGAGCCGGTGGCGTGTCGCCTGTACCGGGGCTAGTGCAGATACTTCGAGATGAACTGGCGCAGCCGCGACGACTTCGGCGCGCCGAACAGCTGCTGCGGCGGTCCTTCCTCTTCGATGAGCCCGTCGTTCAGGAACATCACGCGGTCGGACACTTCGCGGGCAAATCCCATCTCATGCGTGACGACGATCATCGTCGTGCCGTCGCGCGCGAGCTCGCGCATCACGCCGAGCACCTCCTCGGTGAGCTCGGGGTCGAGTGAGCTGGTGGCCTCGTCGAACAGCATTGCCTTCGGTTGCATCGCGAGCGCCCGCGCGATCGCGACTCTCTGCTGCTGGCCGCCGGACAGGCGCGCCGGGTACTCGTGCGACTTGTCGTCGAGGTGGACGCGACGCAGGCATTCCTCGCCGAGGTCGATCGCTTCCTTGCGCGCCATTCGCCGCACCCGGATCGGCGCCTCGATCACGTTGCCCAGCGCCGTCATGTGCGGCCACAGGTTGAATTGCTGGAAGACCATGCCGAGCTCGCGCCGCATCCGGTTGATCTCGGCGAGCGATCTCCGAGCGCGGTGACCGTTCGCCTCCTTGTAGAGCAACGACGTGCCTTCGATCAGCACGTCGCCCGAGGTCGGCGTCTCGAGATGGTTGATGCATCGCAGAAGCGTGCTTTTTCCGGACCCGCTCGCGCCGATCATGCTGAGCACGCTGCCGCGGTGGACGTCGAACGAGACGCCACGCAGCACCTCGAGCGAGGCGAAGCGCTTGTGAAGATCGACGACGCGGATGTTCGGGACGTCGGCCGCTCGAATTGCGGCGGCTTGCGCGGGTATCGGCATGCCCATGCTTCTTCGATAGGTGGAATGGTGTATCATCCCCGAGTTCCAGCCGGATTGGCAAGGCGCCCATGTACCGGATCCCCGCGCACATCGGCGCGGCGGTCGACGAAATCGACACGCCGGCGCTCGTCGTCGACCTCGACGCCTTCGAGCGCAACCTCCGCAAGATGGCGGAGTTCTCGCGCGCTCGCGGCGTGCGGATGCGCCCGCACGCGAAGACGCACAAGTGCCCCTCGATCGCGTTGAAGCAGATCGCCGCCGGCGCGATCGGGCAATGCTGCCAGAAGGTCGGCGAGGCCGAGGCGCTGGTGCAGGGCGGCGTGCGTGACGTGCTGGTGAGCAACCAGGTCGTCGGCGAGCCGAAGCTTCGCCGCCTCGCGGCGCTCGCGGCCGATGCCCGCGTGGGCCTGTGCTTCGACGCTGCCGAGCAGGTCGATGCCGCGTCGCGGGCGGCGCGCGATTTCGGCGTCGAGATGGATGCGATGGTCGAGATCGACATCGGCATGCAGCGCTGCGGCGTCGCGCCGGGCGAGCCGGCGAGCGAGCTGGCGAAGCGCATCGCCGACGCGCCGGGATTGCGCTTTCGCGGCTTGCAGGCGTACCACGGCACGGCGCAGCACCTGCCGACATGGGAGGAGCGCGAGGGCGCGATTCGAACCGCCGCGCAGGGCGTTCGGGTGACGCTGGAAGCGCTCGACCGTGCTGCGATCCGCTGCGACATCGTGAGCGGTGCGGGCACCGGCACGTACGCGTTGGAGGGCACGAGCGGCATCTGGAACGAGCTTCAGATCGGCTCCTACGTGTTCATGGACGTCGAGTACGCGAAGATCGGCGGTCGCGACGGCGGCCGCTACACCGACTTCGAGCACAGCCTGTTCGTGCTCGCGACCGTGATGAGCGTGCCAACCGCGGAGCGCGCGGTCGTCGACGCGGGACTCAAGTCGTACAGCGCGGAGAAGGGCATGCCCTGGGTGCACGGCCGGCCGGATCTCGAGGTGTACGGAATCGCCGACGAGCACAGCAAACTCAGGCTCGGCCGCGAGTCGGCGCGCCTCAGCCTCGGCGACAAGCTGATGCTGATTCCGGGCCACTGCGATCCAACCGTCAACCTTCACGACTGGTACGTCGGGGTGAGAAACGGTCGCGTCGAAGCGCTGTGGCCCATCGCGGCGCGCGGCGCGAGCAGTTAGCCCACACCATGGAGAGCGCTCGCGAGGCGGGCGTCGATGACAGGAAAAAGGAGGAGACAGCACATGGAAGACAACCTGCAGGACGGCAAGCGCAATTTCCTGAAGAGCGCCGCATTGCTCGGCGCCGGAGCGGGTCTGCTCGCCGCCGGTGCCTCGCCGCGCACGGCGATGGCCCAGATTCTCGAGACGGGCATTCGCGAGGACTCGTCCCTCGCGAAGGTTCGCAAGGCCGGCGTGATCCGCGTCGGCTACTCGCAGACCGGTCCGTGGTTCTACAAGGACGCCAAGACCGGCGAGCTCGGCGGCATCTACAAGGACGCGGTCGATCGGCTCGCGAAGGAGATGGAGCTCAAGGTTGACTATAAGGAGGTCACGTTCCAGAACTCAACCGTCGGCCTGCGCCGAGACGACTACGACCTCTACGGGTCTTCGCTGACCTACACGATGGCCCGGGCCATGGTCGTCGACTATATCGGACCTCTGTGGTCGAAGGGCAGCCTCTTGCTCGTGCACAAGGACAACGCCGGCAAGTTCAAGACGGCCGCCGACTTCAACAATCCGAACGTCACGTTCTCGGTGACGGCTGGCGGGAGCGAAGAGCCGCGCATCCCGATCCTGTGGCCGAAGGCGAAGCTGATCACGACCACCGGCCAGATCGTGCTCGGCGCCGAGCCGGTGCGCGCCAAGAAGGCCGACGTCTGGATGAGCGGCGACAGCGACGTGCTGCTGTTCGCGAAGCGCAACAGCTGGGCACAGGTGATCGAGCCCGACAAGCCGATCGACAAGCGGCCCAACACGTGGGCGGTGCGCTACGGCGACTACGAATGGAAGCACTTCCTCGATTTCTTCGCCGTGTTCATGACGGTGAACGGCGAGATGGAGCGGCTTTTCCAGCGTCACATGGAGAAACTGAGCACGTGACGCGGGCGCCGTTCGAACGCCAGCGGCGGGCGCGGTCGGCGGGCGCCGCCGCGAAGACTGCCGCCAAGCGCCCGTGATCACCGACTGCCACGCTCACGTCTTCCAGCACTGGCAGGGCGCGTGTGGCCACCCGTCGGCCGCGGTTCACTTGAAATACCTCCAGAAGACGGTCACGCGTCCGGCGGCGCGCGCGTTTCGCGTGCGCGACGGCGCCGAGATCAGGCCGACGATGCTCTTCCGGCCCGACGACAACACGTGGGCGGGGCTCGCCGACGTCGATTTCCGCGTCGGCCGCTATGGACAGCTGGCGTTCACGTGGGAAGGCGAGGACTACTACGTGCAGTACATGCCGGTCGGCATGCAGGAGCTCTCCTGCCCGCCCGAGCTCTTGATCGCGCAGATGACCGTCGCCGGCATCGATCACTGCATCCTGCAGGCGGGCGGCGGCTACGGCGCGATGAACGACTACAACGCGTACGCGCAGCGAGCGCATCCGGCGAAGTTCACGGGGCTCCTCAACGTCGACGAGCCGACCGCCGACCGCGCGGAGACGCTCACCGAGGTCGACCGCGCCGTCGACACGCTGGGGTTGAAGGGCGTCTACTACTCCCAGGATTTCTCGCGCCACGGCTACGCGCGCAACGTCGACCACCCGGCGTTCGAGCCGTTCTGGCAGAAGATCGTCGCGCGGCGGCTGCCGGTGTTCATCGAGCTCTCGTCGGCGCCGACCTACGACCGCGCCGGCTATATCGCGAACCTGCGCGCGCTCGACGCGCTGCTACGCCTTTATCCGACGCACCGCTTCGTACTCGTGATGGGGCCGCCGGTCGCGCACTTCGGCGCCTCGGGGACGTGGAATTTCCCGCCCGACCTCGCGGCGATCTACAAGCGCGACAACCTGCTCCTCGAGGTGATGTTCCCGATCACTTGGGGCGGCGTCTGGGATTATCCATACAGGGAAGCGCAGGCGCTGATCCGCGGCATGCGCGATCTCTTCGGCGCGTCGAAGCTCGTCTGGGGCTCCGACATGCCGAATGTCGAGCGCTTCTGCACGTACAAGCAGTGCGTGGACTACGTGCGCCGGCACTGCGAGTTCCTCACGGCGGGCGAGAAAGACCGCATCCTCGGCGCGAACGTCGCCGAGCTGATGGGCTTGCGATGAGCGTACGGCACGGTAGCGCTGGCGCGGACACGCGGCGCGGCGGGGAACGGCGATGAGCGACGGCACGCGCGTCGGGATCGACATTGGCGGGACGTTCACCGACCTGGTGTTCCTCGCTCCGAGCGGCCGGATTACGCGCTCGAAGGTCCTGTCCACGCCCGACGACTACGGGCAGGGCATCGTCAACGGCCTCAAGAGTGTCGCCGCCGACGAAGACCTGCGCGGATCGCGCGTGTCGCAGATTGTCCACGGCACCACGGTCGCCACCAATGCGGTGCTCGAAGGCAAGGGGGCGCGCATCGCATTGATCACGACGGAGGGCTTCCGCGACGTCCTCGAGATCCGCAGGCTGCGCATGCCGGTGCTCTACGACATCCGGTTTCGCAAGCCGCCGCCGCTCGTGCCGCGGCGGCTGCGCTTCGAGGTCTACGAGCGGATCGACCACACCGGACGGGTCGTGCGCCCGCTCGACGTCGAGGCTGCCCGGCGCGTCATCGAGGGGATCCTCGCCGAGCGCGTCGACGCGATCGCGATCTGCCTGATCAACGCCTACGCGAGCGGCGTGCACGAGCGGCAGTTGCGCGACCTGGTCCGCGAGCGCGATGCCGCGATCCCGATCTCGGTGTCGAGCGAGATCCTGCCCGAGATCCGCGAATACGAGCGCACCAGCACGACGGTCGTCAACGCCTACGTGCTGCCGCTCGTGCGCAGCTATCTCGCCGGGCTGCAGCTTGAGCTTCGGCGCCGCGACATCGTCGCGCCGCTCACGGTGATGCAGTCGAGCGGCGGCGCGATGAGCGCGGCGGCGGCGAGCGAGCGGCCGATCCACATCATCGAATCCGGACCCGCGGCGGGTGTCGTCGGCGCGGCGGAATTCGCGCGACGGTTGGGCGACTTGAGCGTGCTCAGCTTCGACATGGGCGGAACGACGGCCAAGGCGGCGCTCGTCGACCGGGGCGAGTTCCTGCGCGTCAATGCGCTCGAAGTTGGCGGAGGCATCAACATCGCGGGCCGGTTGCTCAGCGGCGGCGGCTATCACGTGCGGGCGCCGGCGATCGACATCGCCGAAGTCGGCGCCGGTGGCGGCAGTCTCGCGGGGCTCGATGCCGGCGGAGCGCTTCGCGTCGGCCCCGAGAGCGCAGGCGCCGCGCCGGGTCCCGTGTGCTACAACCGCGGCGGCAGCGTGCCGACGGTCACCGACGCGAACGTCGTGCTCGGACTGGTCAATCCCGAGGCGCTCGCCGGCGGCGGTCTGCCGATCCGGCGCAGCTTGGCCGTGCAGGCGATCGATCGGGTCATCGCCCGTCCTCTCGGCCTTTCGGTCGAGGAAGCCGCGTGGGGCGTGCACCGCGTCGCGAACGCCGCGATGGCGCGCGCGCTTCGCGCCGTTTCGACCGAGCGGGGTCGCGATCCGCGCGAGCTCGCGATTTTCGCGTTCGGCGGCAACGGTCCGGTGCACGCGGCGACGCTTGCCCGCATGCTCGACATCCGTAGGATCCTCGTGCCTCCGCTGCCGGGGCTGTTCAGCGCGCTTGGCATGCTGTTTCCCCAGACGGAGCACCACTACGTGCGCACGCACAAGCGGCATCTGGACGAGCTCGATGCCTCCGCGCTCGAGGCCGATTATGGCGCGCTGGAGGCCGACGCCCGGTCGGCGCTCGAAGCCGAGGGGTTCGCCGCCGCCGATCACCGCTTCGAGCGGCTGATCGACTTGCGCTATGCGGGCGCCAACTCCGAGCTCACCGTGTCGCTGCCCTCAACGCCGACCGCGCTGCGCGAGCTTTTCGCGCAGTCGCATGAGCGCCAGTTCGGATACCGCTCCGACGAGGAAGAGGTCGAGACGATGAGCGTGCGCCTGATCGCGCGCGGCGCGCGCGAATCGTCGCTCGTTCCCGGCAGCCTCGGGTTTCCAGCCGAACCCGAGCGACCGAATCGCTCGCGCGTCGTCTATTTCGGTCCGGAGATCGGCGCCATCGAGACAGCGGTGTGCGGGCGCAGCGAGATCGACGCGACGTGGCGCGCGGGGCCGTTGCTGATCGAGGAATTCGACAGCACGACCGTCGTGCCGCCCGATGGCAGGGCGCGCCGCATCGGCTGGGACACGATCGAGATCGAGCTCACGTGAACGCGCCCGATTCGTCATCCTTCGGCCCCGGACTGCGACCCGACCTCGCCGGCACGCGCGATCCCTTCGCGCTCGAGCTCGTCAAGAACGCGCTGGCTGCGCTGGCCGACGAAATGGCGCTCACCGTGTACCGCACGGCTCGCTCCTTCGTCGTGAAGGAAGCCCTCGATTTCTCGACGGCGCTGTTCCTCGCCGATGGCCAGCTGATCGCGCAGGGCACGTGCCTGCCGTTCCACCTCGGCGCGATGCCGTTCGCCGTGCGCTCGGTGACGCGGCAGTACAAGGACCGGATCCGCCCCGGCGACCTCTTCATCACGAACGACCCATACGACGGCAGCACGCACCTGCCGGACATCGTGCTGGTGCGGCCGATCTTCATCGACGCGCGGCTCGTTGGATTCTCGGTGGCGCTTGCGCACATGACCGATATCGGCGGTCGGATCGCGGGCGGAAACGCGAGTGACTCGACCGAGCTCTGCCAGGAGGGGTTGCGCATTCCCCCGGCGAGGCTGTGGCGCGAGGGCGAGCCCGACGAGCTTATGTTCCGGCTGATCGAGCGCAACGTGCGCGTGCCCGACAAGGTGATCGGCGACCTCCGCTCGCTCGTGGCCGCGTGCATCGTCGGCGAGCGAGAGCTCATCCGGCTCGCGCAGCGCTACGGCGTCGAGCGGTTCGAGCAGCTTTGCCGGGAGCTCCTCGACTACACGGAGCGCTTCACCCGCTCGGAGATCGCGCGGCTCCCGAAGGGCACGTGGCGCTTCGTCGATCACCTCGACGGCGACGGCATCGATCCGCGACCAATCCGCTTCGAAGCGGCGATCACCATTCGCGCCGACGACATGACGATCGACCTGACCGGCTCGTCGCCGCAGGTGCGCGGCGCGATCAACTGTGTGTACCCGTTCACGCTGTCGACGGCGCTCGCGTGCGTACGCTCGATCATCGACCTCTCCATTCCGAACAACGCCGGATACTTCCGGCCGATCGAGGTCATCGCGCCGGAAGGAACGGTCGTCAATCCGCGACCGCCGGCCGCGGTCGCCGCGCGTGGCATCACGGGTATCCGCATCGCGGACACGATCTTCGGAGCGCTCGCGCAGGCGGTTCCCGACGTCGTGCCGGCATGCGGTTCCAACGGACCGGATGCCGGCGTCTCCTACGGCGGCACCGACCCGTCGGGGAAGCCGTTCGTGTATCTCGAGTTCCTGCTCGCGTCCTGGGGCGGCGGCCCCGACCGCGACGGCATGGATGCGTGCACTGGCACGCTGGTCAATTACTCGAACGCGCCGGCAGAACTGATCGAGGCCGACCAGCCGCTCGCCGTCGAGCGTTATGCGCTGGTGCCCGACACCGGGGGGCCCGGGCGTTTTCGCGGCGGCCTCGCGATCGAGCGCCACCTGAGGTTCAAGGCGAACGGTGCGACGCTGCAGATCCGGTCCGACCGCCGCGACCACCCGCCCTACGGCTTGCAGGGCGGATGGTGCGGCGCGCCGTCGGACGTGCGCATCGTGCGCGCCGACGGACGTGAGGAAGCGTGCCCCGCGAAATTTCTCACTACGGTCAACGCGGGCGACCTGCTGACGGTGCGATTGTCGGGCGGCGGCGGTCACGGCAATCCGCTCGAGCGCGATCCCGCGGCGGTGCTGGCCGACGTCGTCGAGCAGAAGATGTCGATAGGGCATGCACGCGACGCGTATGCGGTGGTGATCGCGGGCACGCCGCCGACCGTCGACGAGGCCGCGACCGGAGCGCTCCGC
>DASVPH010000151.1:0-125954 GCA_036382945.1 Casimicrobiaceae bacterium
TACGGCAGGCCGAAGCGCGTGAGCGCGCGCCGGACGAGCTTCCGGCACGCGGCCGCCGAGGAGATGCGCTCGCTCATGTACAGGTGCAGCACCGTGCCGCCGGTGTACTTCTTCTGCAGCGCTTCCTGCCGCTCCAGCGCTTCAAACGGGTCGTCGGTGAACCCGACCGGAAGCTGCGAGGAGTTGGTGTAGTACGGCATCTCGCTCGTGCCGGCCTGCAGTATCCCCGGAAAGCGCTTGCGGTCCTCCTTGGCGAAACGGTAGGTCGTGCCTTCGGCCGGCGTCGCCTCGAGGTTGTAGAGGTGACCCGTCTCCTCCTGGAAGGCGACGATGCGCTCGCGCACGTGATCGAGGAGCTTGAGCGCCAAGGCATGGCCGCCGGGCGTGGTGATGTTCTCGGCGTCGCCGGTGAAGTTGCGGATCATCTCGTTGATCCCGTTCACGCCGATGGTCGAGAAGTGGTTGCGCAGGGTCCCCAGGTAGCGCTTGGTGTACGGAAACAGCCCGCCGTCGATGTGGCGCTGGATCACCTTGCGCTTGACCTCGAGGCTGTCGCGGGCGTAGCCGAGAAGCTCGTCGAGCCGCGCGTAGAGCGCGCGCTCCTCGCCGCGGAAGAGATAACCCAGCCGCGCGCAGTTCACCGTCACCACGCCCACCGATCCGGTCTGCTCGGCCGAGCCGAAGAGCCCGTTGCCGCGCTTCAGGAGCTCGGTGAGATCGAGCTGCAGCCGGCAGCACATCGAGCGGATCATGTTGGGCTTGAGCTCCGAGTTGATGAAGTTCTGGAAATAGGGAAGCCCGTACTTCGCGGTCATCGCGAACAGCGCCTCGGTGTTGGAGTGCTCCCAGTCGAAGTCCGGCGTGATGTTGTAGGTGGGAATCGGGAACGTGAACACGCGGCCCTTGGCGTCGCCCTCGGTCATCGTGTCGATGTAAGCGCGGTTGACCATGTCCATCTCGGCCTGGAGCTCGCCGTACGCGAACGGCATCTCTTGGCCGCCGATCACCGGCACCTGGTCGCGCAGATCCTCGGGGCAGGTCCAGTCGAAGGTGAGATTGGTGAACGGCGTCTGCGTGCCCCAGCGCGAAGGGACGTTCAGGTTGTAGATGAGCTCCTGGATGCACTGCCTCACTTCGCCGTAGGGCATCGCGTCCTTGCGCACGTACGGCGCCATGTAGGTGTCGAACGAGGAGAATGCCTGCGCGCCGGCCCACTCGTTCTGCAGCGTGCCGAGGAAATTCACGATCTGGCCCACCGCGCTCGACATGTGCTTCGGCGGGCCCGCCTCGACCTTGCCCGGGACGCCGTTCAGGCCCTCGTGCAGCAACTGCCGCAGCGACCAGCCGGCGCAATAGCCGGCGAGCATGTCCAGATCGTGGATGTGCACGTCGCCGTTGCGGTGCGCGTCGCCGATCTCCGGTGCGTAGACGTGCGAGAGCCAGTAGTTGGCGACGACCTTGCCGGAAACGTTGAGGATCAGTCCGCCGAGCGAGTAGCCCTGATTGGCGTTGGCGTTGACCCGCCAGTCCTCGTGGTTCAAGTACTCGTTGACCGAGGCCGCGACGTCGACCATCGTCTTGCGGTCCTCGCGCAGCCGCGCGTGCTGCTCGCGATAGACGACGTAGGCGCGCGCGGTCCTGGGATGCCCGGCGGCAAGCAGCGCCCGCTCGACCGCGTCCTGGATCGCTTCGACGCCGACCGACTCGCCGGCGCGCGCCTCGAGAGCGCGCCCAACGCGGCGGGCGATGCGCGCGGCTTCGGGGGGCCCGAATTCGCCGGTCGCCGCCCCGGCCCGGGCGATCGCCGAGGCGATCTTGGCGCGATCGAAGGTGACAGCCTTGCCGTCGCGCTTGACCACGCTGGCCGGCACTCTGGGAGCCGGTCCGCTCGCTCCTCGCTTCATTGAGACGCTCCTCCTGGCACTACATCTGGTGCCGAAGAGGCGACGATACCCCAATCTATGGTGGTCGCAAGCGTCGACCGGCCGCTATGCGGCTGTCATGTGCGGATTCCTTGATCTGGGTCAAGCCTTAAGCGTGCGCCTGCCGGGCGGCGAGGTAGACGAGCCCGCGGGCGCAGGCGAAGGAATCGCCGGCGAGGTTGGCCTGTCGCGGCACCGTGGGTAGACGCCGAGGTCGGCCCGGCGCGGCGAGTCGAAACGGACCGCGCTCGCGGGTCTCTCCGGGCTCGAGCGTGTCGTCGGCCGTGACGGCATATACCCCGGGCAGCGCCGCGGGCAGCCACAGCGCCCGGTCGGGCCGCGCGGAGGCGACCAGAACGCAACCGGCGTCGAGCGCAGCTCGGCAGGCGTCGCCAAGGACGTTGTCGCCCACGCCAGGAGCAACCGAAAGGCTCAGGTTCACGAAGGTGCAGCGCGCCGCCGCGGCCCGCAGGATGCCGCGCGCGACGAGCGAGGGGTACGTCGCGCCCGTCGCGTCGAACACGCGCACGGCGAAGATCTCGGCGTCCGGCAGCGCCTCGCGGATGAGCGCCGCCACGGCGGTCCCGTGACCGACGGAATCGCGAAAGTCGCCATCCTCGCCGAGGCTCCCGTCGCGTCGCCGGTAGATGCGGCAGCCCGTGACGTTGCCGCGCACGTGCGAGTGCCACGGATTCACGCCGGTATCGACCACCCCGATGCGCGGCGCCACGCTCACGCGGGCATCGTGTCGCGCGGGAGCGGCGCTCGTCCGTCCCAGCAGCGCTCCGCCGCGAGCAACGCAAGAAGTTGGTCCGGCGTGAGGCTCGCGAACGCTCCGTCGTGCAGGAACACGATCCGGTCGAAATCCTGGAGACCCACCGGTCGGTGCGAAATCACGAGCATCGTGCGATCCGGAAACGCCGCCCAGAGGTTACGCCGAATGCGCGCCTCCGCGTCGAGATCGAGCGCGGAGAACGCCTCGTCGAGCACGATGATCCGTGGATCGGCGAGGAAGACCCGCGCGATGCCGAGGCGCTGGCGTTGCCCGTCGGACAGCGCCAGCCCGCGCCCGCCGATCACGGTGGCGTAGCCTTCGGGAAGCGCGGCGATGAACGCGTGCGCTTCCGCCAGGCTCGCGGCGCGTGCGAGCTCGGCGTCCGTCGCCTGCGGATGGCCGTAGCGCAGGTTCTCCTCGACGCTCGCGTGCAGCAGGAACGGCTCGGCCGCCGCGTAGCCGAGAGCACCGGAGCGCGACGCGGAACTCCGCTCGTGCGCAGGCCGGCCATCGACGATGACCGCGCCCGCCGCCGGTCGTCGCAACCCGAAGAGAAGTTGGACGAGCGTGGACTTCCCTGCGCCCGACGCGCCGAAGAGCCCGACGCGCTCGCCCGTTCCGATGCGCAGGTTCGCGCCGGCGAAGATCGGCGATTTTCCGGCGTACGCAAACGTCACGTCGCTCAGCATGACGGCATCGGCGTCGGAGGCGGCGTGCGCACGCGTGCCGATCGCCGCTGGCGCCTCGGGCCGATCGGCTCCGAGAAGGTCGGCTACCCGGGCAATGCTCACGCGCGCTTCCTGCAACTGACGGACGAGTCCCAGCAGCCCGCTGGCCGGTCCGAACAGGCGCCCCTGATAGAGCACGAAGGCGACGAAGGTGCCGAGGCTGATCGCGCCGCTCTCGAGAAGCCGGCCGCCGACGATGTAGATCCACGCCAGCGCAAGCGTCAGCAACAGCCCGGGCACGCCGGTGGCCACGGCGTCGAGCACCTGGAACCCGACGACGTCGCGATTGAGCCGCTCGTTCTGCGCCGCCAGGCGTGCTTCTTCGTCGCGCTCCGTGCGGTGCAAACGCAGCGCACGCAACGCGCCCAATCGCTCCGAGAGGAAGTGCGACAGATCGGCTATGCCCTCGCGAACGCGCCCCGCCTTCGAGTCGATCGCGCGGCGAAACGTGCTCGCCGCGGCGAGCGCAAGAACGAGGCCCAGAAAGCTCCACAGCGCGAGCGCGGGGGACAGGCTGAAAGTGATCACCGCGGCCACGCCCAGGAACAGGACGTTCTGAAGACTTCCCAGCACACCGTCGACGAGCAGCGTCTGGATCCGCGGCGCGTCGGTGCCGAACCGAGTGAGCAGATCGCCGTGCCGGAACGATTCCACGGCCTCCAGCGGACCGTGCACGCAGCGCGCGAAGAGCGCGGCGCGAAGCTCGCCGAGCACGTCTGCCGAGAGGCGCGCGTGGACCCGGCCCGACAACGCCGCGAATGCGAGGTCGAGAACTGCGAGACCGACCAGCGCCGCGGCGATCGCCGGGATCGTCGCATAGTCGCCGCGGCTCGCCACAGTGTCGACGAACGCCTTCCCCAGCAGCGGCGTGGCGAGCGAGACCGCAGCGCCCGCGAGGCCGAGCGCGAAGAGCGCAGCGAGCGCGGTTCGCTTGCCGCACAGATGGTGCGAGAAACGAACGAGAGTCCTCAGCATGGCGCGTTCCGATCGGCGGGCCCGTCGGAAGCCGTATCTGCGGCATCGTCGCACGCGAGGACGCTATCGGAGTCCGGCGCCCGGGCGCTGCCGACATGAACGGGAAGCGAACGAAGCCTCGAACGCGCGCCCAGCGAAGCACTCGCCGCCCAGACATCCGGGTAGTAGCACAGGTGCGCGTCGCGACAAAGCTCGGGCGCGCCGCGCAACGAGACAACCGCATCGCGAATCGCTTCGGGGGAAGCGCCGCTCGTGGCAAGCTCGAGCGCGACGGCGGCGAGCCGCACCGAAGCCGTTTTCCGGGCCAACGGAGCCTCGCGGCCGACGACCTTCAGACTGGCGATGCCGATCCGCGCGAGCCGCGGCAGCGCGCACAGTCCGCAGGGCCCAAGCGTGTACCCGCGGCTCGTCTGGCAACCGCAATTGTTGAGCGTCCACTTCCAGAACTCGTAGCGCTCGTCGAGCCGCGGATGCGTGCCGCCGAGACGGTCGTCGATGCAATAAGGGCCGAACGCGTGGGTGGTCGCGCACGTTCCTTCCTCGAAGGCGCAGCCGTCGTTGAGCGCGAAGACCTCGCACTCCAGACCGGCGCTCGCGATCGCCTCGATTTCAGGCAGCGTCAGGTGCCGCGGGAGGATGACGCGGGCAACGCCCAGGTCGCGATAGAACGCCGCCGCGCCCGGGTTGCGACAGCACGCGAGGCTCGAGATGTGCAGCCGCGGCGCGAGGCCTTCGTCGCACAGCGCCAGCGTGAGCTCCCATTCGGCAACGATCAGCGCCGAGACGCCCACCTCATGCAGGAGCATCCGACCGAACTCGACCAAGCGAGGGACGGCGCCCGACGGATACGATGGTGCGTTGAGCGCGGCGAATACCGGCCGCGGCCCCGCCAGCGACACGATCCGGGAGAGCTCCGCGAGGCTCGGCACCCCGGCCGACCGGGCGTTGCGGCGATGGACCGAGGCGTGGCCGAACCTCTCCTCCCAATCCGGCGGAGCGTGGCCGCAGTAGAACTCGCCCGCACCCGCGTCGCAAAGCGGCCGCACCTCCTCGGCGTTACGCAACGGGGCGAGAACCTTCATGGCGCGGCCATCTCGTGGACGACGATTCGATCGGCATGCGCGAGCCACGCACGCGCGAGGTCCGGCGGCAGCTCGTAGAAGAGCGTGTTGCCGCCGCGCCAGTGCGGGAGCGCCGTATCGTTGCGTCGCACCGGGAGCGGCTTGCCGCGGCACGGCGCCGGGCACGGGTCGGGAAGCGCCTTCGCGAAGCCGCCACCTTCGCCGTAAAGGCCCGCCTTCAGCGGGCAGGCGCGACCCGATGCCGCGAACGTAAAAGGAAGGTGCAGCGCACGGGCGAGCCCTGCGCCGCCGCCATCCGGACCGTCGCCGAGATAGCCGCCCTCGAGATCGGCGTCGCTCTCCAAGGCTGCGACACCGAGGTCGGCGAGCATGCGGCGCAGGCGCACGTAGCGCGACGCCTCGTGCGTGGCGGTGCCGTGCGGCGCGTCGCGATAGGCGCGAGGGTCGCGCAGCGACCGGTTCATCAAGCGGCCGGCGCGCCGCGGAAGCGCGCGATAGCGCTCGCGCAAGAGGCCGAGCACGCCCAGGTCGTTGAACACGACCGCAGGTTCGCGCCCCGCAGCGGCGAGCCCGGAGAGAAGGCGGTCCACGCTCCGCAGTCCCGCGGACGTCACGAGCGGTGTGGCCAGCGTGGGCTCCCAGCCTCGCTTGCGCGAGAGCTCGCAAGCGAAGACCGCCTCGCCGAGATCAGGCAGGCGATCTTCGCAGAACTCGCTTCCGAAATACAGCGCGACGGTGCGCCCGTCGGGTAGCATGCCCCGCCACGGCGCCGGGCAGACCTCGCGCGCGTCCGGCGGCGGCTCGTGGCCATTCAGCAGGCGCAGGCCGTATTCCATGGAGCGCTTGTCGCCGAGCGGTGTGGCCGGTCGCGCATCGGCATCAGAAGCTCACGCGGCGCAAGTCCATGCCGTCGGAGGCCATCTGCAGGACCTTCAGCGGCTTGAGCGTCTGCGCGTCGTAGATCGTCAGCGTGGATCCGGCGCCGCCGACATAGATCTTCCTGCCGTCGGAGGATACGTTCACGCCGTAGGAGGTGCCCTCCTTGATCGGCACCGAAGCGACATGCTTCTTCTTCGCGAGATCGATGACGGTCAGGTCGTCCATGACCGCGTAGGCTTTCTTGCGGTCGGGCGAGAGCACGACCGAGTACGCCATCGCCGGCTCGCCCTTCACGACGATGTCTTCTATGCCGCCGCTTTTCTGATCGACCAGAAGAAGCCCCATGTATTTCTCAGTGTAGTAGGGCATGCTCGCCACGCCGTTGTTCTCGAGCGCGTAGTCCCAGAACGGCAGTAGGTTCATCCCCTTGTCGAACATCGGCACGGTTTCGACGATGGAGAGCTCGCGTCCTGCCGTGTCGATCTTGTAGAGGTCCTGTCCGAAGGCGTAGAGCATGCTGCCGCCCTTGACGCTCACGAGGTGCGCCACGCCCCAGGGCACCTCGACGCTGCGCAGGATCTTCCCCGTCGCGAGGTCGAACTGCGCGACGACAGGCTTGCCGACCACGACCTCGCCCTTGCCCTTCGTGCGCGAGAGAAGCGCACCGTAGGCCGTCCGGCCGTCCGGATCGAGCACGAAGCCGAACATGAAGCGGTCCCAGCCGCCGCTGCTCAGATCGACGGTGGCGACGACCCGGTTCAGCGCGAGGTCCAGCTTGTGCACCAGATGGCGGTTGGTCGCGACGTACATGAATTGCCGATCCGCGGAGAGTCCGACTTCGCGGACCGCGCCTTTGATCGGAATGTCGGCGACGATCGCATCGGTATCGCCGTCTATCACCTGGATGATCTCGTAGCCGAGGTAGTAGAAGCGGTCGCCTGCCTCGGCCCGCGCAGCTTGGCTCAACCCCGCGAGCGCGACCAGGATCCACAGCAGGAAGCGTTTGCCTCGCATGTCGATGTCCTAGTCGTATTTGAGATTGCGCCAGTCGCGCGCGATCGCCGTGCACGCGGCGTCGAAATCCGGATAGTTGGTGAGCCCGTCGGGCGCCTGGGCGGGCCACCAGCAATCGCCGGCGCAGCCGTGGAAATCGCGCGCGGAGGCCTGGCAGTTGCCGATCGGGTACGTGGGTCGAGGGTTGGTCTCCCAGCCCGTATCGAAGATGGTCGAGCAGCCCTGCGGCATGCGCCGCTGGCCCCGGGCCTCGACGGTTTTCGCTTCGCCCTCGGCTAGCCGCTCGATCGCCTTCGCCTTTTCGTTCAGCGCTTCGAGGATCTTTCGCTTCATCGCCTCACTCCTTCCTTGAACGAATCTCTAACCCTCGGCCCGTCTTCCGAGGAAGGCGAGCAGAGGGTCGGGGGCGGTGTGACCAAGCTCGGCATACACGCGGATGCCGAGCTCGAGCCAGCGCCGGATGAATTCGCACGACCCGCCGGGAGCGAGTCCCAGTTCAGTTTCGCGGACGTGGTTCTCGTAATGGCAGCCGCCGGCACAGAGGCTGCGCGCCCAGCACGCCGCGCACGCGTCCCGGCGCGGCGCCGCCTGGGCGGCAAGGCACGCGCGGATCTTCGCGTAGTCGATGCCCGATTCGAGGTCGCCGACGCGGAACCGTGCCGTGCCGGCGAAGCGATGGCAGAGGAAGAAACGCCCTTGCGCGTCCATCGCGAGATAGCCCAGCCCGGCGCCGCAGGGTGCGTCTTTGACCTCGCCCGCATGCAGCCGAGCCAGCAGATCGAGCAGGTTCGAGAAGGGCAGCACGCGGCCCTCTCTCGCCTCCTGCGCGAAGCGCCGTGCCAGCGTCGAGAACCCGGAGAGGAGCGCTTGCTCCTGCGCAGGCGTGGGCAGCAGCTTCGCGGTCACCGGGCTTGCCGGCGCGATCCCCACCTCGAGAAAACCGAGTCCGAGCACATGCTCGAAGACCTCGGGCACGCGATCCCATTGCTCAGGGGTGAGCGTCACCCGCGCCGCGGGCGGTCTGGAAGCGTGGGCGCGCAGGCGCTCCAATCCTGCGACAACGTCGGCATACGTACCGCCGCTGCGCTTGCCCGGGTAGCGCCGGTTCGCGTCGTGCAGATCGGGCGGACCGTCGATGCTGACCGAGATGCCGACGCGGTGGTCGCGCAGAAAGTCGAGTGCGGCGGGCGTGAAGCGGGTACCGTTGGTGGTGAGCGAGACGACGAGCTTCTTCCCGAGCGCGTTCGCCGCGGCTTCAGCCTCCTCCACCGCGGTCTGCACCGCCGGGAAATTGAGCAGCGGCTCCCCGCCGAAGAGCACCAGCGTGACGCGCTCGCGCGGGCCGGACGCTTCGACGAGGAATCGCGCCGCGCGCCGCGCGAGCTCGGGGTCCATGATCCGCGCCTCGCCGCCGTACGTGCCTCCGCCCGCATAACAGTAGGTGCAGCGCAGGTTGCACGCCTGGGCGATCTCGAGCACGAGCGTGCCGAGCGGAATGGCCGCGGGATCCATCCTCAACGGTGCCTGCCGACGCGACCCTTGCGCCGGCACCAGCAGTTGCGCGTCGCACAGCGCTGCCAGAATCTCGCGCTCGGCGGCCGTGGCCTGCGTGAGGTCGATCGCGTCGCGCGAGCGCCACCGCTCGAGCACTTCGCGGGTCGACCGGTCGATCGCGAACAGGCTCGCCTGGTCCGCACCGAACAGGAGCGCGGCGCCATCCGACGCCGCGTCGGAGGCGAACAGCCGGTGATCCGCCCACGCGTAATACGTTTCACTCATCGTATGCGCGGGATGAAATCGGGCAACGTGACCGCCAGCTCGGCTTCGGCCTTCCACATCTGCGCGCCTCTCCGGTACCGAGCGACGACCTTCACCAAGCCGCTGTTCTCCGTCGAGTAATTACGTAGCGGATTGGGGCCGTAGTCGCCGACCGGCACATACGTCCCGTTCGGGCTGATGCCGCCGAGCCAGCGTAGATCGTCGTCGTCGGGGCGCGTCTTCAACTCGGCGAGCGAGAACGTGGCCGGGACCGGACCCAGCGGAACGCCGAGCGCCTTCGCTCCGCGACCCTTCTTCGCATAGGCGATCGCTTCGAACTGCACCCCTTCGGCCGGATAGTTGGGGCCGCCCGAGATCCGCGCGCGACCCGTTTCCGGGGTGATCGCGATGTAGTCGATGCGCGGCGCGAGCGTGACCGTTCCCGCGTCGACGCCCTTCACGGTCAGCTTGGCCTCCGCGAGCTGCGCCGCGTTGCTCACCACCTCGAGTTCGAGCGCGCCCGGCGCCACCCGTTTCACGGCGAGCACTTTCACTGCGCCACCGGCAAAGACAATGTCGCCGATCTTCGCCTCGGGCAGGTTGACTCCTTCGAGCGTGAGCGTGGTCTTCTCGCCCTTGAGCAGGAATGCGGGAACGATCCGCGCGAACTTCACGCCGTCGTCGGCACGCAGCCACGTGGCGCTGGAGCTGCGGAAGCTCGGCGCGGGCAGATGCGACTCGCCGCGCAGCGCGTCGCCCGAAAGGATGTAGGCGCCTCTGCCGGGGAAGCCGTTGTTGCGGGTGCGCGTGCGCAGCGCGTAGCCCCCGTAGAGCGTGCCCTCGCCCGCGAAGGTCTCGGAGGTTCCGTCGACGTACGAGAGGCTGCCCGCGAGCTTGAATTCGCCGTCGCCGGCATCCGAGATCCGGGCTTCGCCGCGGTACGTTCCGCGGCCCGGCTCGTAACCGAACACGCCCCAGGCGCCGTCGAGTCTCGACGCGGGCGCGGACCATGCGCGTCCATACGGCAGCTTCGCGGCGAGATACGCGAGCGCCGCGTCGGCCTCCGCGACCCAGCGCATCTCGCGCATCTGGAAGACGATCGTCGGGACCATGTAGAGATGAAAATCCTTGAGCTTCGCCCAGTTGTCGGTGGTCATCCGGTACGAATAGATCTTGCCCGCGGAGTGGCAGCGTACGCAGGCCGTGAAAAGCTTTTCCTCATCCTTGTCGGCGGGAGCCTCCACCTGCTGGGAGTTGTTCCACAGGCTCAGGTACGCGACCTTGGCCTGCTCTTCCGGCGTGAGGATCTGCGTGGCAGTGAGCTCCTTCAACAGCCGGTCCATCTCGCCCTGCTGCAACGTCATCCCGTGAAGCCGCCGCATGCGATCGACGATGACGGCCCATTCCTCGGGCGTCGTGCGCAGATCCTGCACGCGGGGAATCCGCCCGTCCGCAGAGGGCTGATGACACGACGTGCACTTCTGCCAGACGAGCGAGTCGCGCTCGAAGCCTCCCGCGCCGCCGGCCGCGGCGAGAAGCGCCAGGCCGGCGACGATTTGCGCTGTCTTGATGTTTAGCATCCGCTGCCTCCGACGCTTTCGCGGCCTACACGGCCATGAGCACGGACTTCGTTTCGGTGAACAGATCGAGCGCGGCGCGCCCCATCTCGCGGCCGATGCCTGACTGCTTGAAGCCGCCGAACGGCAGGCTCGCGTCGAGCATGCTATGGCAGTTCACCCACACCGTGCCGGCCTTGATGCGTGGAATGAGCCGATGCACGCGCGCAAGATCGTTCGACCAGATCGACGCGCCGAGCCCGTAGGGCGTGTCGTTGGCGAGCCGCACCGCGTCGTCGATATCCTCGAACGGCATCGCCACCACCACCGGGCCGAAGATCTCCTCCTGCACCACGCGCATGTCCTGGCGCGCATCGACCAGGACCGTCGGCTGCACGAAGTAACCTTTGTCGCCGGCGCGGCTCCCGCCGGTGGCGACCCTCGCGCCCTGCTCGACGCCGCTTCCGATGTAGCCGCACACGCGGTTCATCTGCAGCTCGGAGACGAGCGGGCCCAGCTCGCTCGCCGGGTCCAGCCCGGGCCCCAACTTCATCCTGCCGGCGATCGCGGAGAGCTCGGCGACCACGCCGTCGAACAGTCTCCTTTGCACGTAAAGGCGCGATCCTGCCGTGCAGACCTGTCCCTGGTTGAAGAAGATCGCCTGCGCCGCACCGGCGGCAGCCTGTGCCGGATCGGCGTCATCGAGCACAATCACCGGCGACTTGCCGCCGAGCTCCAGCGACACGCGCGTCATGTGCTCGACCGCCGCGCGCTGAACGAGCTTGCCGACCGCGGTCGAGCCGGTAAAGGCGATCTTGTCGACGCCCGGATGCGCGGCGAGCGCCGCGCCCGCGGTCTCGCCCAGCCCGGTGACGATATTGACCACGCCGGGCGGAATCCCGGCTTCGAGAGCGAGCTCGCCCAGCCGCAACGCGGTGAGCGGCGTCTCCTCGGCGGGCTTGAGCACGACCGTGCACCCGGCCGCAAGCGCGGGCGCGATCTTCCACACGGCCATCAGCAGCGGGAAGTTCCAGGGAATGATCGCACCGACCACGCCCACCGGCTCGCGGCGCGTGTAGGCGAAGAACTTGGCGTTCGGGATGAACGGCACCGACACGTCGTGCGTCGAGCCCTCGATCTTGGTCGACCAGCCGGCCATGTAGCGCACGAAGTCCACCGCCATCGCCATGTCGACATGGCGCGCGAGCACGACCGACTTGCCGTTGTCCAGCGCCTCGACCTCCGCCAGAGGCTGGGCGTTGGCTTCAATGAGATCGGCGAGCTTGAGCAGCCACCGCTCGCGCTGCACCGGCAGCGCGCCGCTCCACTGCGGGCCTTCGAACGCCGTGCGCGCGGCGCGCACCGCGCGCTCGACGTCTTGCTTGCCGCCCGCCGGAACGTGGGCGAAGACTTCTCCCGTGGCCGGGTTCCTCACTTCCAGTTTCTCGCCGCCGGCGGCGTCGACCCACTGGCCGCCGACGAGCATCTTCTTGGGCGATTCCAGAAACCGAGTGGTGGCTTCGCTGACGAGCTGTCGAGTGTTCATGTCCATGAGCGGTCTCCTTTGCATTGAGCCGCGGCGAGCGCGGCGATGTCGACGATCATTCCGGCGGCGCCATCGGTGCCACGACGCCGTTCAAGCCGACCACCGCGATCCGGCCCGCCGCACCCTCGCCGACGGCCGCGTAGGTCTGCCGCTCGGGGCGCACGATCGACTTGAAGCTCTTGCCGTCATCGACACTGGTCGCGACCACACCGCCCAGGCCCACCAGGGCGATCGTACCGTCGGCGAGCTCGACACCACCGCTGAAGGATTGATCGCTGCCCGTCGGCGCCTCGACCCAGGACCGGCCCTGATCGACGCTGCGCAGCACGTGGCCGCGCATACCGAAGACCAGCGCCGCCCCACTGCGCAGCGCGAGCCCGCCCCAGAGCGAGCCGTTGTACGGCAGACGCAACGCCGTCCACGTACGGCCGTCGTCGGCGGAGCGGAACAGCGTACCCGCCTCCGCGGCGATGAGCAGCACGCCGCCCGGCAGCACGAAGATCCCGTTCAGGTGGCGGTCGCTGTCGTCGCCCTGGCCGATCGGAATCTCCTTCCAGCTCGCCCCGCCATCGCGCGTCTCCATCGCGAAGCCGAACGCACCGATCGCGATGCCATGTCGAGCATCGCCGAACCACACCGAGAGCAACGCCACGTCGTTGCCCGCCGAGCGGCTCTCGATCCAGGTCTCGCCGCCGTCGGACGTGCGCAGCACCGTGCCGCCGTGCCCGACGGCCCAGCCGGATCGGGCGTCGACGAAAGTCACAGCGGTCAGCGTGTTGCGCGTGGCGACGGAGGCCGCTTGCCTCCAGCTCGCGCCTCCGTCGTCGGAAAGCACGATCACACCGTAGTCGCCTACCGCGACCAAGCGCGTCCCGGCGCGTGCGATCGCGAGCAACGGCGCACGCGTCGCCAGCGCCGCCTTGTAGGCCGCGACCGGTACCGGCGGCTGGGCGAGCGCCGGCCCGCCCGCGATGACGGCAGCGCAGGCGACGATGAGCGCGATCGAAAGACGTTTCATTCGGCTTGGGGCGAACCGTTATCGCCCGCACGTCGTCCGCCGACGCGGGCGAACGCCCGCGCCCGCGCGTTATCGCACTCGGCCTGGCCGACGTCGAGCTCGGCGGCGAGCCGCCGCATCAACGCTTCTTCGAACCGCGCGAGGCGGCCGTCGGCGTAGACGACCTCCCACAACAGGGCGACGATCTCCGCGCGCTCGTCGCGCTTGAAGCCGGTCCGGACCGCGTCGGCGAATACCCAGTCTTCCAGCGCGGCGTCGAGCTCCATCTTGGCCGCGTCGATCAACTGCGCGGCGGCTTCGGGATCGAGCCCGAAGCGCTCGCTCACGATGCGTCGGATGGCGTCGAGCTCTTCTGGCGAGAGGGTGCGATCGCTCTGCGCGAGCTCGAGCAGCAGCACGGCGACCGCGAGCTCGCGGCGCTGGAACGGCGCACCCACGGTGTCGGCGGTGGGCGAGGGAGCCTGCTTGACCAGCGCCAGCAGCTTGTCGAGCATGTCGATCGGTTCCTTTCGGTCGCTCGCGCGCCGGGCTCAATGGCTCAGGAACGGCACCCGCACGGGTCGCCGCCGCGGAACGAGCAGGTCGATCATCACCGCCAGCGCCGGCAGCAGCGTGATCGCCATGAGCATGTTGATCATGAACATGAAGGTGAGCAGCAACCCCATGTCGGCCTGGAACTTCAGTGCCGAGAACGACCAGGTGGCCACGCCCACGGAGAGCGTGAGCGCGGTGAAGATCGTGGCCACACCGGTCTCGCGCAGCGCCTGCTTGAACGAGGTGACGATATCCACGCCTTGCGCGAGATAGATTTGCAGCCGGTTGTAGATGTAGAACGCGTAATCGACGCCGATGCCCACCGCCAGCACCATCACCGGCAACGTGGCCACGGTGAGCCCGATCTGCAGCTCCTTCATGAACCAGTAGCCGAGCACGGTGGCCAGTGTGAGCGGCAGGGTGCACGCGATCATGGCGCGCCAGTCGCGATAGGTGAGGAACACCAGCGCCACGATGGTGAGGTAGACGTAGAGCAGCATCGGCAGCTCGGTCGCCTCCAGCACCTCGTTGGTCGCGGCCTGCACGCCCACGTTGCCGCTGGCAAGACGGACCACGGCGCGATCGCTGGGGTTGCGGCTGCGGAAGTCCTTGACTGCGCCGATCACCTTCTTGATCGTCTCCGCCTTGTGATCGGCGAGGTACAGATGCACCGGCAGGATGGTGCACCCCGGGTTGTACAGGCCGGAGCCTTCGGGCGCGAGGCCCACCGCGTTGGCGAGCGACTTGGGATCGCGCGGCAGCGCGCTCCACCTCGGGTTGCCCTCGTTGAATCCGGCGAACGCCTGCTTGGCCAGCAGCGCCGCGGAGGCGACGGAGAGCACGCCCGGGGCGTTCTGCATCTGCCAGCTGAACTGGTCGACGTACTCCATCGTCGGATAGTCGTAGCAGCCGTCGCGCCGCGTCTCGAGGACGACCGAAAGCACGTCGAGCCCCACGTCGAACGTCCTGACGATTGCCTCGGCGTCGCGGTTGTAGCGCGCCTCGGCACGCAGCTCGGGAGCCCCGGCCTGCAGGTAGCCGATCTGGCGCCCCTGGCCCTGGACGTACGCGACAGCGAAGAGCCCCGCGGCCAGTAGCGTGCCGATCGCGGCATTTCTCGTCTCGGCGATCCGTCCGAGCAGCGCCGCGGCATTGGCGCGTCGCTCGCGCAGACGGTTCACGCGCGCCACGAACGCGTCGCCGAAGCTGAAGTACGACACCGCCAGCGGCAGCATGACCAGATTGGTGACGATCTTGTACGCGACGCCGATCGCCGCGGTGATGCCGAGCTCCCGGATCATCGGGATGGGGATGAGCGTGAGGGTCGCGAACCCGACGAAGGCCGTGACCAGCGCCATGGTGCCCGGGATGAGCAGCCCGCTGAAGCTGCGCCGCGCCGCGGTCAGGGTGTCCACTCCCGCGCACAGCTCCTTGGAGATGTAGTTGATCTGCTGCACGCCGTGCGACACGCCGATGGCGAACACCAGGAACGGCACCAGCACCGCCAGCGGGTCGAGCCCGTAGCCGAGCAGTCTCAGCGTTCCGAACTGCCACACCACCGAGGCGAGCGAAGCGCCGAGCGGCAGCAGCGTCAGCACCCACGAGCGCGAATAGACGTAGACGGCGGCACCCGTGAGCAGGAAGGCGAGCAGGAAGAAGCGCGCCACGCTCTTCGCGCCGTCGGCGATGTCGCCGATCTGCTTGGCGAAACCGATGATCTGGATCTCGAACTCGGGCGTCTCGAGCTTGGTGCGCACCTCCTCGAGCCGGCGCGCGAGGTCGAGGTAGTCCAGTTTCTTCCGGCTGACCGGATCGGCATCGAGCAGGTCCGCGACGACCATCGCGCCGCTGCCGTCGTTCGCGACGAGCGCTCCGACGTAGCCGCCGATCAGCGCGTTCGCGCGGATGCGCGCGATCTTCTCCGGACTGAGCGCCTCCGGGGTGATGTCGCCGCCGATCACGTCCTCGGCGCGGAAACCTTCCTCGGTGATCTGCAGCACGCGCGTGTTGGGCGTCCACAGCGAGGTCACCGTGCGCCGGTCGATGCCCGGCAGAAACATGACCGCCTGCGTCACCTCGTTGAGCTTCTTGAGGAACGGCGCGGTCCACATGTCGCCCTGGCGCGCGCGCACCACGACCATGATGCGGTTGGCGCCGAACACCTGGTCGCGGTACTTGTAGAACGTCTCGATGTATTCGTGCCCCTGAGGGAGCTGCTTGTCGAAGCCGGCCGACATGCGCAGCTGCGCCGCGAACACCGCCATGACCACGGTCAGCAGGGCCAGCGCCGCGAGCGTCTTGCCGCGGTTGGCGAACAGCCACCGCTCGAGGCGCCCGATGAGGCCCGTCAGCATCGGCGTCCCGCCGGTGGCGTCAGGCGGCAGCGCCCTGACGCGTGCGAGCGCCGTGCGGGCTGCGGCGGTGCATGGCTAGAACGCGTACGAGACGCTGAGCGAAACAAAGTCGCGATCCCGGATGAGGTTGTTGCCGCCGCCGCCGGAATAGTTCGTGTAGGCGAGCTGCGCGCGCCACCGGTTGAGGTATTCGAAGTTGAGCGAGGGCGTCACCGCGGTGCGGCCCCGGATGAACGGAATCGTGTTCGGGCTGATGCCGCTCAAGTCGTAGGCGACGTCGATCTGCGGCGTGAAGTTGACCGGCGTACCGAGAAAATGCGGATATACCACTGCAAGCTCGCCGACGAAGCCCGAGGAGAACTTCGTCGGCAGCTCGTAGTTGGTGAGCAGATACGGCTTGGCGCCGGAAAGGTCGAGCCCGGGGTAATACGTGGCGGCGACCTCCGCCAGCAGCGTGCCCTCGGCCGCGCCCAGGCCCTTGAGCAGCCAGCCCAGGTCGCCGCTCGGTCCGAGCAGGTAGATGGTGGTGAGGTGCGCCTGCCATTTCCTCTCGTCGACGAAGCCGCGATACGTTCCGGGAGCACAGAAGGCGCAGTTCGCACCGCTCAGCGGCACCGTCGGGTCGATGCCCACGCCGTCGCGCGGCCGGTAGGAGAGCTCCGCGCCGACGGCCCAGTCGCCGAGCTTGGTGTTCACCGACACCCCGAACAGATCGCGGTTCTTGCCGTAGTCGAGAAAGTACCCCAGCCCGAACGGATTGGCGGTGATCGTCGGATCGTTCACGAAGCTCACGAACGGAATCTTGTCGTGATAGCGCAGGTAGTAGAACCCCCATTCGGCGTCGGCGAAATCGCTCCTGTAGCGCGCCGCGAGCCCGAACTGGCCGCTGTTGGGCGGCGTGTGGTCGTCGAGGTTGGGCACCACCGTTTGCAGCGCGAGGAGATCCGCTAGCGTGAAGCGCTGCCCCGCGGGGATGAAGGTGCCGTTGCTCACGGTGCCCACGTCGCCCACGCTGCCGGGCGGCAGGCCGAGGACCGAGCTGGGAACGAACGCGCTCTGCTGGCCGTTGTGCACAACGTCGGCCCCGGAAAAGAAGGTTCCCACCGGATCGAACCGGAACGCGTTCCAGCGAAATTGGTAGAACCCCTCGAAGGAGAGCCGGTTGGTCGCGCCGAAATTGAACGAGGCCATCGGCGCCGGCCGGAAGATCTCCTTGAGCTGGGTGCCCGGCACGTGCGCGCGCCTCAAGTCGATAGCGTTCACGACATTCACGCCGCCGTAGATGAAGATGTCCTCGCCCCAACTGATCACCTGATTGCCGACGCGAAACTTGGCCGGTCGGCCGAAGAGCTCGAGGTCCTTGGACACCCACGCGTCGAGCAGCTCGATGTTGCGCACCGCGACGTCCTTGGCGTCGTCGGTGAGCGGCGTGCGCCGCGTACGATCGGCCCGGAAGTCGTACAGCCACGAGCCGCGCAAGAGCGCCCGCCAGTCTTGCGGGAACTGCAGCGACAGCTCGTGCGTGCCCTTGAGCGCGGCGGAGACGAGGTCGCCCTTGTCGAAGTTCAGGTTGCCGTCGTCGGTCTGCAGATAGTTGAAGTCCGGGTTGGAGGTCGCGCCCAGCCCCGGGCCGTTGACGCGTTCGCCCAGCGTGCCGTTGGTCGGCACGCATCCGCCGTTGTCGTTGCCGAGCAGGCCGCAGTCGCGCCCCTGCGCGCGCCACTGCAGGCCGAACGAGATGGTCGAGTCGAAGCGGCCCTTGAACCACTCGGTTTCGAAGCTCGCGGCGGAGGCCGCGGGCGCAGGCAGCGCGGCGGCGATCCCGAGCGCGAGCATCCCCACGGCGCAACGCGAAGCAGGCTGGTGCAATCCGTTCATGGCGTCTCCCTTGTCTTGAAGCTCGCGCGCTAGCGCTCGCCGACCCGGCGCAGCTCGTCGGGGTTGAACCTCCTGGGATCGATCCGGCCCTCCCGCCCGGCGAGCCAGTCGGTCTCGGGCCGTTCCTGGGTCGCGTTCTCGGCGACGTAGCGCCCCACGGTCAGGTCGTAGGACACGAACTCCTGGCCCACGCAGGCCGGAATTTCGGGCGCCGGGTAGATGCTCGACTCCTGCACCCGCCAGAGCTTGCCCTGCGCGTCGTAGAGATCGACGGCCATGATCGCCCAGCTATCCTCGTCGAGGTAGAACACGCGCCTCGGGAACTGGTGCCGCATGCCCTGCTTCAGCGTGGCCTCGACCTTCCACACCCGGTGCAGCTCGTAGCGCACGAGGTCGCGGTTCACATAGTCGGCGAGGTAGATGTCCTTGTACTTGCGGCTCTTGTCGATCCACTTGAAACTGTTGTACGGGATGTACATCTCCTGCTTGCCGACGAGCTTCCAGTCGTAACGGTCCATCGCCCCGGCGTACATCGGATACTGATCGACGGTCTCCAGGTTTTCGTAGCCGGGGATCGGGTTGTCGTAGGCGAAGGTCGGCGACCGGCGCACCCGCCGCTGGCCGGGGAAGTACAGCCACGCGTCGCTGGGCTTGTTGAAGAACCAGTGCACGAGAATGAGCTCACCGCTGCGTGCGGAGGGCGAGATGACCTCGTTCAGGATCTTCATCTCCACGCCGCCCGCGTCCTCCACGCCCTTGTTGTTGCGCGCGTGGAAGGGCACGATGGTCCACTGGTCCTGGACCAGCGGCGTGAAGTCGCCCCCCTTGTTGGAGAAGATCGTCGAGTAATGCTCGATGCGCCCCTCACCCATGTAGCGCACCTTGCCGTTCCACATCGCCTCGACGCCGCTCTTCGGGATCGGGAACAGCACCGCCGCGCCGATACCCTTCTCCAGCCCCCAGCCCCCGGCGACGACCCGTGCTTCCCGGGCGTTGGTCCGGGTGCGCTCGTAGACGAAGTCGGGAAAGCCGCAGCTCCGGCGCGTGGGATAGACGTCCATGCGGTAGCCCTTGAGCTGCTTCAAGAGCGCGACCTGCCCCTCGGAGAGCTTGTCCTTGTAGCGCTCGACGTTGGACGCGTCGATCGAGAACAGCGGCTTGTCGCCGGTGAACGGATCGATGCGCTTCTGTCCCGGCTTCCATCCCGGCGGCGCCGCGGTCAGACCCCCGTTCCACTCGGGGATGGTCCCCGCCTTGTTGCCCGCTTTCTCGGCGCCCACCGGCGTGAGCTCCTTGCCGAGCTGGGCGGCCTCTTGCTCGCTCACCGCCGCCCAGCCTGTGGAGCTCGCGTAGGCGATGCCGAGCGCCAGCGCGAGCGCTTTCGCTCGCCCGATCCCTGCACGTGTCTTGATCATTTCCAGTCTCCTCGAGCTACTCGATCGGATAGCCCATTGCCGCGAGGCGCCCGACGATGGCGGCGCGCTTTCGCGGCGACGTCGTCCAGGCGCTCTCTGCGCAGCCGAGTCACCTCGGCAGTGGTATAGGGCGTGAAGAAATCGGCGAGGTAGATGCGGTACGGCGTAGCGGGCACGAGCTGGACGGTCGTGACCTGCTCGGCCGGCTCCTCGGCGGCGAGCGCGGTGGACGCGACGAGCATGCCCACCGCGCACCAAGCTGCCGGACTCTTGCAGCGCATCCTCCACCTCCTCCTTGCCGCCTGCGCGGATCGTCGTCGCGACCGCCGGGGCTTCGATCTCTGGCCCGATTCTAGGGATGAGAAGCGGCTAGGCGTTATCCCAAATCGGCAATACGCCAACGGTTTTTCTTGTTCGAGATCAAGAAAATCGAATTGGGCGCGTTTCGCACCCGGGATGAGGGCGCCATGGCGCGCCTCAAGCGCGCGGCAGGCTCGGACGCAGCAGCAGCGGAGCGTAGAGGACGAGATAGGCGACGAAGCAGAAGCTCCACAACCCCAGCGCGGCGACGATCGCCCAGGCGCCCCAACCGAGGGTGGAGGCACCCAGGCGCAGCACCGCCGCGGCCGACACGGCGACCAATGCGGCGCGCATGGCCGGATGCAGCGCCAGAGCGCGCCCGGTGTGCCGCAGCGCCACGCGCGGCATCAGCGACAGCATCATCGTGCCGAACGCGCCGACGGTCGCCGCATGCACCCACGCCCGCGGCGCGATCGGCGCGCCGAGCTCCGCCCCGGCGCGCAGCGCCAGCGCGACGACGAGCCAGGCGTAGGCGACGTGCATGGAGAGCACGAGCGCGCTCTTGCGCACGCTCCATCCCCGCCATCCGGCCAGCCGCAGCGCATGGGCGAGGCACGCCGCGAGCGCCGTCGCGCCGGCGAGCGCCGCCGGCGTCGGCAGCGCCACCGTCACCGCAAACGCGACGATGGTGAGATGCGCGGCGCGCTCGACCCCGCGTCGCCTGCGCACGGCGAACGCCGCCGAGGCCGGCAACGCGCTGCGCGTGAACACCGGCGTCATGAACCCCCCGACCAGCGCGAACAGCACCGCGATCACCGCCACCGCGGCATCGAGTGCCCGTGTGGCTTGCACGGCGTCGGCGCCGAGTTGCGCGGCATGAAACGCAACGTCGGCGCCCGCGAGCGCGAGCAGCACCGGCAGCACGACGGCGAACTTTCGCTGCCGCACCGCGAGGAGGTCGGGCGCGAGCGCCGCCGTCACGAGCAGCAGCAGCGCGAGATCCGCGGCGGCGGCGAGCAGCGGCGAAAGCGATGGCGCGACCCACATCGCCACGCGGCCGGCGAGCCAGGCGAGCACGAGCGCCGCCAGCTCGCCGCCGCGGATTTCGTGCACACCGGCCCAACTCGGGAGCGCGGTGAGGAGCAGCCCAGAGATGATCGCGGCGGCGAAGCCGAACACCATCTCGTGGCCGTGCCACAGCGCCGCTCGACCCGCGGCAGGGGACAACGCTCCGAGCCCGACGTAGCCTCCGAGCCCCGCGCCGAGCGCGAGGAGCCCGTAGAGCGCGCCGAGTAGGAAAAACGGTCGGAAGCCGCTCGCCCACAGCGCCCCGGCAAAGCGCGCCCGCGCGGCGCCCCTCACTCGTCCAGAAGCTTCCACCGGCCGTCGCGGACGGTGACCATCACCCGCCCGCGCCGATCGAAGCCGGAGTGATCCGAGGGCGTCATGTTGTAGACGCCCTGGGTGGCCACGAGCTCGCGGGTCGATTCGAGCGCGTCGCGCAGCGCCGCGCGAAATTCCGGCGTGCCCGGCTTGGCCTTCTTCAGCGCCACCGGAATCGCCCGCTCAAGCAGCAAGCCGGCGTCGTACACGTTCGCGCCGAACGTCGCCGGCCGCGCGCCATAGAGCTTCTGGTACGCGGCGACGTACTCGCTCGCCACCTTTTTCGACGGGATGCTGTCGGGCACTTGATCGAGCACCAGCATCAGGCTCGCCGCCAAGATCGCGCCTTCGACCTTGGCGCCGCCGATGCGGATGAAGTCGTCGGTGGCCGCGCCGTGCGTCTGGTAGATGCGCCCCTTGTAGCCGGCGTCGACGAGCTGCATCTGCGGCAACGCCGCCCCCGCAGCGACCCCGGCGACGAGCACCGCATCGGGCGCGGCTTGCTTGAGCTTCGCCACCTGGCCGGTGACGCTCGCGTCCTGGCGGCTGTAGCGCTCGTTGGCGACGAGCGCGATGCCCGCCTTCTGCAGCATTGGGACGATGGTCCGGTACCAGCTCTCGCCGTACGGGTCGGCGTAGCCGATGAAGCCCAGCGTCTTCACGCCGTTGTTCTGCATGTTCGCGATCAGCGCCTCGGCGATCACGTCGTCGTTCTGGGTGGTCTTGAACACCCAGCGCTTCTTGTCGTCCATCGGCAGCACGACCGCCGGGGTGCCGACCGGCGCGAGCATCGGGGTGCGCGCTTCCGCCGCGAACTGGATCACGCCGATCGCGTTGGGCGACCCCGAGGGCCCGATCAGCGCATCGATCTTCTGCTCGGCAATGAGCTTCTTCACGTCGGTGACGCTCTGCGTCGGGTCGCTGGCGTCGTCGTAGTAGATGTACTCGATGGTCGTCGTGCCGACTTTCTTCGGCAGCAGCGCCACCGAATTCTTCTGCGGGCCGCCGACGAACGCCGTCGGACCCGTGGCCGAGGTCACGACGCCGATCTTCACCTGGGCGAGCGCACCCGGCGCCGCGAGCGCGAGCGCACCCGCCGCCAATGCTCCGAAAAAGGTTGCAAGTCTCATCGTCGACCTCCAGTAGTCTCACATCACAAAGCCGCCGCTCGCGAGCAGCACTTCGCCGCTCACGTAGTCGGACTCGGGAATGCACAACAGGTACACGGCCCCGGCCGCCTCCTCGGGCGTGCCGCCGCGGCCGAGCGGAATCATCTTGTTCATGAACGCGAGCAGCTCCGGCTGCACGCCCATCTTGACCTCGCGACCGCCGATCTGCGCCACCGCCTCGCCCGCGCCGATCGGCTGGGTCATGCGCGTCTGGATGTAGCCGAACGCCACCGCGTTGACGTTGACGTTGTAGCGCCCCCACTCCTTGGCGAGCGCCTTCGTGAGGCCGATCACCGCGGCCTTGCCGGCGGAGTAGCCGACCTGGCCGGCGTTGCCGTAGAGACCGGCGATGGAGGTGACGTTGACGATCTTGCGCTGCACCGCGCGCCCCTCTTCCTTCTCCTTCTTCGCCATCTGCCGGATCGGCTCGGCGGCCGCGCGCAGGATGCGCAGCGGCGCGGTGGCGTGGACGTCGAGCATCGCGTACCACTGTTCGTCGGTCATCTTCTGCACCACGCTGTCCCACGCGTAGCCCGCGTTGTTGACGATGATGTCGAGCGCGCCTAAGCCCTCCAGCGCGGCGGCGACGAACCGCGGCGCGAAGTCGGCACGGGTCACGTCGCCGACGCAGACAAGCGCATGGCCGCCTGACGCCTCGATCCGGCGCGCGGTGTCCGCGGCGCTCGCCTCGTCGAGATCGTTGACCACCACCCGCGCGCCCTCGGCCGCCAGCTTCAACGCGATCGCCTGGCCGATGCCGCGTCCCGCGCCGCTTACCAGCGCGACTTTGCCTTCGAGCTTCTTCACGTTGCGCTACCCCCCATGGTGGTTGCGCCATGTGCTGCGGGCGCAGCGGCGAGGCCCTCGGGCACGACCTCGGAGCGTATGAGCGCCTCGATCTCGTCATCGCCGAGACCGGCCTCGCGCAGCACCGCGTGCGTGTGCTCGCCGTACTTGGGCGCGAAGGCGAATTCGCGCGCTGCCCCCGGCACGTCGACCGCCGCCGGCTGCATGCGCACGCTGCGCCCGTCGGGCGTTCGCGTCCACGTGAGCTTGGGCGCGAGCGCCGGCAGCGCGCGCACCGCGGGGATGGCGTTGATCGGCGCGTGGGCGATGGTGGCGGCGGCAAAGTCGGCGGCGAGCTCGGCGGTCGTGCAGCGCGCGGCGATTCCCGCGATCTCGTTGCCGATCGCCACGCGCTCGCGCTGTCGGCCTTCGTTGGTCGCCCGCGAAGCGGCGCCGAGCGCGGCGAATTTCGGGATTCCCGTGAGGCGCCGCCACTGCGCGTCGTTGCCGATCGCCATGAAGATGAACCCGTCGCGCGCCGCATACACGTTGGTCGGGACGAACTTGCGGTGCTCGTTGCCGCAGCGGGTGATCTCGTGCGGTGCGCAGTCGAAGTCGATGAGCGGCAGGGTCGTGATCAACCAGGACGCGGCCGCCTGCAGCATCGAGACGTCGATGCGCGATCCGCGCCCCGTCTCCGCGCGCTCGGCGAGCGCGAGCAGCACGTTGGCGTAGACCTCGTCGCCGGCTTTGAGGTCGATGAGGGGGACGCCCGAGAGCATCGGCGGCCCCGCAGGATCACCGGTGAGCTCCATGTAGCCGACCATCGCCTGCAGCACCGGATCGTAACCGGCCACATCCGGGCACTCCGGGCCCAGCGCCGAGATGCCGGCCCAGACGAGGCCGGGCCGAGCCGCGGCAAGCGTCGCGTAGTCGATGCCCAGCGCCTCGTAGCGACGCGGCAGCGTATTGCAGCAGAAGACGTCGACCTCGAGCGCCGCGAGCAGGCGCTTGAGCACCGCACGCCCCTCCGCGGTGCGCAGGTTGAGCGCGATCGCGTCCTTGCCGACGTTCGGGGCGACGAAGTAGCTCCGCCGGTCGTCGTCGACCACGCGCGAGCCGATGTAGCGGTTCGGATCGCCCGGCAGCGTCTCGCCCGGCGCGTACGCCTCGATGCGGATCACCCGCCAGCCGAGCTGGGCGAAGCGCAGCGTCGCGTACGGCAGCGCGAGCGCCTGCTCGAGCGAGAGCACCGTGCGAGGCTTCATGGGCCAGGAACCTCTGAAGCAGCCCCGCGCGCGGCGGCAAGCGCCCGGTAGACCTTCTCCGGCGTGAACGGCAGCGCGTAGATCCGCACGCCGGTCGCGTTGTAGATGGCGTTGGCGGTCGCGGCGGCCACACAGATCGCGGGCGCCTCGCCGACACCTTTCGCCCCCTGCGGGCCTTCGCCGTCCATGGTCTCGATGAAGTGGATGTCGATCGCCGGGATCTCGGGCGCGGTGACGAGCTTGTAGTCGCGGAAGGCCGGATTCCTCACGACTCCGTTCTCGACGATCAGCTCTTCGGTGAGCGCGTAGCCTTGGCCCATGACGATGCCGCCCTCGATCTGGCCCTCGATCCCCAGGCGATTGAGCACGCGACCCACGTCGTGCGCGGCGGTCACGTTCAGCATGCGCACCACGCCGGTGTCGCTGTCGACCTCGACCTCGATCACTTGCGTCGCCCAGGCATACGCCGCCGACACGTCGCCCTTGAAGCCCTTGTCCTGGTGCCGGCTCGGCGGCTCGTAATAGTGCGTGGTCATCACCAGCTCGGCCTTGTCGGAGAAGTGCAGCGAGCGCACCAGCTTCCCGAGCGACACGCGCGGCGCACCGGTCGCCGCATCGACGATCTGCCCATCGCGCAGATCCAGCGTCTCGGGCGGTCCGCCGAGGAGCTTCGCCGCGGCGGCGAAGATCTTGGCCTTGGCCTTCTTCGCCGCGCCGATCGCCGAGTTGCCGGCGATGAACGTCGTCCGGCTCGCGTGCACGCCGACATCCCACGGGGTGATGTCGGTGTCGTTGTTGACCACCGTCACCGCGGAGAGCGGCAGCCCCAGCTCCTCGCAGACGAGCTGCGCCAGCACGGTCTCGGAGCCCTGGCCGATCTCGGAAGCGCCCGTGATCAACGTCACGTGCGCGAAGTCGTCGATCTTGAGAATCGTGCCGCAGCCGTCGGAGGGATAGATCTTCGCGCCCCCGCCGACGTGCAGCATCGAGGCCATGCCCACGCCCCGCTTGATGTCACCGGGTGCCTTCTGCCGGGCGGCGTTCTCGCGGTGCTTGCGCGCGTAGTCGCTGTAGCGCGCGGCCGTGGTGAGACATTCCCTGAAGCCGCAGCTCTTGAAGTGCATGCCCTGCGGCGTGACCTCGCCCGGCTGCTGCGCATTGTTCAGCCGAAACTCCAGCGGGTCCATGCCGATCGCCTCGGCGAGCTTGTCCATGTGGCTCTCGACGGCGAAGGTTGCCTGCAGGTTGCCGTAGCCGCGGAACGATCCGGCGTACGGATTGTTGGTGTAGACGACGACGGTGTGATAGTCGCAGTGCGGCACGCGGTAGAGCGAGGAGAAGGTCTGCATCAGGACGAACGGCGTGGTCGCGCCCCACGAGGTGTAGGCGCCGTTGTCGTGCAGCGTGTGCACCGTGCGAAAGGTGAGCGTCCCGTCCTTCTTCGCGCCGCTCCTCAGGGTGAGGATCACCGGCTGCCGCGTGGGCGAGGCGATGAACTCCTCCTCGCGAGTGAAGACGAGCTTCACCGGCCGCTTGGTCGCCTTGGCCAGGAAGATGCAGATCGGCTCGAACGGGTAGATGTCGAGCTTGCTGCCGAAGCCGCCGCCGATCGGCGGCTGGATGATGCGGATGCGCGCCGGGTCCATCTGCAGCACTTCCGCGAACTCGCGCTTGTGCAGGAACGGCACCTGGGTGTTCGAGTACAGCGTCAGGTTTCCGGAGGCGTCGAAGTCGGCGATGATGCCCGACACGCCCATGCAGCAGTGCGTGACGTAGTGCAGCCGGAACGTGTCCTCGATCACCACGTCGGATTCGGCCTCGCCCGCCGCCACGTCGCCGTGCGCGTAGTCGAAGCGCATGGTCACGTTGTCGGCGTGCTCGGCGTGGATCACCGGTGCTCCGGGCTCGCGCGCAGCGCGCGCGTCGGTCAGCACCGGCAGGTCCTGGTACTCGACCTCGATCAGCGCCAGCGCCGCTCGCGCGATCGCCTCGGTGTCGGCCGCGACCGCGGCGATCTCGTCGCGGAGGCTCCGCACCTTGTCGCCCTTGAGCGGCAGATGATCCTTGGCGACCCCCAGCGGACGTTGATACGGGACATCGGCAGCGGTGAGGACCGCCTGCACGCCCGGCAGCGCCTTCGCCTTCGCCGTGTCGATGCGGACGATGCGCGCATGCACGCGCGCCGAGCGCAGGATCTTGGCGTGGAGCTGGCCGGGGAGGTTGAGATCGTGGATGTAGCGCGTCTTGCCGCCCGCCTTGTCCGGCGCGTCGAGCTTGGCGATGCGCTTGCCGATGAGCGATTGCTTTTCGATCACTTGCATGGCGCGCGCTCCTCCGACTCGGCGTGCGCCGCCGCGGCGATCGCGTCGACGATCTTCACGTAGCCGGTGCAGCGGCAGAGGTTGCCTTCGATGCCGCGCTCGATCTCCTCGCGCGTCGGGTGCGCGTTGGCGCGAAGGAGCGCGCTCGCCTGCACCACCATGCCCGGCGTGCAGAACCCGCACTGGACCGCCCCCTGCGCGACGAACGCGCGCTCGAGCGCCTCGGTCCTCGGATCGTTGCCGAGCCCCTCGATGGTGACGATGTCGCGCCCGTCGCAGTCCACGGCAAACATCAGGCAGGCGTTGACCGACACGCCGTCGACGAGCACCGTGCACGCGCCGCACTCGCCTTCACCGCACCCGTACTTGGTGCCGGTGAGCCCTAGCTCGTCGCGCAACAGCGTGAGCGCGCTCATGTCCACCGGCACCGAGAGCCGCTTCGGCGCGCCGTTCACGGTGAAGCTAATGTCCTGCCGCAGCGACATCTTCGAGAACTCGTCGAGTAAGGTTGTGGATGAGCTCGCGCCGGTACCACTCGGAGGCGCGCACGTCGGAGATGGGGTGGACCTCGGCCCTCGCGGCGGTGGCGGCGGCGGCGATGGTTTCGGCGCTGAGCGAGCGTCCTTCGAGCGCGGCCTCGGTGCGAGTCGCGCGAAGCGGTGTCGGCGCGACTGCACCGAAGGCCACCCGCACCCGCGTCAGCGCGTCGCCGCGCCGCACGGCCGCGATCCCGATCGAGATCGCCGCGATGTCGAGCGCCGGGCGCGTGCCGAATTTCACGAAGCGCGCGACAACGCCCGCCGGCGGCACCGGAACGTACACGGCGACCAGCAGCTCCGCCGGCGCGCGGCGGGTGCGTCCCGGGCCGGTAAAGAAGTCCCCGATCGGAACCCGGCGCGTCTGAACCGAGCCCTTCGCCTTCGACGCGAGCTCGACCTGCGCCTCGAGGACCAGGAGCGGCACCAGCATGTCGCCGGCGGGCGAAGCGTTGCAGATGTTGCCGCCGAGGGTCGCGGCGTTGCGCAACTGCGCGCTCGCAAAATGGTCGCCGGCCTCGGAGAGCAGCGGCAAGTGTTCCTTCACCAGCGCGTGCGCCATCAGCTCGCTGATCGTGGCGAGCGCGCCGATGCGGATCGTGCGTCCGTCGCCGGCGATGCCGCCGAGCTCGGGAACGCGCCGCACGCTCATCAGCGTGCGCTTGAGCGGCGTGCGGCCGGCTTGCATCTGCGGCATGAGGTCGGTCCCGCCGGCGAGCACCGTCACCTCGCCCGCATGCAGGATCTCGGTCGCCTCGGCGAGGGACGACGGCGCGCAATAGCGCTCGACCGGGCTCATTGTCGCGTCCTCCGCCTAGAAGCGTATCGGCTCACGGTAGCGCCCGAATACTTGGGTGAGCTCCCGGGTGATCTCACCCACGCTGGCGTACGCCTTGACCGCCTCGGCGATCGCCGGCATCAGGTTTCCCCCCGAGCGGGCGTCGGCACCGACGCGTGCCAGCGCCGCGCGCACCCGCGCGGCGTCGCGGCCCCGGCGCACGCGCTCGAGCGCCTCGATCTGCGAGCGCGCGTCCTCCGCGCGATAGGGATGGAACTCGACCTTGCGCTCCTCCTCCGCGATGCGATAGCAGTTCACGCCGACCTTGCGCAGCTCGCCCGACTCGATCGCTTTGGCCCGCGCGTGCGCCTGCGCCGAGACTTCCGCCTGAATGCGACCGTCGGCGATCAGCCGCACGATGCCCCCGCGCGCGTCGACCTCGGCCATGATCGCCGCGATCTTCTCCCGCATCTGGTTGGTGAGCGTCTCGACGTAATACGATCCGGCGAGCGGGTCGACCGTGTCGGCGAGCCCGGTCTCCTCGATGAGAAGCTGCATGGTGCGCAGCGAGATCCGCGCCGAGTATTCGGTGGGGATGGTGTACGCCTCGTCGTACGAGCACAGCGCCATCGTCTGCGTGCCCGAGAGCGCGCTCACCAGCGCGTAGTACGCGCCGCGCACGATGTTGAGCTCCGGCTGCTCGAGCGTGAGCCCGCTGCCGCCGCCGCCCGCGATCATGCGCATCAGCATGGAGGCGGGGTCGCGCGCTCGATAGCGCTCCTTCATGATCTTCGCCCACAGGCCGCGCGCGGCACGGAACTTGGCGACCTGCTCGAAGAGATTGCCGAAGATGTTGAAGTTGTACGAGAGCCGGCCCGCGAACTCGTCCACCGCGAGGCCGCGGCGGATCGCCTCGTCGGCGTAGGCGCAGGCGATCGCGAAGGCGTAGGCGATCTCCTGCGCCGGCGTGGCCCCCGACTCGCGGATGTGATAGCCGCACACGGACACCGGCGTGTATTTGGGCGCGACCTTGGCGCAGTACTCGATGGTATCGCCGACGAGCTTCACCGACGGCTCGACCGGGAAGATCCACGTGCCGCGGCCGATGAACTCCTTGAGGATGTCGTTCTGCGCCGTGCCGCGCAGGCGCTTCAGGTCGTAGCCGCGCTTCTCGGCGAGCGCGAGATACATCGCGATCAGCGTGGCGGCGGCGCCGTTGATGGTGAGCGACACCGTGATCGCGTCGAGGTCGATCCCGTCGAACGCCGTTTCGAAATCGGCGAGAGTGTCGACCGCCATCCCGACACGGCCGACCTCGCCTTCGGCCAGCGGATCGTCCGAATCGAGCCCGATCTGGGTCGGCAGATCGAAGGCGACGTTCAGCCCCGTCTGGCCGTTGGCGATGAGGAACTTGAAGCGCCGGTTGGTCTCGGCGGCGTTGCCGAAGCCTGCGTACTGCCGCATCGTCCACGGCCGCTTGCGGTACATGAGCGGGTGGATGCCACGGGTGAACGGATATTCGCCGGGCAGCCCCAGCATGCTCAAGCCACCGCTCGCTTCGAGGTCTTCCGCGGTGTAGACCGGCTTCACCTCGATGCCGGACTCGTTGACCACGGGCCGCAGTGCGTCGTCGTCGCGTGCGTTCATGGCTGTACCCCCACGCTTGCGGCCTCATCGGCCAATTCGGCCGCTGCGCTGCCCCCAAAAGCGGGGGCGCAATTCGCGCCTTGGGGCGGCCCTGCGGCGCTCATTGGTGGACCCCCACGCTTGCGGCCTCATCGGCCAATTCGGCCGCTGCGCTGCCCCCAAAAGCGGGGGCGCAATTCGCGCCTTGGGGCGGCCCTGCGGCGCTCATGGCGCGTTCTCGCGAAGATAGTCGACGATGGCCGAGAGCTTCGAGCCGGTGGGAAACACCCCGGCGAAGCCAAGCTCCGCGAGCCGCGCGTGGTCCTGCGCCGGAATGTTCCCGCCGATGATCCAGAGCTTGCCGCCGAGCCCGGCCGCCTCGAGCAAAGGCTTCAGCCGCTCGCAGAACCCGAGGTGCGAGCCCGCCATGCTGGAGAGCGCGATCACGTCGACGTTCTCCTCCCGCGCGGCGCGCGCGACCGCCTCCGGGGTCTGCCGCAATCCGGTGTAGATGACCTCGAAGCCGGCAGCCATGAGCGCGCGGGCGACGACCTTGGCACCCTGGTCGTGTCCGTCGAGCCCGGGCTTGGCGAGCAGGATGCGCACGGGCCGCTCTTCGCCGGCGCTCATGAGCAGAGCTCCTTGGCGATGACGAGCTTCAGGATCTCGCTGGTGCCGCCGCCGATCAGCGTGAAGCGCACGTCGCGCAGGAATCGCTGCACCGGATAGTCCATCGCGAAGCCGTACGAGGCGAGCACGCGCGCCGCCTGATCGCATACGCTCGCCGCCGTCTCGCTCGCAAAGAGCTTGGCCATCGCCGCTTCCTTGTGATGCGGCTTGCCGGCCTGCGCGAGCCACGCCGCGTGCCGCACGAGCTCGCCCGCCGCCGCGATCCCGGTCGCCATCTCGGCGAGCTTCATCTGGATCGCCTGGAAGCGGCCGATCGGTTTTCCGAATTGCGTGCGCTCGCCGGCGTAGCGGCGCGCCTCGTCGAGCGCGGCGCGGGCGACCCCCAGCGCGATCGCGCCAGTGATGATGCGAATCTCGGCGAGGATCGCCCGGAGCTGCGCTTCGCCGTCGCCTTCCTCCCGGGAGAGCCGGTGCGAGTCGGGCACGAAGCAGCCGTCGAGCGCGACCTCCGAGGTCGGCAGCGCCCACACGCCCATCTTGTCGATCGCGCGGCCGACGACTAAGCCCTTGAAGCCGCGCTCGACCAAGAAGATGGTGAGCTTGCGCGCCTCGCCCGCGCGCGCGAACACGGTGAAGAAGTCCGCGACCGGCGCCGAGGTGACCCAGGTCTTCTGCCCGGAGAGCACGTACCCGCCCTGCCTTCGCTGCGCCACCGTGGCGATGGCGTCGAGGTCGCTCCCCGCGTTGGGCTCGGTCATGCAGATCGCGCCGATCTTCTCGCCGCGGAGCGCGGGCTTGAACAGCCGCTCGATCAGCTCCGCGCTGCCCAACCGGTGCAGGAAGTCGGTGCCCATCAGCGCCTGCATCGCGGCGCAACCGGCCAGGGATACCGAGCCGCGCGCGATCTCCTCGAGGGCGAGACAGAACGCGCCAAGCCCAAGGGCCGTGCCGCCGACCGCCTCCGGGTAGCGCATGCCGAAGAAGCCGAGCCGGGCGAGCTCGGCGAAGAGCTCGCGCGGAAACGCGTGCGCCGCATCGAGCGCCGCCGCGCGCGGCGCGACGCGCTCGTCGCAGAAGCGGGCGAAAAGATCGCGCACTTCTCGCTCGCTGTCGTTCAGCTCGAAGTCCATGCGCCCTCGGTCATGTCGATTCGAGCCCGTAGATCTCGCGCGCGGCGCGCTCGGAGATCACGCCGTCGCGCACTTCGCGCTTGAGCCGTTCGCGATCGCGCTCGGCCGGGTCGCCGTAGCCGCCACCGCCGCCGGCGATCTGGTGGTACACCGTTCCCTTGGGCACCCCGGCGATGAGATCCTTGTTCTTCGGCGTGACCGTCCGCCCGTCGGGATAGGTGAGGCGGATGGAATTGAGCGTCCCGTCGCCGCCGCCGAACAATCCGAACGCGGGCTCGAAATCGCCGTCGCCGAAGGTCACGAGCTGCGTGTCGTCGGAGCCGATCGTGTAGATCGTCTCCACGCCCAAGCCCCCGCGCCAGCGCCCCGGCCCCGCCGAGTCGCAGGCGTACTCGTGCTTGACCAGCAGATGCGGCGTCTGCTGCTCGAACATCTCGTAGTCCTGGTCGAGCAAGCCTCCCGACGCGTCGATCATGCCGATGTGGTCGTAGCCGTCGGTGCCCTGCATCGCCCCCGAGCCGCCCTTGAGCCCCATGAAGCCGATGTCGACGTATTTCTCGCGCTTCTCCGGATCGATCCCGGTGCTGAGCGAGCACAGCAGGTTGTTCCAGCCCGCGGTGACGCGATCGGGGACCGCGGCGGCGAGCGCGCGGATGATCGCGTCGGCGTTAGGCGGGCACAGGTGGTTGCCGAAGGTCGTCGCCTTGGGATACGCGGCGTTGAGGATCGTGCCTTCCGGGATCACGATCTCGATCGGCTGCAGCATCCCCTCGTTGTGGGGAATGTCGGGATTGACCATCTGCAGCAGCGTCAGCACGGTGGCCGACGCGCTGGAGGTGAAGGTGCCGTTGACGAAGCCGTCGGTCTGTCCGTCGGTGCGCGAGTAGTCGAACTTGATGCTGCGATCCTTGACCTCGATGTCCACACGGATGGTGAACCGGCTGCCGACGTGCCGGCCGTCGTAGAAGACGTGCCCCTCGCCGCGGTAGCGGCCGTTGGGAATCGCGGCGATCTCGGCTTCCATCATCCGCCGCGTGGCGTCGAAGAGCGCGACCTTGTGCGCCTCGAAGCTCGCGCGCCCGTACTTCTTCAGCAGCGCGGTGAGCCGCCGCTCGCCGATCGCGCAGGCGCCGATCTCGGCGCGCATGTCGTGGCGAACGATGTCGAAGCGGATGTTGGCGAAGATCAGATCCCACACGTCCCGGCGCAGCTTGCCCGCGTCGTAGACCTTCACCGGCGGGATGCGCAGCGCCTCCTGCCACACCTCGACCGCGTTCGGGTTGTAGCCGCCGGCGACGTTGCCGCCGATGTCGGCCTGGTGGCCCTTGACCGCGGTCCACGCCACGAGCTCGCCCTCGAAGAACACCGGTCTGTAGACCGCGACATCGTTGTTCTGGTTGCCGAGGCTGAAGACGTCGTTGTGGAAGATGACATCGCCCTCGTGGATGTCGTCGCCGAAGTAGCCGATGATGTGCTTGCACACCGGCGCGAGCGAGAAGGCGAGGATCGGCAGGTTCTCGGTCTGCTCCAGCATGCGTCCCTTCGCGTCGTAGAGCCCGGTGACGAAGTCCTTCGCCTCGCACAGGATCGGCGAGCGCGTGGTCTGCTGCATCGAGATGCTCATCTCGTCGGTGATCGACTTGAAGGTGCGCGCGTACACCGAGGTGAGGATCGGGTCGACGCGCACGTCGGCTTGGGAAGCGCCCGCCGAGGTATCGTTCATACTTGCGCCTCCTCTCGCGCCACCGCGGCCAGCGCCTCGCGCCCCTTGGCGTAGAGCGCGAACGAGCCGTAGCGGTCCAGCACGCAGTCGTAGCCGGCGCTCACGAAGATCGCGGTGGTCACCTCCTCGACGATCGCCGGACCGCGCACACGGTTGCCGTGGCGCATGCGGTGGCCGTCGTAGACCGGTACGTTCTTGTACGCGTTGTCCTCGAACACGTAGGCCTCACGCCTGCCCTTGAGCGCGTGCGCGCTGTCCTCGCCGGCGTAGGCTTCCTCCGCGGCGCGCGTCCGCTCGGTCGCGCCGACCGCCTGCACCCGCACGTTGATGATCTCGACCGGCGCTTCTTCCGCCTCCAGCGAGTAGCCGTAGAGCCGGTTGTGCTCGGCGTGGAACGCGCGTGCGATCGCAGTAGCGTCACGCGCACGCAAGCTCTCGCGCGCCACCTCGAACGAGACTTCGTGGTACTGCTTGAGATAGCGGCAATCGAACCGCACGACGAAGCGCCGGCGCTCCGCCGGAACCCGCTCCGCGGCGAGCTGCCGCCCGCCTTCATCGATCATCGCGTCGAGCAACGCCTCGAGCTTCGGCCAGTCGAGGTGGGCGAGCCGTGCCACGAAGGTGCGCACGAAGTCGTGCTTCAAGTCGGAGAGCAGCATCCCCATCGCGCACAGCACCGAGGACTCGCGCGGCACGATCTGGAACGGGATCTCGAGCTCCTCGCAGATGAGCGACGAATGGATCGGGCCCGCGCCGCCGGCGACCACCAGCGGGAACTCGCGCGGATCGAAGCCGCGCTTGATGCTCACCTCGCGCACCCCTTGGGCCATGTTGTTGCAGGCCACGCGATACATCCCCGCGGCGGCCTGCTCGACGGAGAGCCCGAGCGGGCGCGCGATGTGCGCCTCGATCGCGCGCCGCGCCGCGGCGAGGTCGAGGCGGATCTTGCCGCCGGCGAAGAAATCGGGATCGAGGAGTCCCAGCACCAGATCGGCGTCGGTGGTGGTCGGCAGCGTCCCGCCGCGGCCGTAGCACGCCGGCCCGGGCGCCGCACCCGCGGACCGCGGGCCGACGCGCAGCAGCCCGCCCTCGTCGATCCAGCCGATCGATCCGCCGCCCGCGCCGATGGTGTGGATGCCGAGCATCGGCAGCGCAACCTTGTGGCGGGCGATCTCGCCTTCGTTGACCGTCGTCGGACCGTCGATCGCGAGCGAAGCCTCGAAGCTCGTCCCGCCCATGTCGATGGTGATGCATTGGTTGCGGTGGTGCGCGCGGGCGTAAAAGAGCCCCGCGCCCGGGCCGCCGGCCGGTCCCGACAGCAGTGTGAGCGCCGCGTGGGTGCGCGCAACCTCCGGCGACATCACCCCGCCGTTGCTCTGCATGATCAGCAGCACGCCGGTGAAGCCGATGCCGGCAAGCCGCGCCGAGAGCTGCGCCAGATAGCGGTTGAGCTTCGGCCCGACGTAGGAGTTGAGCACGGTGGTGCTCACCCGTTCGTAGAAACGGATCGACCGCAGGAGGTCGGTCGAGACGGTGAGATACGCGTCCGGCAGCTCGCGGCGCACCCGCTGCGCCGCGGCGCGCTCGTGGGCCGGGTTCGCGAACGCGTTCATGAAGCAGATCGAAACGGCTTCGACGCCCTCGGCCTTGAGAAGCGCGATGGCGCGGTTCAGGTCCTCGAGCGCGAGGGGCTCCAGCTCGCGCCCGTTGCGGTCGAGCCTGCCGCCGACGCCGATCCGGAGATAGCGCGGCACCAGCGGCGTGACGTTGGTGAAGCGATTGTTGTACTGCTCCTCGCGCACGCCGCGGCGCATCTCCAGCGCATCGCGCACGCCGCGGGTGGTGATGAGCCCCGACTTCGCGCCCGTGCCGGTCAAGGTCGCATTGGTCGTCACCGTGGTGCCGTGAACGATCGTGTCGACGCCGGCGATGAATTCGGAGAGCGCCTGCGGCGGGGCTTGCGCGGCGGCGATCTCTCCGAGCCCGCCGATGAGCGCGAGCGACGGATCCTCGGGCGTGGTCAGCACCTTGTGGATCGTCGGCGCCGCGCCTTCGCGCAGGATGACGAAGTCGGTGAAGGTTCCGCCCACGTCGATGCCGATCTTCAGTCCCATGCGGTGTTCTCCCGGTCGCCTTTCGAGCGCTCGCCTCAGGCGAGCGCTCGCCCAAGCACCAGACGGCGAAGCTCGTCGCGCTTAACCTTGCCCAAGGCGCTCCGCGGGAGGCGCTCGACGAACACGACCTCGCGCGGCTGCTTGAAGCGCGCGATCTTCCCGCGCAGGAGCTCGAGCACGTCGGTTTCCCCGAGCGCCCGGCCCGCGCGGGGTACGACGACGGCGACCGCGACTTCGCCCCATTTCCCGTCGGGCCGCCCGACCACCGCGACCTCCTCGATCTCCGGCGCATCTGCGAGCACGTTCTCGATCTCGGCCGGATAGATGTTCTCGCCGCCGGAGATGATCATGTCCTTCTGGCGCCCGTCGATCCAGAGGAATCCCTCGGCGTCGAAATGTCCGATGTCGCCGCTGTGGAACCAGCCATCGGCGAGGCCGGCGGCGGTGGCGTCGGGCGCGTTCCAGTAGCCGGTCATCACGTGCGGGCCCTGGACCAGGATCTCGCCGGAGTCGCCTGCGGCGGCATCGCGTCCATCCTCGCGCGCCACGCGCAACCGGCTGTGCACCGCCGCCTTGCCGGCCGACCCCGGCTTGCGCCTCGCCTCCGCGATCGGGATGTAGCTCGCGATGGGCGCGGTCTCGGTCGACCCGTACACCTGGATGAGCGGCACGCCGCGCGCGTGCACCGCCTCGAACAGTCGCGCCGGGACGATCATCGACCCGGTGGTGATGCAGCGCAGGCTCGAGAGCTCGGCGCTCGCCCAGCGCGGCCGCGCGAGCATCATGTCGAGCTGCGCCGGAACCAGCACGGCGAGCGTGATCGCGTCGGCCTCGATCGCCGCGAGCGCCGCCTCGGCATCGAACTTGGCGTGCAGGAACACGGTCGCGCCGGCGTGCAGCGCCGGCAGCGTCTGGATGTTGAGCCCGCCGACATGGAACATCGGCAGCGTCGTGAGAATCCGGTCGGCGCGGGTCAGATCGTGCATCAGCGTGCTGTTGACCGCATTCCAGAGCAGCGCGCCCTGGGTGAGAACCACCCCCTTGGGCACGCCGGTCGAGCCCGAGGTGTAGCAGAGCAAGACCGGAAGGTCGTACGCCCCAAGCGCTTGCGCTCGACTCGCCGGCGCGCCCTCGCGCAGCAGCGATCCGCCGTCGTCGAACCCGGGAACGGATCCATCCACGCAAACCCAGCGGGTCTTGCGCATCGCCTGGCGCGCGGGCTCGACCGCCTCGGTGAAGCGCCGCTCGACGAATACCGCCGCGGCACCGCAATCGTCGAGCACGCGCTTGAGCTCGGGCGCGGCGAGCCGCCAGTTGAACGGCGCGAGCAACGCGCCCAGGCGCGCGCAGGCGAAAAGGAGCGCGAGCTCTTGCGGACTGTTGAGCCCGAGCCAGGCGACCACATCCCGGCGCGTCACGCCGAGCGCGGCGAGCGCACCGGCGGCGTGCGCGACGCGCGAGGCAAGCTCGCGATAGGTGATCGGGCTGCCCTCGAAGACGAGCGCGGCCTGGTCGGGCGCGAGGTTCGCGTGGGCGTCGATCCAGTCGGAGATGTCCACCGCCCGCTCCCTTAGCCATCACCGACTTCGACGACCACCGCCATCGCCGTGTCGCCGGCGGCGCACCCGGCGAAAAGGCCACGCCCGCCGCCGCGCAGCGCCAGCTCCTCGACGAGCTCGATCACCGAGCGCGTGCCCATCGGCCCCTGCGGGTGCCCCCACACCAGCGAGCAGCCGAAGTTGTTGATGCGCTCGAGATCGGCGCCGGTCTCGCGCGCGAACACGATGTCGTTGACCGCGAACGGGTTGTGCAGCTTGATGGCCTCGAGGTGCTCGAGCTCAAGGCCCGCCGCGGCGAGCGCGCGTCGCGCGGCCGGGGCGGTCGCTTCGGGCATTCGCCCGAGCGCCGCACGCGCCTGCCCGAACCCCAGCACGCGCACCCGCACTTTGGGATCGGCGGAGAGCTCGCGCGCACGCTCGCGGGTCGCGACCACGATCGCCGCATTGCCGTCGGCCGGATGCGTCTGGCCGCCGAACGTGACGCTGCCGCCGTCGAGGACCGGCTTGAGCGCAGCGAGCCCCGCGGCCGTCGAGCGATTGACGCCCTCGTCGCCCTCCAGCGCACCGACGCTCCTGGCGAGATCGGCGCTCGGCACGTCGAACGGCAGGGTCATGAAGCGCTTCAGGAACGCAGCGCCCTCGGCGGTCGCCTCACGGTATTGCGCTTCGCGCCGCAACACGACTTCGTGCTGCGCGTCGGTGGAGATGCCGTGCCGCGCGGCGACGTTCTCGGCGGTCGCGAGCATCGAGTGCGGGCCCTGCGGATCGCAGTTGAAGTTGTCGAGCACCCAGTCCTCGTGCGCGCCGGTTCCGCCCGGTCCGCGCGGGTTCGGGTAGTACAGATGCGGGCCGTTGGACGTGCGATCGCAGGTCACCGCGAGCGCCACGGTCGCGAGCCCCGCGTCGATCTCCTGGACGGCGGCGAGCAGGCTTCGAACGCCGGTCGCGCAGGCCTGCATCACGGTCGGCCCGCCGACCTCGCCTGCGCCGGCCATCCCCATGAGCCACGGCAGGCCGTAGAACGCGTGCTGTTGCGGCACCGAGAACCCGAGCACGCCGTGATCGAATACGCGCGGGTCGAGCTTGCGGCGCGCGAGCTCGCGCTTGACCACGTGTGCCGCGAACTTGACGCTGTGCAGGTGGGCGAAGCTCCCCTGCCAGCGCGCGAATGGAGTGCTCCAGTAGACGCCGTAGGGAATTTCCGCGGCGTGGGCCATGGCGGCGGATCGGGTCGGCGCTTCGGGGCGGGCTTCAGGCGAGCGCGATGCTCGCCTTGCCGACCAGGAGCTTCTCGCCGCGCTGGTTGCGCGCCGCGAGATCGAGCTCGACGCGCTCTTCGCCGTCCTCGCGCGCCCGGCCGGCGACCGTGCCGGTGCAGGTGATGATGTCGCCGGGGAGCGCCACGGCGACGAAGCGTGCGCTAAACGAGCGGATTCTGCGCTGCGGGACGAGCTGCGTCAGCAGCCGCCCGAGGAGCGCCATGCCGAGCATCCCGTGGGCGATGACGCCGGGAAGCCCGCCGCGCTTGGCCGCCGCATCGTCGACGTGGATCGGGTTCGGATCCGCCGCCGCGCCGGCGAACAACGCGAGCTGCAGCCGTGTGAGCGGCGGCGCGGTGAACGCTGCGATGTCGTCGCCGATCGCAAGCTCGTCGAGCCCGGCGACTTCACTCATGGGTGTACCCCCACGCTTTCCTCCATCAGCCGTTGCGCACGACGATGGTCGTGCCGAGCTCGCACACCCGCTCGCCGCGTTGATTGTCGAGCGCGGTCTCGGTGACCACGAAGGTGAGCGCGCCGCCCTTTTTGTCGTACATGGCGGTGACCCTCTGCCGCCCCCGGATCAGGTCGCCCGCGCAGATGGGTCGGTGGTAACGGAAGGACTGCTCGCCGTGCATCGTCCGGGTCGGGTCGACGCCCAAATCCTCGAGCACGCGCAACGGCTGCCGCGCTTCCATGGCGATGGTGAAGGCGAAGGTCGGCGGAGCGACGATCGAGGGATAGCCGGCGGACCGCGCTTTAGCTTCGTCGCGGTAGAGCGGGTCATCGTCGCCGACCGCGGCCGCAAAGGAGCGGATCCAGCGCTTCTCGACCTCGACTTCGAAAGGCGGGTACTCCCGCCCGGTCAGGCTCTGCACGCTCTTTCCTCCTCGACGACGGCCCGGTGCGGCGGCGGCATCACCGTCTCGACAATTCTAGGCGGCGCGCTGCAGCCGGCGTTATCCCAAATCGGCAACGCCCGGCATGATTTCTTGCCCCAGATCAAAGAAATCGCAGGCGCGCCCGCGCATGGTACGGGCAGCGGCAATGGTCGCTAGAAGGAGGCCTACGCGCGGGGATTGCTTGAGTCCGCGGCCGTTGCCACCGGAGGGGAGGAGGAACGGATGCTGAGGCAGCGGGCCCCGATCGGGAAAGCATCGCGATGGCGGCGCTAGCCCCGCTGCACGCGGCGGAGCCGGCCGCCGCTACGGCACCCTACTCTACGACGCGGCTCACCAGCACCGACATCGAAGAGCAGGCGGCGGGCTTACGCAAGTGGGATCAGGTCTACGAGCAGCTCACACCGGGCCGCTTCGTCGGGAGCCTGCACGAGGCAACGTTTCGCGGCGTGCAGATCTTTCGCGAGACCACCAGCCAGGCGGTGCACGAGCTCGGCCTCGGCGCGCCCGGCGCGCGGGCGATCGGCGTGCCGATCCGGATGGAAGGCAACGCGCTGTTTCGGGGCGAGAGCGTCGACCCCGACGCGATGGTCACGCTCGGCGACGCAGAGGAGCTCGATTTCTACACCCCGAAAGGCTTCGACATCCTGGGGCTCGGCATCGACGCGACCGTGCTCGATGATTTTGCCCAGCACATCGAGCACCGCGACGCGACCTCGATGTTCGGCGGGAAGCGGGTGCTCAAGCCGAACCCGGCGCGACGCGACGAGTTCCGCCGCTTGCTGCTCTCGATCCTGAACGCGCTCGACGTCAACCCGACGGCGCTGCAATACCAGCACACCCAGCGCGTGCTGGAGCAATCGGTCCTGGCCGCGCTGTTCGCAGTGCTGGGCGAAGCCGACGAAGCGCCGCCGCCCAAGACGGGGTGTCCGGGCCGGCGGCACGTCGTCGATCAGGCCCGGGCGTTCATGTCCGCGCACATCGATGAGCCGATCACGGTCGCCGACTTGTGCGTCCAGCTCGGGGTGAGCCGGCGCACGCTGCAATACAGCTTTCAGGAAGTGCTGGGCCTGAACCCGGTGCGCTTCCTGCGGGCGATGCGGTTGAACGGCGTGCGGCGCGATCTCAAGGGGCGCAAGCCGCTGGCGGCGTCGGTGCAGGACGTCGCCGCCAAGTGGGGCTTCTGGCATCTCGGCCATTTCGTGACCGACTACAAGCAGATGTTCGGCGAATTGCCGTCGGCGACCCTGCGCGGCCGTTGATGGGCAATCGTCGAGTCGCAGCGTGCAGGCGTCCGTGCGCCCGGTGAGCGACGAGCGGCGCATGGAGCTCGTCTGCCCCGCCGGCACGCTGCCGGCGCTCAAGACCGCGGTCGATCGCGGCGCCGACTGCGTCTACTTCGGCTTTCGCGACGACACCAACGCGCGCAATTTCGCCGGGCTCAACTTCGACGCGAGCGCGGCCGAAGAGGGCGCGCGCTACGCGCACGCCCGCGGCGCCAAGGTGTTCCTCGCCCTCAACACCTACGCCCACCCGGACGCTTGGGGGCGCTGGAAGTCGGCGCTCGACCTCGCCGCCGAGCTTGCGCTCGACGCGGTCATCCTCGCCGACCCGGGGCTGATGCGCTACGCCGCGGCGACCCATCCGCAGGTGCGGCTGCATCTTTCGGTGCAGGGCTCGGCGACGACCTACGAGGCGATCAACTTCTACCGCGAGCGCTTCGGCATCCGGCGCGCGGTGCTGCCGCGGGTGCTGTCGCTGCCGCAGGTGCGCGAGCTCGTGCGCCACACGCCTGTCGAGATCGAGGTGTTCGGGTTCGGCAGCCTGTGCGTGATGGTCGAAGGCCGCTGCGCGCTCTCCTCGTATACCACCGGCGAGGCACCCAACATGGCCGGCGTGTGCTCTCCGGCCAAAGCGGTGCGCTGGGAGCAGACGCCGCGCGGGCTCGAGTCGCGCTTGAACGGCGTGCTGATCGATCGCTTCGCCGACGGCGAAGGCGCGGGCTATCCGACGCTCTGCAAGGGCCGCTTCAGCGTGGGCGACGAGACCTATTACGCTATCGAGGAGCCGACCAGCCTCAACACTCTGGAGATCCTCGCGGATCTTTTCGCGATCGGCGTGGCCGCGATCAAGCTCGAAGGCCGGCAGCGCAGCCCAGCCTACGTCGGCGCGGTCACCCGCATCTGGCGCGCGGCGATCGACGCCTGCGCGCGCGATCCGGCCAAGTACCGGCTGCAGACCGGTTGGATGAACGAGCTCTCGGCGCTCGCCGAAGGTCAGCAGCAGACGCTTGGCGCGTACGACCGGCCGTGGAAATGAAGCTCGCGCTCGGACCCGTTCTCTACTACTGGCCGCGCGAGCGCCTCGACGCGTTCTACCGCGAGATCGCGGCGGCGCCCGTGGACATCGTCTACCTGGGCGAAGTCGTCTGCTCGCGCCGGCACGAGTATCGATTCGCCGACTGGCTCACCGTCGCCGAGCGGCTCGCCGCCGCCGGCAAGGAGGTCGTGCTCTCGACCCAGGCGCTGCTCGAGTCGGAGTCGGACCTGAAGGCGCTGCGCGCGATCGCGGGCAACGGCCGCTTCACGGTCGAGGCCAACGACATGGCGGCGGTGCACCTGCTTGCGGACCGTGTCCGGTTCGTCGCCGGACCGCACATCAACGTCTACAACGCGCAGACGCTCGAGCTCCTGGCCTCGCTCGGCGCCGCGCGCTGGGTGCCACCGGTCGAGCTGCCCGCCGCTTCGCTCGCGGCGATCCTCAAGCAATGCCGTGCGGACATCGCGACCGAGCTCTTCGGCTACGGCCGGCTGCCGCTCGCGTTCTCCTCGCGCTGCTTCACCGCGCGACATTACAAGCTGCCGAAGGACGCCTGCGAGTTCCGCTGCCTCGCGCATCCCGACGGGTTCGAGCTCGCCACGCGCGAAGGGCGCGAATTCCTGGTGCTGAACGGCATCCAGACCCAGTCGTATCGCGTCCACAACCTGCTCGACGTGCTGCCGGCGATCCGCGCGCTCCCGGTGGAGGGCTTGCGCGTGAGCCCGCAGTCCGAGCGCATGGGCGAGGTCCTGGGCATCGTGCGCAGCGCGCTCGACGGTGAGATGGCTCCCGAGGCGGCGCTGAGCGAGTTGCGCGCCCTTTCGCCCGCGCCGGCGTGCAACGGCTTCTGGCACGGGCGCCCGGGGCTCGACTATGTCCGCGTCGAGGTACACCAATGAGCGTCGGTCGGCGAACGCCGCGCACGGGGGCGAAGGCGCGCCGGCCCCCGTTCGTGCTGCCGAAGATCGCGCGCGCGATCGGCGAGCGCCTGCCCTCGCTGCCGGCCTCCTTCGCCGCTTCGCTCGTGCTGAGCGCGGTCGCGCCGCGTCTCTTCGAGCGCGCGGCGCTCTGCGGTCTCGAAGGCAAGAGCTTTCGCTTCATCGCTCGCGACGCCGGGGTGAGCGTCGCGCTGCGCGTCCGCGCGGAGCGCTTCGAGCCGCGGCCGGCGGCCGCACCCGCGGACGTGACCATCAGCGCTTGCGTGGCCGACTTCGCGCTGCTCGCCACGCGGCGCGCCGACCCCGACACCCTGTTCTTCGAGCGCCGATTGCTGGTCGAAGGCGACACGGAAACCGGGCTGTGGCTCAAGAACATGCTCGACGGCATCGAGCTTCCGCGCTGGCTCACCGGCGCGTGAAGCTTGGGGCGCAATCAAGGCGGACACGATGCTCGCGTTCCTTCCACCGTTCGCGCGCGGCATCGTCGCGGCGGCGCTGCTGGTCGCCAATACCCTCTTCTGGTGCGCGCTCGTCTTCGCCCTCGCGCTCGTCAAGCTCCTCGTGCCGGCCCGGCCCGCGCGGGCCGCGATCGACCGGGCCCTGAACGCGATCGCCTCGCGCTGGGTTTCCGCCAACGGCGCGTGGATGCGGCTCACGCAGCGTCCGCAATGGGACGTCACCGGGCTGGACGGTCTCGCCGGCAACGGCTGGTACATGGTCAACTGCAATCACCAGTCGTGGGTCGATATCCTGGTGCTGCAGCAGGTGCTCAACCGCCGCATCCCGATGCTCAAGTTCTTCTTGAAGCAGCAGCTCATTTACGTGCCGGTCATCGGCCTCGCCTGGTGGGCGCTCGACTTCCCGTTCATGCGCCGCCATTCCGACGCCTACTTGAAGCGCCATCCCGAAAAGCGCTTCGACGACCTCGACGCGGCGCGCCGCGCCTGCGAGAAATTCGCGCGGATACCCACCAGCGTGATGAACTTCGCCGAAGGCACGCGCTTCACCCCCGCCAAGCAGCGCGCGCAGCGCTCGCCATACCGGCACCTGCTCAAGCCCAGGGCCGGCGCACTGGCGCTCGCCCTGAACGTGCTCGGCGACAAGCTCGACGCGCTGCTCGACGTGACGATCGTCTATCCGGCGGGCGTGCCGACGTTCTGGCAGTTCCTGTGCGGCAACGTCCGCCGCGTGGTCGTGCGCATCGAGCGCAGGGCGGTTGCGCCGGAGCTGCGCAACGGCGATTACGCCCGCGACCCGAAGTACCGGAAGCGCTTCCAGCATTGGCTGCAGGCGCTCTGGCGCGAGAAGGACGCGCGGATCGAAGCGCTGATCGGGTCGGCGGCCGCGCCGCAACCCGGCAGCGGTTAACGCGCACGATCTCGCCCGGCACCCACGACGGGTGCGAACAGAAACCGTGCCGCGACGGGCTTCAGTCGGTATAGCGCGGCGGGTCCGGATCCTCCGCCCAGTCCGCTTCGGGCTTCGGGACCTTGGCGAGCCAGGCCTTGACCAGCGCGACGTGCGCGCGCTCCTCGGCCTGCAGCGCCCGCGCCGCTTTGCGAATCGAGGTCACGGTCGCGACGCGCGCGAGCTCGGCGAAAAAGCTCTCCGCGCGCTTCTCGTTGGCGAGCGCGATCGCGAGCGCGTGGTAGGGCTGCATCAGATAGTGGACCTCGTCGGCGGCCGCGGTCTCCGGACCGTCTCCGCCGCCCCAGCGCGAGCGGCCGGCGGGCGAGGCCGGCGGCTCGCGCCAACGCATCTCGGCCATGATCTGTTGCGCATGCTTCGTCTCGATGTCGGCCATCTTGCGGAACAGCGCCGCCACTTCGCGGTTGTTGTGCGTCTCCATCGCATCGGCGAGCTCGGCGTAGCGTTGCGCCGCTTCGGTCTCCATGGTCAAGGCGAGCGCCATGAATTCGAAGAGCGTGCGCGGCGGCTGGATGGCCGGTGTCGATGCCGCGCTTCGCACGGGCTTGCGCGGCGCCGCGTCCTTCCTCGCGCCTGCGACCTTGCTCGTCCTCGGGGCCGCGGCGCTCGCCCTCGCGCGAGTCTTCACGGCGCGGCTCACAGCGCGAACTCCTCGGCCAGAGCTTCCGGGGCGCACCTGGCACCCTCGCTCTGCGCCGGATACGCCGGCCGTTCGCCGGCGAAGAGCACGCCGATGTTGAAGCCGTCGTCGGTCATGACCCGCCGCGCCGCGCGCGCCGGGTCGGAGGTCGCGGCGACCGCCGCCGGATGCGCCTGCTGCTTCCATTCGCGCTGCTCGGGACGGAAGGTGACGCACGGGCTCAGGATCTCCACGAACGAGAACCCGCGATGGCGCATCGCCTGGGCGATGATCTCCGCGGTGCCGTTCGGATCGCCCGAGAACGCGCGCGCGACGAACGTGGCGCCCGCCGCGAGCGCGATCACCAGCGGATGGAACACGCGCAAGCCCGTACCGCCGGGAGAGAGCTTCGAGTCCCAATCCGGCTCGGTAGTCGGCGACGGCTGCCCCTTGGTCATGCCGTAGACGTGGTTGTCCATCACGATGTAGGTGAGATCGACGTTGCGGCGGCAGGCGTGCAGGAAGTGATTGCCGCCGATCGAATAGCCGTCGCCGTCGCCGCCGGCAACCAGCACGGTCAGATCGGGACGCGCGACCTTGAGCCCGGTCGCGGCGGCGAGCGCGCGGCCGTGCACGCCGTGAAAACCGTAGCACGACGTATACGCCGGGATGCGCGAGGAGCAGCCGATGCCCGACACCACCGCGACCTTCTCCGGCGGGACGGCGATCATCGCCAGCGCCTTGGTGATCGAGCTCAGCACCGAGTAGTCCCCGCATCCCGGGCACCAGATCGGCTTGTACGCGGACTTGTAGCTCTGCGCGGTCAGCGGCGCGGCGGCCACGGCGTCGTTCATCGGCGGCTCCATTGCAGAATGGCCTGCGCGAGCTCGCCCGGGCGCAGCGGCAGCGGGCCCGGTCGGTGGAAGCTCGCGCACTCGCGCGGCAGATCGACCATCGCGCGCAAATAGCGGTAGAACTGCGCGCCGTGGTTCTGCTCGACCACCAGCGCGCGTGTGACGCCGTCGAGCGCGGCGGCGAGCCGCTCCGGCTGCACCGGAGCGAGGAGCCGCATCGCGATGAGCCGCGCCTTCACGCCTTGCGCGGCCGCGCGCGCGATCGCCTCGCGCACCGGCGCGGTGGCCGAGCCGAAGGTGATCACCGCGGCGTCGCCTTCGCCTTCGATGTCGGCCCAGCGGCGGCCGTAGTCGTAGAGCGCGAGCTTGCGCAGGCGCTTGTCGAGCTGGGTGCGATGGTCGCGCGCCCCGCTGCTCGGGATGCCGCCCTCGCCGTGCTCGAGGCCGTCGGCCGTGTACACGACGCCGGGCGTGCCGGGCACCGCCATCGGCGAGACACCCGATTCGGTGTCGCGATAGCGCTTGTAGTCCGGCGTGTGCTCCGCGGCGGTCAGCCGCTTCGCCGCGAAGCTCGCTTCCTCGGGCCGGTCGATGATCGCGCGCGACTGCCCCATGAACTGATCGGAGAGCACGATTGCCGGCGCCTGCGTCGCTTCGGCGAGATGCACGGCCCATTGCGTGGTGGTGAGGCAGTCGGCGATCGAGGTCGGCGCGAGCACCAGACGCGGCGCATCGCCGTGCAGCCCCGACACGGCGAACGAGAGATCGCTCTGCTCGCTCTTCGCCGGAATGCCGGTCGACGGGCCGCCACGCATGACGTCGACCACCACGATCGGTATCTCGGCGGCCACCGCGAGCCCGATCCCCTCGGTCATCAGCGCCAGGCCGGGACCGGCCGTCGCGGTGAGCGAGGGCACCCCGCCGTAGGAGGCGCCGATGATCATGTTGACCGACGCGAGCTCGTCCTCCGCTTGCAGCAGCGTGCCGCCGACCTTGGCGAGCGCGGGTGCCATCCACTCCAGCATCTCGGTAGCGGGCGTGATCGGATACGCCGCGACGAAGCGCACGCCGCCGCGGATCGCGCCGTAGCCCGCCGCTTCGTTGCCGCTCAAGAGCCATCGCTTCGCCGTCGCGGCCGGACCGGCCGGGAGCTTGCGCACGCCGTCGACCTCGGCCGCGGCAGCGACGCCCGCCTGCAGCGCGGCGAGGTTGGCCTGCAGCGCCGCGTCGGCTCGCTTCCAGGAAGCGCGCGCGGCCGCTTCGAGCGCTTCGGCCGGAATGCCAGCGAGCGTTCCGGCGAGCCCCAACGCCACCATGTTGGGCCAGGCTCCGGAGATCGCCTTCGCCATCTTCTTCATCGGCAGCGCGAAGGAGCGCGCCCCGCTCGCTCTGAACACCTCGGGTGTCTCGCCCTCGCCGGCGTCGCCGATCACCACGCTCGAGCCGCACAGCGGGATCTCGTCGGCGAACCGGTTGACGTTCTGCCAATCGATCGCCAGCAGCAGATCGAAGGCGTCGTCGAGCGCGTCGATCGGCCGCCGCGCGAGCCGCACCAGCGCCGCCGCCTCGCCGCCGCGGATCTGCGGCCCGCTGGTGCGGACCATCAGCCCGTACAGGCCCGCCTTCGCCGCCGCGTCGAGGAGCAGCGTGCCTGCGGTCATCACGCCGCTGCCGCCGCTGCCCGCCAGCGCGATCGACAGGCTCGCCTGCGCGAGCGCGTCGCGCGCCACCGTTCTCGCGCCCGCTTCCACCCGCGACTCCATGCGTTCCAGAACCTCCACGTCTCGCTCCTCGACTGCCAACGTGCTAAGTAGACCGGCTGCGCCGGCTCTTGGGTTTGATGCAGATCAAGGTGTTTGCATCCGACTTCTTGGACCATAATAGCCGTAAATTGGTATTCCGGTACCGCAATGCGCTAATATCGCTGTCGGAGCCTTGGGCCGGCGGCGGCTCCGGGTCCGGCGAACCGCGAGGAGGATGGCGAGAATGGCAACGATCGAAGCCCACCGCTGGCTGATGACCGGCGTGAACGCGCCGCTCGAGCGCGCTCGCTTCGAGCCGGTGCCGGGGCCGGGCGAGGTGGTGGTCGCGATCGCCGGGTGCGGGGTATGCCACACCGACTTGGGCTACCTGTACGACGGGGTGCGCACCAACCATCCGCTGCCGCTCGCGCTCGGCCACGAGGTGAGCGGCAGGGTCGTCGCCGCGGGTGCGGGCGCGGAAGCGTGGCTCGCCAAGGCGGTGATCGTGCCGGCCGTGCTGCCCTGCGGGGAGTGCGACCTGTGCGCGCGCGGCCTCGCCACGATCTGCCGGCGCCAGAAGATGCCCGGCAACGATATCCACGGCGGCTTCGCCACGCACATCGTCGTCCCGGAGCGCGGCCTGTGCGAAGTCGACCAGGCGCGGCTCGACCGCGCGGGACTCTCGCTCGCCGACGTGTCGATCGTCGCCGATGCGCTCACCACGCCCTACCAGGCTGTGCGGCGCGCGGGCGTCGGCCCCGAGGCGCTCGCCATCGTCGTCGGCGCCGGCGGCGTGGGCGGCTATTGCGTGCAGATCGCCAAGGCGCACGGCGCGACGGTGGTCGCGATCGACGTCGACGACGACAAGCTCGCCGCGATCGCCCGTCACGGCGCGGCGCTCACGCTCAACAGCCGCGTGCACGACGGCAAGGCGATCAAGGCGGCGATCGGCGAGTTCGCGAAGAACAACGGCCTGCGCTCGACCGAATGGTTCATCTTCGAATGCTCGGGCACGGCCGCCGGGCAGCTCACCGCCTACGGCTTGCTCGTTCACGGCGCCACGCTGTGCGTGGTCGGCTTCACCATGGACAAGGTCGAGATCCGGCTCTCCAATCTCATGGCCTTCGACGCGCGCGCTCTCGGCAACTGGGGCTGTCCGCCCGAGGCTTATCCGGCGGCGCTCGATCTCGTCCTCGACGGCAAGGTGGCGATCAAGCCGTTCGTCGAAGCGCACCGGCTCGACGAGGTGAACCGGGTGCTCGCCGCCGTCCACCACCGCGAGATCAAGAAACGGGCGGTGCTCGTACCCGCCTGACACCAAGGAACCTTCGATGAACGCTCCCGACACCCGCCTGCCGGTCCGCGAATTCAAGAACCACGACTTGGTCGAGGACATCGCCAAGCCCGGCGTGCGCTACGAGAAGCGGCCGGCGAAGAAGCCCGACGGCAGCGTCGCGCCGGGCCTCTACAACGCCTGGATCACGCTCGACAACCCGGCGCAGTTCAACTCCTACACCACCGACATGGTGAAGGGCGTGATCCTCGCCTTCCGCGCCGCGTCGAACGCGCGCGACGTGAACTGCGTGGTGTTCACCGGCGCGGGCTCATCCGCGTTTTGCACCGGCGGCAACACCAAGGAGTACGCCGAGTACTACGCGGGACACCCGCAGGAGTACCGGCAGTACATGCGGCTGTTCAACGACATGGTCTCCTCCATTCTCGCCTGCGACAAGCCGGTCGTCTGCCGCGTCAACGGCATGCGCATCGGCGGCGGCCAGGAGATCGGCATGGCGTGCGACTTCTCGGTGGCGCAGGATCTCGCGCGCTTCGGCCAGGCGGGACCGAAGCACGGCTCGGCACCGATCGGCGGGGCGACCGACTTCCTGCCGCCCATCGTCGGCAGCGAGCGGGCGATGGTCGCCGGCGTGCTGTGCGAGCCGTTCTCGGCGCACAAGGCCTACCTCTGGGGCATGCTGGCGGACATGGTGCCGGCGCTCAAGGTCGACGGCGCCTTCGTCGCCAATCCGCTGGTCGAGACGCAGCGCCTGGTCGACGGGCGCGGCCGGTTCGTTTTCGGCGAGCCCAAGACGGGCGAGGCCGCGAAAGAAGCGAAGGCGCTCTTCGCGCGCGGGCTCATCGATCTGTCCTTGCTCGACGCCAAGGTCGAGGAGCTCACCGCGAAGCTCCTGCTCACCTTCCCCGACTGCACCAGCAAGACGCTCGAGGAGCTGCGCAAACCGAAGCTCGATGCCTGGAACCGCAACAAGGAGAACTCGCGCGCTTGGCTCGCGCTCAACATGGTGACCGAGGCGCGCGCCGGGTTCACCGCATTCAACGAAGGCACCAAGGACGAGCGCGAAGTCGACTTCGTGCTGCTGCGCCAGAAGCTCGCCGCCGGCGAGAGCTGGGTCGGGCCGCTCTGCGACGCGATCCAGCCCAAAGCCAAGCCCAAGGGTTGACCCGTGACCGCCGAATCGCCGCTGAAGGTGTGGAACGAGCGCGAGGGCGCGCTGCTCCACCTTCGGCTCGCGCGCCCCAAGGCCAACCTCGTCGACGCGGCGATGATCGCGGCGCTCGCCGACGCGCTCGCCGCGGCGCGCGGGCGCAAGGGGTTGCGCGGGGCGCTACTCGACGCCGAAGGCCCGCACTTCAGCTTCGGCGCGAGCGTGGAGGAGCATCTGCCCGGACGGTGCGAAGCGATGCTCTCCTCGCTGCACGCGCTGCTCTTGGCGATGCTCGAGTTCCCCGTGCCGATTCTGGTGGCGGTGCGCGGCCAGTGTCTCGGCGGCGGGCTCGAGGTCGCGCTTGCGGCCGGCTCGATCTTCGCCGCGCCCGACGCGCAGCTCGGTCAACCCGAGATGAAGCTCGGCGTGTTCGCGCCCGCGGCCTCGTGCTTGCTGCCGTACCGCGTCAACCAGCCCGCCGCGGAGGATCTGCTGCTCTCGGGCCGGTCGCTCTCCGGCGAGGAAGCGAAAGCAATCGGGCTGGTGCAGGCGCTTAGCCCCGATCCGGAAGCCGCGGCGCTCGGCTATTTCGACGCGCATCTCGCACCGAAGAGCGGCGCGGCGCTCGCTTGCGCGCTCGCCGCGGCGCGCGCATCGCTCGTCGCCGACGTTCGGCGCCGGTTCGCCGAGGTCGAGCGCCTGTATCTCGACACGCTGATGAAAACCCGCGACGCCAACGAGGGGCTCGCCGCGTTCCTCGCCAAGCGCCCACCGCAATGGGAGCACCGCTGATGACCGATATCCCCGCCGTTGTCCGCATCGTCGAGCGCTGCCAGGCGCTGTTCGACGACTTGAGCTTCACCGCCGTCAAGGAGTGGAAGACCGCCGCACCGGGGCGCAAGGCGATCGGCTACATGCCGATCTACGTGCCGCGCGAGATTCCGCACGCCGCGGGGATGTTGCCGGTCGGGATCCTCGGCGGCGGCGACCAGATCGAGGTGATCCAGGGCGACGCCTACTACCAGAGCTACATCTGCCGCATCCCGCGCTCGACCATCGAGCTGGGGCTGACCGGCCGGCTCGACTGCCTCGACGGCATGCTCTTCCCCTCGATCTGCGACGTGATCCGCAACCTCTCGGGCATGTGGCAGATCCTGTTCAAGGACAAGTACGTGCGCTACTTCGACGTGCCGCAGAACTACGTCGACGCGATCGGCGGCACGTATTACATCGACGAGCTCGAGGTCCTGCGCACCGACCTGGGCAAGCTCCGCGGCGCGCCGATCACCGACGCCGAGCTCAACGCATCGATTCGCGTCTACAACGACAACCGCGCCGCGGTGCGCGAGCTCTATGCGTACCGCGCCGCCAAGCCGTGGCAGGCGCCGACCTCGGAGGTCTACCTGGTGCTGCGCGCGGGCATGGTGCTGCCGCCGGAGGAGCACACGCGGCTCGTGCGCGAGTACATCGCCGCGGCCGACGCACTGCCGCGCCCGCAGCGCGACAACGCGCGCGTAGTGCTCACCGGTGCCTTCTGCGAGCAGCCGCCGCTCGCGCTCATCAAGTCGATCGAGATGGCCGGCTGTTACATCGTCGACGACGATTTCATGTTGGTGACGCGCTGGCTCTTGGACGACGTGCCGGCGGACGGCAACCCGCTCGAGGAGCTATCGAAGGCGTTCCTGCACCGCTCGGCCTCCACCGCGGCGAAGTACGACGTGAAGCGCGAGGACAAGGGCGTCTACCTCTTGAAGCAGGTCAAGACCGGCAGCGCCGAAGGCGTGGTCTTCGCCGCGCCTTCGTTCTGCGACCCGGCGCTGCTCGAGCGGCCGATGCTGCAGGACGTGCTCGCCAAGCAGAAGATCCCGTACACCGCGTTCAAGTACGCCGAGAACACCGGGCAGATGGCGCCCATCCGCGAGCAGGCGGGAACCTTCGCCGACTCGATCAAGCTGTGGAGCGCAGCGTGAACGCGCGCACCTCCGCGCCGTCATTGGCGCAGCGCCCGACCCAAGACAATGGATTCCCGCTGGCGTGGGAATGACGAGAGGGACCCGATCGATGACTACCGCCGCCGCCATGCCGCAAAGCGCGAAGAAGCCACAGGCCGTCCAGAAGGAGGACGCGATGTGGCTGCAGAAGGAGATGATCAATCGCAACTACCACGAGCTCGCGACCGCGCACGAGCAGGGCCGCAAGGTCGCGGCCACCTTCGTGCCGGGCAACTTGAACGAACTCTTGATGTGCTTCGACTTCGCCAGGAGCCTGCCCGAGACCAATGCGCTGCAGAACGGGCTGCGCAAGAAATCGGGCAAGATGATCATGGACGCGGAGCGCGACGGCCAGTCGGAGGACGTGTGCACCTACGTCAAGGCCGATCTCGGCATGATGCTGGGCGGCGAGATCGGCCCCACCGGCGAGGCGCTGCCCAGGCCGGACATCCTGCTGCTCTCCTACACCGGCTGCTTCACCTTCATGAAGTGGTTCGAGCTGATCCGCCACAAGTACGGCAGCGAGACCGTGATGCTGCACGTGCCCTACCAGGGCGAGGGCAAGATCGCGCCGACCATGCGCGAATACGTCGTGCGGCAGCTCAAGGACACCGTGATCCCGACCCTCGAGCGCATCTCCGGGGTGAAGTTCGACATCGACCGGCTGCGCCAGTACATGAAGGAGTCGGTGAAGGCCGAGGAGGACCTGGTGAGCGTGCTGCAGTCGGCCAAGCACCGGCCTTCGCCGATCGACGGCTACTTCGGCGCCGTCTACTACATCGGGCCCATCTTCACCGCGTTCCGCGGCACGCCCGAAGCCACCGAGTACTACCGCGTGCTCCGCGGCGAGATCGAGCAGCGCGTGCGCGAAGGCAAAGGGCCGGTCACCCCCGACGGCGAGATGGGCGAGGAGAAATACCGCCTGGTGGTCGAAGGCCCGCCGAACTGGACCAACTTCCGCGAGTTCTGGAAGATGTTCTACGACGAGGGCGCGGTGGTCGTGACCTCGACCTACGCCAAGGTCGGCGGCGTCTACGACTTCGGCTTCCGCCACGATCCCGACCATCCGCTGGAATCGCTCGCCAACTATTGCCTGGGGTGCTACACCAACTTGAACCTCCCCTCGCGCATCGACATGATCTGCAAGTACATCGACCAGTATCAGGCCGACGGGCTGCTGATCAACTCGATCAAGAGCTGCAACAGCTTCTCCGCAGGGCAGCTTCTCATCCTGCGCGAAGTCGAAAAGCGCACCGGCAAGCCCGCGGCGTTCATCGAGACCGATCTCGTCGATCCGCGCTACTTCTCGCCCTCGAACGTCAAGAACCGGCTGGAGAGCTACTTCCAGATGATCAAGCAGAAACGGACCGCGGCGGCGGTCGCGCACTGACAAGGAGAGCGCCATGCGCTGCTTCATCGGCATCGACCTGGGCTCCACCACCACCAAGGCGGTGGTGATGGACGAGGGCCAGAACGTGTTGGGGCGCGGCATCACCAACTCGCGCTCCAACTACGACACCGCTGCAGCGATCGCCAAGCAGGAGGCGCTGGTCAACGGCCGCTTCTTCCTCTTCCACCGCGCGCTCGGCTCGAGCGGCGCGCTCAACGGGAATCTCGATACCTTCCTGGCCCAACTCGAGCGCGACTTCCGCCTCGAGCAGTACCTGGAGCAGCTCGCCGATCTGGAAGCGACCTGCCAGCGCAACGTCGGCAACGCCAAGTTCGGCGACAGCGCGAAAGCCGTCGGCGACGCGCTCGGCGAAGTGTTCAGGCGGCTCACCGCGGAAGCGCCGGCGCTCTTCGCTCCGGGTGCGAAGCGCAAGTCGGATTTCTTCCGCGACATCGCCGGCAGCCAGTACCTCGCGACCGGCGAGGCCGTGGCCAAGGAAGCGGGCATCCGCTACGACTTCCTGCTCAACGTCTTCGACCGCTCGATCATCGAGGTCGAGAACCGGGTCTACGGCGACTCGATCAAGCGGCACCTGCTCGATGCGCTCGAGCGCACCTTCGCGGCGCTGCCGGACACCGCGGATCGCAAGGATCGGGTCGCGGCGCCGATCAAGGACATCCTCGACACGCCGCTCGAGGAGAGCTACACCGTCGGCACCGGCTACGGTCGGGCGCGGCTGCCGTTCTCGAAGGAGCACATCCGCTCGGAAATCCTCTGCCACGGGTTGGGCGCGCACGTGATGTATCCCCGCACCGCGACCGTGCTCGACATCGGCGGCCAGGATACCAAGGCGATCCAGGTCGACCCGAACGGAATCGTCGAGAGCTTCCAGATGAACGACCGCTGCGCCGCCGGCTGCGGCCGTTATCTCGGCTACATCGCCGACGAGATGAACATGGGCCTGCACGAGCTGGGCCCGATGGCGATGAAGGCGACCAAGACCATCCGCATCAACTCCACCTGCACGGTGTTCGCGGGGGCGGAGCTGCGCGACCGGCTCTCGCTCGGCGACAAGCGCGAGGACATCATGGCGGGGCTGCACCGGGCGATCGTGCTGCGCGCGATGTCGATCCTCGCGCGCTCCGGCGGCATTCGCAACGAGTTCACCTTCACCGGCGGGGTGGCGAAGAACGAAGCCGCGGTCAAGGCGCTCAAGGACCTGGTGCGCGAGAACTACGGCGAGCTCACCATCAACATCAACCCCGATTCGATCTACACCGGCGCGCTCGGCGCCGCGATGTTTGCCTGGCGCGCGGTGGTCGAGGAAGGCAAGACGGCGGAGGCACGCGCATGACCACAACCATCGGCATCGACATCGGCTCGGGCGCGGTCAAGAGCGTGCTCTTTCGCAGCGACGGCGCCAATCGCGACTGGGTGGCGAAGCGCTGCGAGCGCATCCGCCGCCGCGACCCGATGCAGCTCGCGCGCGAGGGCTTCGAGGGCGTGCTCGCCGATGCGGGGCTTGGCGAGCGCGACATCGACTACATCGCCACCACCGGCGAGGGGGAGAACGTCAAGTTCGCGACGGGGCATTTCTACTCGATGACCACGCATGCCCGCGGCGGCGTGTTCCTGCATCCCGGCATCAACGCGGTGGTCGACGTCGGCGCGCTCAACGGCCGGGCGATCTACGTCGACGAGCGCGGCAAGGTGCTCGCCTACAAGATGACCAGCCAGTGCGCCTCGGGCTCGGGCCAGTTCCTCGAGAACATCGCCCGCTACCTCGGGGTCGCCATCGACGAGATCGGCCCGCTGTCGCAGACTTCGAAGAACCCCGAGAAGGTGAGCTCGATCTGCGCCGTGCTCGCCGAGACCGACGTGATCAACATGGTCTCGCGCGGCATCGCCACGCCGGACATCCTGAAAGGGATCCACCTGTCGATGGCCTCGCGCATCGTGAAGCTCTTGAAGGTCACCGGCATCAAGGAGGGCACGGCGCTGCTGACCGGCGGGCTCGCGCTCGACACGGGGCTCCTCGCGGCGATCCGGGAAGAGAGCGTCAACGAGAAGCTCAACGTCACGGCGGTGAGCCACCCCGACTCGATCTACGCCGGCGCCATCGGCGCGGCGCTGTGGGGCGAGTTTCGGCACGCGAAGCTTCGCGAGCTGCGGGAGCGCGCCGCCGCCTGACAAGGAAGTTTAGAACAGGAGAAACTCATGGCCCTACTCATCAACGACGGCTGCACGGCGTGCGACGCCTGCAAGCCCGTGTGTCCCAACGAAGCGATCAGCGTGGGCGATCCGATCTACGTGATCGATCCGCTGCGCTGCACCGAGTGCGTCGGAGCCGAGGACGAGCCGCAGTGCAAGCTCGTCTGCCCCGCCGATTGCATCGTCCCGGATCCCGACTACCAGGAAGCGCGCGAAGCGTTGCTCGCGAAGTACGAGTCGCTGCACGCCTAAAGCTCACGGTTGGGCCGCGCTATGTCGCGCGCGCCCCGACCGCGCAGCGCGGCGCGCAGCGTGACGAGGATGAACACGGCGATCGCGAGCGCATTCCCGAGTGCGCCGGCGCGCGTCCAGTCGAAGCGACCGGCGGCATCACCCGCCAGCCGGACGAGAACCGAGGCCTGTAGCAGCACGAGCGACAGGTAGAACGCCGCAGTGTAGGGCACCCGCACCCGCAGCACCGCCGGGACGATGATCGGCGCGTGGCCGAACACCATCGAGAACACGAAGCCCAGCGCGAGCGCGTGCAGCGCGGCGTCGTAGGAGGGGCTGCCCGGCGCCAGCGCGCCCGCGGCGAGGAGCACCGCGCCGCCGACCGCCAGCCAGACGTACCCGGAGAGCAGGCACACCGCGATGAAGCGCGGCAGGCCCCGCTGGCGCACGTTGCGCCGCGCCACATCCTGCCGGCCGAGCCACGCCGCCAACGCGAGCAGCGCGGCCCCGAACACGCGCGCGCCCCACGCGAATTGCGCGCCGAGCAGGCCGACGACCAAGGCGATCACGGTGAGCACGAACACGCGCCTCGCGCCGGGTGAAGGCGGCAGCAGGCGCGTGAGCTCCAGGCGCTCGCCGGCGATGGTGAGGATCAGGAACGCGAGCCACCAGGCGACGACCTCGCGCACCGGCCAGCCCCGCGCCCAAAGCGCGTTGCCGACGACCAGAGCGAGCGCACCGGCGGCGATGGTGAGCGTGAACAGCGCCGCCTGACGGCGCACCACGTCGACCGAGGCGGCGAACAGCACGAGGCTGCCGACGAGAAACAGGGGCGCGGCGAGTTGCGGCGCGCCGGCGATGGCCGCCGCTCCGCCCAGCCCGGCCGCGAGCGGGCCCAGATACGCCCAGAGCCGGCCGATCGCCACGGCACGCTCGAGCGCGATCACTACGCCGAAGAAACCGACGATCATCAGCGGTCCGTGCAGCGCCGCGGCCGAAGCTGCCGCCGCGGGAACGGCGACGCCGAGCCGCGCAAGCCCCGAGAGCGTGCCGAAGAGCAGCCCCGCGAAGCCGAGCAGGAGCAACGGCACCCGCCACAAGGGCGGCAAGCCGCCGCTCAGAACGTCCAGCCGAAATGTTGCCGGGCGAGATCCGTCATCTTGTCGGGCGTCCACGGCGGCTCCCATACCAGTCGCACGTCGATCTCGGTTCCGGCGGGAACTGCAGCCGCAATCGCCGCACGCGCGTGATCGACGATCATGTCGGCCATCGGGCACGCCGCGGTCGTCATGGTCATCTCGAGGCGCACCGCGCCGGGCGCGACCTCGATACCGTAGACCAGTCCCAGATCGACGATGTTCATCCCGGCCTCGGGATCGTCGACCTGACGCAGCGCCTCGCGCACGGCCTCGGCATCGGGGATTGTGCCTACGCTCATCGGGGCCTCAGCCGATACGCCGCATGAACGGGATGCGCTGCGAAGGCGCGAACCCCACCGCGTAGAGGAAGCCGAGCAGCGAGAGATCGTGCGGCGCGACCACCGTCTCGACGCGCTCGATGCGCAGCCCGGCGAGGTTGGCGAAGAGCTGCGAGAGCAGCGCGTGACCGACGCCGCGATGAGCGTACTCGGGCCGCACGCCGATGGTGTCGAGCACCGCGACCGGCTCGGTACGGCCGAAATCGCCGAGATCCGCCCGCGCCATCAGGAAGCCGACGATGAGCCCGTCGAGCCGCGCGGTGAGCGAGACGCGGATGGCGGAGTCGAGCATCGCTTCGGCGAGCTTGCGCCGCATGTAGCCCTCGCGGTCGCGGCCGGTGATGCCCTGATCGATGCGCACGATGTCGTGGAGGTCGCCGGGCTCCATCGAGCGCACGTCGGCCAGGTCGCGCGCAAGGCGCTCGAAGTCGTTACCTGCCGGCCGCCCGTAATCGATCTCGTGCGCGGGACCTTCACCTTCCGGAACGCTCACCGCGTCGTCGCGCTGCGGCACGTACGCGCCGCCGCCCACCGCGCAGTCGAGGATGTGGTTCGCGGCGAGGCTGAAGCCGTTGGCGTCGAGCCAGCGCAACATCGAATGGTTGTTCCACGCCGACTGCGTGCGCAGCTCCTGAATGCCGCGGTGCCGGGCATGCTCCTCGATCGCCGCGAGAAGCCGCTTCCCGACCCCTGCACCCTTGGCATCTTGGCGCACGCCGATCGCCTCCAGGTGCAAGGCGGGGTCGCCGCGCCCGAACTCGCCCTCGAGCACGCGCGCCATGATGTAGCCCGCCGCCCGAGCGTCGGCGCCGGCCGCGGCGAACTGGACGTGCAGCTCGGGCTCGCGCTGCGCGGCGGCGAAGCGTCGCTCGAAATAGGCGCGGCGCGATCGCCCTTCGGCCGCGGCATCGATGTCGACCACCGCGTCGATGTCGCCGCGCGCGAGCGGCCGGATAGCGATCTGCCTGCTGGCGACCCTTGCCATGATCCCTCCGTGTATCGCTCTTCAGTCGGACGCGTAGGCGAGCGCGAGCTCGCGATCGACGTCCTCGTCCAGAAGGTCGTCGAGCAACGGCAACAGCGCCATCGTTTCCTTCTGGATGTGCGCGACCTGGCGCTCGACCATCTCCAGCGCGCCGAGCCGCAGCCGGTTCCAGCCATCCGCGTCGAGCGTGCCCGCGGCCGCGGCGCGGGCGAGCGGCAAGAGCTCGTCGGCCACCGCGCGAATCGCTTCGTGCTCTTCGGTCAGGATCTCGGCCATGTCGCCTTCGCCGGCATCGGCCATGCGGCGAAAGAGCTCGCGCTCCTCGAAATCGAAGTGGCGGCCGATGTCGCGCTCGAGGTGCGCGCCGAACGCGCCGGCGAGCCTGGAGAGCTCGGCGTCGCGCGCGGCGTCGCCCGCTTTGCGGGCGCGCGCGAACGCCTGCTCGACCCGTCCAAGAAGATCGAGGGCGCTCCGATGCTCCTCGTCCAGCGCACGGCTCACCTGGCGTTGAAAGGTCATCGCGCTCGCGCTCCAAGGCATGTCGTCCGAACCTTAGCAGACCGCTCAACGCCTCTCATTGATGCGCGTCAAGCCGCAGCCTGCGCCGCCTGCACCAGGCGGATCGCCACCCGACCAAAAAAGACCGCGAACGCGACCGCACCGGCAAACCCGACGAGCGCGGCGGCGCGCACCGCCCAGGCGCTGTCCAGCGCTACGGCCGCGATCAGGAGGCCGAGCGCGGCGAGGTGGCAGGCGAAATGAATCGCCAGCGGGCGCTGTGCGGTGAGCGACGACGGCGTGGGCGGCAGGCGCTTGCCGCGGCGGTCGCGGTGGCCGACATGCATCGAGGCGAGGAACGGCACGATGCGTTGCAGAATGCCGAGCAGGAAGGTGAGCAGCCACCCCGGAATCAGCAGCACGCCGAAGAGCGTGGCGGCGCCGTCGACGGGAATCCCGAGCGCGACCGCGAGCCCCGCGACGAGGCTCGCGGCGGCGAGCGCCCAGGCGATGCGCACTAGGCGAAACGAGCGCCCGAGCTCGCGGCGAAGCCCGGTGGAGAGCGCCGCGCTCATCGCGTGCAGGTGCACGCCGAGCGCGACCGCGCCGAGCGCGACGGCAAGGGTGCGCAGCGCCACCGTAGCGATCCCGAACGCGGCCAGCGCTGCGAGCGCGAGCGCAACGATCGCCAAGGCACACGAGGCGAGCGCCTGCCGCTCGCTCGGCGCCTTGGAGAGCGCGAACATCGGCACCAGGATGTAGGAGAACCCCAGCGCCAGCAGGCCCATGAAGCCGTAGCTCGCGAACGCGATGTGCAGCGCCAGCGCCTCGCTGCGCCCGATCCCCGGCGCGCCGACATAGGCCCCGGCGAGCGAGAGCGCGCTGGCGATGACGATCGCGAGCGAGGCCACGGCCGCCCAGCCGTGCGCGACCACGCCGGGCATGCCCCGGGCGGCGAGGAGGTTGCGGGCGAGCAGCGCCGCGAACGCCGCAAGCGCTACCGCGACGGCGACCGCGCCGCCGGCGAGCAGCCCCGCGTCCGGCAGCCCCATCCCCAGCGCGAGCGCCGCCACACCCGGCGTGTAGAGCCACCAGATCGCGCGTGGCGTCCAATGCGATCGCAACGGCGCCCGCGTGGCCACGGGCAGGAGCTGCAGGCTCGCGCCGATGGCGCTCATCGCGAGCACGCCCAGCGTGACGAGGTGCAGTGCCGCCAACGACCAGGACGCTCCGCCGGCGAAGCGCGGCAACGACTCGGCGCCGAAGTAGAGCGCGATCCAGGCGAGCACGTAGTAGGCGACTGCGGCGCCGAAGAAGCGGAACGGGATCGACGCCGGGAGCAGCCGGCTCGACGCTCCCTGTAGAAGGGTGTTGGCCGCGAGCTTCACGGTGCGCTCGCGGCCGCGGGGCGGACGCACCTTCAGCGCTCCCTGCCCGCCGGCCTCCACGCACCCTCGCTCATCGCCACACCCGGATCCTCAGGTCTGAAGCCCGGTCGCCACGAGCTTGAGCCGCACCTCGCCCGCAGGCGCCTCGATCCGTTCGGCGCTCCAGCCGAGCTCGGCCAATTCCGGGTAGAGCAGTTGCGGGTCGCGCTCGTGGTGCACGATCACCGGCGTGGCGTCGCGAATCGATTCGACCAGCTTGACGATCGCCACCAGCGGCTCCGGCGGCGGCAAGCCGCGCACGTCGATGTGGACGCCGTCGGCCTCGACCCATTGCCGCGCCCCGCCTTGGGGCGGCCCGGCGGCGCTCATCGCTCCGCCGTGCGCACGCTCTCGCGGTGCGCGTCGTCCTGCGCCGACTCGAGCACCTTGGCGCCGATGATGAGCCTCAGCACTTCGCTCGTGCCTTCGTAGATGCGTAGCGCCCGGATCTCGCGATAGAGCCGCTCGACCGGCACGCCCCGCACCACGCCCAGCCCTCCGAAGAGCTGCACCGCCGCATCGATCACGGCTTGCGCCGACTCGGTGGCGAAGAGCTTGGCCATCGACGCCTCGCGCGTGACCCGCATGCCGCGCGCATCGCGCGTCCACGCCGCGCGATAGACGAGCAGCGCCGAGGCGTCGATCGCCACCGCCATGTCGCCGAGCTTCGCCTGCGTCAACTGGAATTCGGAGAGCGCGCTGCCGAAGAGCCGCCGCTCGAGCGACCGCTTGGTCGCCTCGGCGAACGCACGCCGCGCGAACCCCAGGGCCGCAGCGCCGACCGTGGAGCGGAACACGTCGAGCGTGGCCATGGCGATCTTGAACCCTTCTCCGGGCTGCCCGAGCCGGCGCGCGTCGGAAACGCGGCAGCCGGAGAAGTGCAGCGTGCCGAGAGGATGCGGCGCGGCGACTTCGATGCGCTCCGAGGCATCGAGCCCCTTGTTCTCGGCGTCGATCACGAACGCCGACAAGCCCTTGGTGCCGGGGCCTTCGCCGGTGCGCGCGAACACGACGTAGCGATCGGCGAGCCCCGCGTTGGAGATCCAGGTCTTGACCCCGTCGAGGCGCCAGCCGCCGTTCTCGCGCGTGGCGGTGGTGGCGATGGCGCCGACGTCCGATCCCGCCTCGGGCTCGGAGAGCGCGAAGGCTCCGACGTGACTTCCCGCGGCGATGCCGGGAAGCCACGCGCGCTTCTGCTCCTCGCTGCCGAAGAGCGTGATGGGCGCGCTCCCCAAGCCCTGCATCGCGAAGGCGAAATCGGCGAGCCCCGAGGCGCGCGCCAGAATCTCGCGGGCGATGCAGAGGCTGCGCACATCGAGCCCTTCGCGCGCGCCGCCGTGCGCGGCGGGGACACACCAGCGGAGCAGCCCCGCCCCGCCCAGCTCGCCGACGAGCCGCCGCACGCAAGCATAGACCGCGTCCGGGGTCTCTTCCGCACCCTCGAGGAGCCGCGGCAGCGCCTCGGCCGCCCAGCGCTCGAACGCGAGCGCCTGCTCGCGATGCCCGGCATCGAAGAACGGCCAGTCGAGGTGCGTCGCTTCGGGCATTAGGTTCCTTAATTGCCTTCGAACACCGGTTTCTGCTTGGCGACGAACGCGTGGTAGGCGCGCTCGAAGTCTTTGGTCTGCATGCAGATCGCCTGCGCCTGCGCCTCGGCCTCGATGCACTCGCCCAATCCCGCGCTCCATTCCTGCCACAGCATGGTCTTGGTCATGGCGTGGCCGAAGGTCGGACCGTCGGCCAGGCTCGCGGCCATCCCCGCGGCTTCATCGGTGAGCTTCTCCGGATCGACCAGACGATTGTAGAAGCCGAAGCGCTCGCCCTCCTCGCCGCCGACGACCCGGCCAGTGTAGAGCAGCTCGGCCGCGCGCGCGAGCCCGATCAGCCGCGGCAGCAGCGTGCACGCGCCCATGTCGGCGCCGGCGAGCCCGACGCGAACGAACAGGAAGGCGAGCTTGCTCGAGCGCGTTGCGAAGCGGATGTCCGAGGCGCAGGCGAGCATCGCGCCCGCACCGGTGCACACCCCGTCGATCGCCGCGACGATCGGTTGCGGGCAGGCGCGCATCGCCTTGACCACATCGCCGGTCATGCGCGTGAAGGCCAGGAGCTCGGGCATCTGCATCGCCACCAGCTTGCCGATGATGTCGTGCACGTCGCCGCCCGAGCAGAAGTTGCCGCCTGCGCCGGTGAGCACGATCGCCTTGACGTCGGTGGCGTAGACCATCTCGCGGAACAGATCGCGCAGCTCGCCGTAGGATTCGAGGGTCAGCGGATTCTTGCGCTCGGGCCGGTTCAACGTGATGGTCGCGACCTTGCCCGCGACCGAATAGGCGAAATGCGCGGGCCGGTAGCCGGAGAGCTCGATGCGTTTCATCATGTTCGTTTCCTTGAATGCTCCGAAGAGGAATTAGGTTCCTTAGCCGACCATCGTCAAGCCGCCGCTCACGCTCAAGACCTGCCCGGTGATGTAGCTCGCGCGCTCGCTCGCGAAGAACACCACCGCGTCGGCGATCTCGGACGGCTTGCCGAAGCGGCGAAACGGAATCGCCTTCTTGAACGCCTCGAGATGCTTCTCCGGCACCGCGGCGAGCAGCGGCGTCTCGGTGGGTCCCGGGCACACGCAGTTGACGTTGATATTGTAGCGGGCGGTCTCGCGGGCGAGCGACTTGGTGAACGCGATGAGTCCCCCTTTGGCGCCCGAATAGATCGTCTCGCCCAAGCTGCCGACGCGGCCGGCATCGCTCGCGATGTTGACGATCTTGCCGCTGCCGCGCTCGAGCATCTTCGGCAGCAGCGCCTTGACGAGCTTCATCGGCCCCACGAAGTTGAGCGCGATCAGCCGCTCCCACAGCTCCGGGGTGGCTTCCCAGAACGGCAGCGTCTTGCCCCAGCCCGCGCCGTTGACCAGCACGTCGAGCGCGCCGACCTTGCTCTGCACGTCGTCCGCGAGCGCGGCGATCGACGCCTCGTTGGTCATGTCCACATGGAGGTACGCGGCCGCGCCGCCTTGGGCGCGGATCGCGGCCGCGGCCGCTTCGCCCTTGTCGCGATCGATGTCGGCGAGAATGACGCTCGCGCCCTCGGCTGCCAGCGCCTCGGCGGTCGCCTTGCCGATCCCCGATGCCGCGCCGGTCACGAGCGCGGTCTTGCCCTTGAAGCTCATAGCCATCTCCTTCGCTTGCTTTGCGGAAACTTTCAGCTCGCGCCCTTGGCGAAAAAATCGGCCACGCGCCGGCGCGTCTCGGCGTGAGCGTAGAGACGGCGGGTGGCGTCGATCTCCTCGGCGAATCCGTCGCGGGCCGGATCGGCTGCGGCCGCGATGCAGCGCTTCCCCGCCGCCAGCGCGGCGGGCGGAATCGCAGCGAGACGCAGCACGATCTCGCGGGTGCGCGAGGCCAGCGCTTCGCGCGGATACGCCCAATGCACGAGACCCAGGCGCGCGGCCTCCCCGCCGTCGATCACCTCGGCGCCGAGGATGAGACGCTTGGCCACGCCCGCGCCGCACAGACGAGCAAGACGCTGCGTGCCGCCCGCGGCGGGAACGAGCCCGAGGCGCGCTTCCGGCAACCCTAGCTTCGCCTCGATCGCCGCCACGCGCAGGTCGCACGCGAGCGCGAGCTCGAGCCCTCCGCCCATCGCCGCCCCGCCGATCTCGGCGATGACGACGAAGGGTGCGGCTTCCAGCCGCGCGAACACGCGCTGCATCCGCCGCACGACGCCGAGCATCGTCTCGGTGCCCTCGGGGCTCGCGAGAGAGCCGCGCATCAGCGCGAGGTCGGCCCCGGCGCAGAAAGCCTTCTCGGCGCTGGCGAGATGCAGCACCGCCACTTCGCCGGCGGTCTCGATCTCGTCGAGCACCGCCTCGAGCTCGCCGAGCAAGGCGTCGTCGAGCGCGTTGACCGGCGGGCGCGACAGCCTCACCGTGGCCACGCCATCGGCGCGTTGGATGGAAAGTAGCGATGGCATCGGTCTAGGAGCCTGTCGGGCTTGCTGTCGCGGGTTGCGGCCAAACGCCGCGCCTGCGGCGTTGCTCGGCTGGCGAATAGGCCGAGCTATTCGCTGCGCCGAGCGCCTTGCATTCATCGCCGTTTGGCCAGCAACGCATACGGGAGAGCAAGCCCGACAGGCTCCTAGCTCCCGCCGCGGGCTGGCCGCCCGCCACGCCATCGGCGCTCGCCGCGGCAGAGGTTTCGAGCGTGCGGTGCAGCTCGGAGAGCTTGCGCCGCAGGAGCTTGCCCGTGGCCGTGCGCGGCAGCGCCGGCACGGCATGCAGCCAGCGCGGGCGACGGTAGGGCTGCAGCGCGGCGATCTCCGCGCGCAGGGCGTCGGCGAGGCTCGACGCGCCGGCTTTCTCGACGTAGAAGAACGCGATCGCGTCGACACCGTCGGCGTCGGGCAGCGACACCGCCGCGCCTTCGACGATGCCCGGACAGGCGGCGGCGAGCCGCTCCTCGAGCTCGATCAGGTTGACCCAGCGGCCGAAGACCTTCACCAGCGAATCCTCGCGCCCGGCGAAGCGCCAGCGGCCCGACTCGGTGCGCAGGAAAAGATCCGCCGGACAGAACGCGCCCTCGCGGAAGCTCTCGGCCTCGGCGTCGGGCCGGTTCCAATAGCCGAGCGCGCGCGTCGTGGCAAAGATGGAAAGCCGGGTCGGCACGCCGCGATCCAAGGGCTCGAGCGCGCGGATCGCCACACCCGGCGCGGGCGCGAGCTCTTCGCCGTCGCGCAAGTTTAGGAGCACGAGACTCAGCGTCTCCGATGCGCCGTAGCCGTTGACGATGGTGAGGCCGGTCTGCCTGCGCCACTCGTCGCGCAGGCTCGCCGGCAGCGCCTCGCCGGCCGAGACGCACACGCGTACGCCGTGCCCGGCGAGCTCGCGCGCGAGCCCCTCCTTGAGCAGATTCCGGTACAGCGACGGGACGCTGAAGAGCACGCTGGGCCGCTGCTCGCGCACCGTCGCCGCGACCGCTGCGGCGTTCGGCCACGCCGGATCGAGGACGACCGTGGCGCCGAGCTTCAATCCTGAGAACAGGCTGTTGCCGAGCGGATAGGCGAAGAAGAGCTTCGAGCTCGCGTACAGGCGATCCTCCGCGGTGACGCCGAGGAGCTCTTCGGCCACGCGCTCGACGTGCAGCGCGAACCGGTGCGCGTGCACGACCGCCTTGGGCCGGCCGCTGCTCCCCGAGGAGTGCGTCCAGAACGCGGGCGACTCTTCGTCCATCGCCGCCGGTTCGATCGGTGCGGCCGCCCGCGTCGCGCGCGCCCAGTCGTCGAGCGTGACGAGGCGCTCGCGCGCGGCCGGCGCGGCATCGCCGCCCTGCACGTCGGCGACGATGAAACGAAACGCGCCCTCCCGGACGATGAACCGCCACTCCTCCTCAGGGATCCTCGGATTGACCGCCACGCCGACGCCGCCGGCCCAGAGCGCGCCCAGGAAGGCCTGCACCCAGGCCATCCCGTCGGGGAGCTTCACCGCGACCCGGTCGCCGGGCGCGAGACCGTGCTTCTTCCATACCGAGGCAGCGCGCGACACCGCTTCGCGCAGCGCGCCGTAGGTCATGCTCTGCGCGCCGCAGGCGAGCGCGGTACGCCGCTCGAGCCCGCGCGCGAGCAGGACTTCCGCCGCGTTCATCGTCATCGTCCGCTCTGCCCGTCGACCGCGCTTCGGTCGACCGCATCGCTGGCGAGCAAGCCGGGCTTGCCGGCCTGCCAGCGGGCGTACTCGGTCGCCAGGATCGCCGCATGGTCGCGCTCCTCGGCCGCGAGCTCGCGATACAGCCGCCGCTCCGCCGAGCCGGGCGCGGCGCGCTCGGCGCGCGCGACGAAGAATTCCGCAGCGCGCCCTTCGAGCGCGATCGCGGTGCGAAACAGCGCGTCCGCGCCCGCCGGCCGGCGCTCGATCCCGGCGTAGATCGCCGTCAGATCGGCTTCGAGGGCGCGCGGCGATGCCGGCGGATCGCGGTGGTAGCGGCGCGCGAGGGTGGCCATGTGCTCGCGCTCCATCGCGGCGAAGCGCGCGAACAGCTCGCGCAGCAGCGGATCGTGCGCCTCGGCGGCGGCGCGCGTGTAGAACGCCTCGCCGCCCAGCTCGATCTCGAACGCGGTGCGAATGCCGGCGATCGCACCGGTGCCGTCGACGCGGCGCACGCCCTGGACCTCGAGCTCGCCGGCGCAGTGCGGGCAACGGCCGTAGGGAAAGGCGAAGCCCTCGCTCAGCTTGGCGCAGCGCGTGCAGCTCCACACCAGATCGGCATCCGCGCAGCACACGTATTGCCCGTCGCCTTCGTCGAGAGGCCGATGGCATTTGGGGCAGATCATCGCGGGCTCTTCAGTGGGGGCGCGAGGTCGGGAGCGGGGTGGGCGGCACGAAGGCCTCGATCGCCTCGATCGTCACCGGCCAGATGCGCTTGTCGTGCTGCAGGTAGGTGGCGATCGCCTGGGCGGCGCGGCGTCCCGCGCTCATGGCGAGAATCACCGTGGCCCCTCCGGTGACGATGTCCCCGCCGGCGAACACGCCGGGGAGATTGGTCGCCTGCGTGCGCTCGTCGGCGACGATATAGCCGAAAGCGTTGAGCGCGAGGCCGCGCGTCGACTGGCCGATGATGGGATTGGACCGGGTTCCGAGCGCGTAGATGACCGTATCGCAGGCAAGCTCGACCTGCTCGGCGAGCGGCACGGGCTTGCGCCGCCCGCGCTCGTCGGGCTCGCCGAGCGCCATCTTCTGCAGCTTGATCCCGCGCACGTCGCCCTCGCCCGTGACCAGGATTTCCACCGGCGCGTGCAGGAAGCGGAACTCGATCCCCTCCTCCTTGGCGTGACGCAGCTCCTCGACGCGCGCCGGTGCCTCGGCTTCCGAGCGACGATAGACGCAGCGCACCGTCGCCGCGCCCAAGCGTCGCGCCACCCGCAGGCAATCCATCGCCGTGTTGCCCGCACCGATGACCACGACGCTCTCCCCGATGCAGATCGGCGTGTCGAGGTACGGGAACCGGTCGCCGCCCATCAGGTTGACGCGGGTCAGGAATTCGTTCGCCGAATACACGCGGCCGGCGAACTCGCCCGGGATGCCGAGGAACGCCGGCGCGCCCGCGCCGGCGGCGATAAGCACCGCGTCGAAGCCCATCTCGCCGGTGAGCTCGGCGATGGAGAAGGTCTTGCCGATCACCTTGTTGGTCTCGAACACGACGCCGCTGTCACGCAGCCGCGCGACCTCGCGATCGATGATGTCGCGCGGCAGGCGGAACGACGGGATGCCGTAGCGCAGCACACCGCCGATGACGTGCAGCGCCTCGTACACCGTCACCTGCGCGCCGTAGCGCACGAGATCCGCAGCGGCGGCGAGCCCACCCGGTCCCGAGCCGACGATCGCCACGCGGCCGGGCGTGCGGGCGAAGCGCGGCGGTGTGGCCTTCGGCGCTCGTGCGTTGTCGCCGACGAAGCGCTCGAGCCGGCCGATCGCCACCGGCTCCATCTTCTTGATGATGATGCACTGCGCCTCGCACTGGCTCTCCTGCGGGCACACCCGACCGCACACCGATGGGAAGATGCTCGATTCGTGGATGGTGGCGAGCGCGGCGTCCAGATCGCGCACCAGCAGGTGGCGGATGAAGCGGGGAATGTCGATCGCCACCGGGCAGCCGGCGATGCAGGTGGGCTTGTGGCACTGGATGCAGCGCTCGGCCTCGCGCAGCGCCTCGGCGTAGCCGTAGCCGAGATTGACCTCGGCGAAATTGCACGAGCGCTCCTCGGGGTTGCGCTCGGGCATCTTCACCTGCTGCCGCTCGAGCGCGGCGTACTTCTTGTAGGTGCGCTTGCCCTCGACGAAGAGCTTCTGTTCCAGGCTGCAGACGTGCGCGAAATCCGCGTCGGCCCTCTCCTCCTCGGTGCGGAAGCGCTTCTGGCGCGCAGTGAGCTCCTTGAAGTCGACCTGATGGCCGTCGAAGTCCGGACCGTCGACGCAGGCGAACTTCACCTCGCCACCGACGCTGACTCGGCACGAGCCGCACATGCCGGTGCCGTCGACCATGATGGTGTTGAGCGACACCAGGGTCTTGACTCCAAACGCTCGCGTGGTTTCGGCGCAGGCGTGCATCATCGGCATCGGGCCGATCGCCACCACGCGATCGGGTTTCTCGCGGCGGAGCAGCTCCTCGAGCGCCGCGGTGACGAAGCCGGGCCGCCCGGCGCTGCCGTCGTCGGTGCACACGATGAGCTCGTCGCAGTATCGCCCAAGCTTGTCCTGCCAGAACACGCGCGCCTTGCTGCGGAAGCCGACGATCGCCGTGGTGCGGTTGCCCGCCTGCTTGAAGGCGCGCAGTTGGGGAAAGATCGGCGCGACCCCGAGCCCGCCGCCGACGAGCACGACGTGACCGACGCGCTCGACGCGTTGCGGCAGGCCGAGCGGTCCGACGAAGTCGTCGAAACTGTCGCCTTCGGCGTAGCCGTCGCGCATCTCGCGGGTGGTCTTGCCGAGCGCCTGGACCACGACCGTGACGGTGCCGCGCTCGCGGTCATAGTCGGCCACCGTGAGCGGAATGCGCTCGCCGCCCTCGGCGAGCCGCAGCATGACGAAGTGGCCGGGCTGGGCCGATCTCGCCACGTCGCGCGCCTCGATCTCCCACAGAAACGTGGTGTCGGAGAATTGCTCGCGACGGACGATGCGGTAGCTCGATGCCCGCGCGCGCTCGCGACTCGTCTCGATGGCCGGCGCGGATGGGCGCGGCGCCGCAGCCGGCGCGGGCGCAACAGCGCTCGCAGCATGACGATGAGGTGCAGCGGCGTGCGCGTGCGCCGCACCGCTCGCAGCCGCAGGGCAGGCGTCGGTCGGTTCCATCAATGCGCCGAGCGAAGTGTGTGCGCACCGAGCTCGCGCACCAGCCGCTGCGCGAGCACCGCGGCGACCTGCCGGCGGTAGTTCGAGTGCGTGACCGTGGTGCGCATCGGGCTCACCTGCTTTTGCACGAGCTTGCCGAGCGCGTTCAGGGCGTCGTCGGCGATCGGCCGCCCGAGGAGCGCCTCGGTGCCGGACAGCACGATCGGGCGCGAGTTGGTGCCGGTGAGCGCTACCCTGAGCGCCGAGAGCACGCCCTCGCGCATGGCGAGCGCACAGGCCACGCCGGCGAGCGGAAAGTCGATCGCGCCGCGGGCGCGCGCCTTGCGATAGCCCGATGCGACGCTGGCCGCCGGTGCGGGAAGAAGCACCCGCGCGAGCACCTCGTCGCGCGCGAGCGTCAAGTGCGCGGCACCGTCGTCGCGGTAGAGCTCGCCAAGCGCGACGCGGCGCGTGCCGCCGCTCGAGGCGATCTCGACCTCGGCACCCAGCACGAGCAGCGCCGGGGCGAGGTCGCCCGCGAAGGCGGCATGACAGTGCTCGCCCTGCGGCGCGACGTGGCACACGGTACCGCCGCGCTTCAGGCAGTAGCCGTTGGCGGCGCGCCACCACGCGCTCTGGTTGTAGAACACGCAGCGCGTGTCCAGGCACAAGTTGCCGCCGAGCGTGGCCGCGTTGCGATGTCCGGGTGCCGCGGCCGCGCGCGCGGCCTCGGCGAGCGCGCGGTAGTCGCGCGCGATACGGGCGTCTTCACTCAGCGTCGCGAGCCTCACGCCGGCCCCGAGCGCGAGCCCCGCGCCGTCGCCGGCGATGTCCCGGTAGCCGCGCACCGCGCTCAAGTCGACCAGCACGCTCGGGCGCTCGAGGCCGCGGCGCAGGTTCGGCACCAGATCGGTCCCGCCGGCGAGTACTCGCGCCGCCGGAGAAGCGGCGAGCATCGCCGCCGCCTCGGCGAGGCTCCGCGGCCGCTTGAGCTCGAGCTCGGGCATCCGTTCCATGCTTTTATCCCTCCACCGCAGCGCTCTGCATCCGGACATCGGTGCTCGCGCGCAGGCGCTCCTTGCGCCGCCGCGCTTGGATCGCTTCGAGCAGACGATCGGGCGAGGCCGGCAACTCGGTCAGGCGGATGCCGATCGCGTCGCAGATCGCATTGGTGAGCGCCGGCGGAAAGCTGTGCAGCGCGCCTTCGCTCGCTTCCTTGGCGCCGAACGGACCGAGCGGGTCGCGGCTCTCGACGAGCTTCACCTCGATCGGCGGCGACTCGACGATGGTGGGAATGCGGTAGTCGAGCATGTTGGGACGCAACGGCAGCCCCTCGTGATACGACGTCTCCTCGGAGATCGCCTGCCCCATGCCCATCCACACCGCGCCCTGCACCTGGCCTTCGACCGCGAGCGGGTTGATGGCGAAGCCGCAGTCGTGCGCGACCCAGACGCGCTCGACGCTGACCGCGCCCGTGTCTTCGTCGACCGCGACCTCGACCACCTGCGCGGCGTACGAAAAGCCCGCGGTCGAGCCCACCGCCGCGCCGCGGAACTTGCCGCCCTGCGTCTCGGGCGGCGCCGACCAGGTGCCTTTCACCGTCAGCGTCCCGCTCTCGGCGAGCGCGGCCTCAACGACCGAGCCGAAATCGAGCGTGCGATCGGTTCCGGTCACGTGGCAGTGCTCGCCCGCCCACTCGATGTCCTCGGGGTTGACTTCCAACCGCTTCGCGGCGGCGCTCACCAGCACCCGCTTCATCTCCTGCGCGGCGGCGAGCGCCGCATTGCCGACCATGAACGACACCCGCGAGGAGTACGAGCCGTTGTCCTTCGGGGTCAACGCGCTGTCGGCGGCGATCACACGAATGCGCCCGAGCGGCAGCGCGAGCACTTCGGCGACGACCTGCGAGAGCAAGGTCGACGAGCCCTGCCCGATGTCGGAGGCACCGGTCAGGATGGTGATGCCGCCGTCGAAGTCGAGCTTGAGGTTGATCACCGCGTGTGGCTCGCCGCTCCAATGCACCGGCTTGGCCGACCCCGACACGTAGTGCGAGCAGGCAAGCCCGAGGCCGCGGCCGCGCGGCAGCTTGCCGTGTCGCGTCTTCCAGCCCGACGCCGCCTCGACCCAGTCGAGACAGGCGGGGATGCCGTAGGAGTTGACCTGCAGGTCGTTGATGGTGCGATACGGCGGCACGATCAGGTTGGCGCGGCGCACCGCGAAAGGATCGAGCTCGAGCTCGCGCGCCATCATGTCGAGGAGCGTCTCGAACGCGTGCCGCGCGTCGACCGCGCCGTGGCCGCGCATCGCGCCGCACGGCGGGGTGTTGGTGTAGACGCGATAGCCGCGGTACTTGACCGCCGGGGCGAGATAGAGCGCGTGCAGGAGCGCGCCGGCATAGAGGATCGTCACCAGCCCGTAGCCGCCGTACGCGCCGCCGCGCTGGACGATCTCGCAATCGACCGCGGTGATCGTGCCGGTCTTGGTCAAGCCCAGCTTCAGCCGGATGTCGGTTTCGGGCCGACCGCGGTGGGTGAGGAAGCATTCCTCGCGCGAGAGCTCGAGCTTGACCGTCCCGCCGGCCGCGCGCGCCAGCGCCGCAGTCACCATCTCGAAGTTGAGCGGCTCGACGCGGTGTCCGAAGCCGCCGCCGACGAAAGGCTTCACCACGCGGATGCGCGAGCCGTCCATGCCCAGCGTTTGCGCCACCATCATATGGAGGTAGAACGGCACCTGCGTGACCGAATGCACGGTGAGCCGGTCGCGCTCCGGCTCGTAGGCCGCGACGGTGGCATTGAGCTCGATCTGGCCGTGCGCGACCTCGGCATAGTGGAAGGTCTGCTCGCGGACGAGATCGGCCGCGGCAAAGCCCGCGTCGACGTCGCCGAACACGTGATCGACCTCGCGCTCGATGTTGTTCGCCTTTTTCTCGTGCAGCCGCACCGCGTCGGCGGCGCGCGCCTCGGGCGCGTGGAAGTACGCGGGCAGCGGCTCGATGTCGAGCGCGATCGCCGCGAGCGCGGCCTCCGCGGTCGCTTCGTCGACGGCGGCCACCGCGGCGACCGGCTCGCCGCGATAGCGCACCTTGTCGCGCGCGAGCGGCCATTCGTTCTGTGCGATCGGGATGACGCCGTAGGGCGCGGCGAAGTCCTGGCCGGTGATGACCGCGCGCACGCCGGGCATCGCCCGCGCCGCGGCGGTGTCGATCCCGCGGATCGTGCCGTGTGCCACCGGGCTTCTCAGGATCTTGCCGACCAGCGTCTCGCCGAACGGCAGATCGGCGGTGTAGCGCGCGCGTCCGGTGACCTTCTCGATCCCGTCGATGAGCGGCGTGCGCTGCCCGATCGCGCGCTGCGGCGCGGCGGCCGGCGCGCTCGTCTCGTGTCCGGGGCTCGTCGTGCGCTCGTTCATGGGGTGGCTCCCGCAGCGGCGCGCACCGACTCGATGATCTTCACGTAGCCGGTGCAGCGGCAGAGGTTGCCGGAGAGCGCCTCGCGGATCTCGTCCTCGGTCGGGTCGGCGTTGCGCCGGAGCAGCGCCTCGGCGGCCATGATCATTCCCGGCGTGCAGAAACCGCACTGGGTGCCGAGCTTCTCGTGGAACGCCTGCTGCAGTCGGCTCATGCGACCGCCGGCCGCGAGGCTCTCGATGGTCTCGACGCGGCTGCCCTCGCAGGTCGCCGCGAGCGTGATGCAGGCGAGCCTTGGGTTCCCGTCGACGAGCACGGTGCAGGCGCCGCATTCGCCGCCGTCGCAGCCCTGCTTCGTCCCGGTGAGCCCGACCGCGTCGCGCAAATAGTCGAGGAGCAGCGTATTGGCGGCCACCGCATCCTCGCGCGGGCGGCCGTTCACGGTGAGTGCGAGCAGATGCTTGGCCATGCGCCTCAACCTCCCTTTGGCCGCAGGTCGCGCACGCGCACCGCCTTGCCCTGCGAGCGGGGGATTTCGCCCGGCGCCTTGACGACGACCTCGGTGGTGATCCCGATCATCGACTTGACGTGATGCACGACCTTGCCGGCGATCGCACCGAAGGTGTCGGGTGTCACCCCGCGCTGCGCCTCGACCTCGACGGTGACGTGATCGAGGCTGCCGCGGCGCTCCACGACGAGCTGATAGTGCGGCGCGATCTGCGGCAGCCCGACCAGCACCGCCTCGACCTGCGACGGATAGACGTTCACGCCGCGGATGATGAGCATGTCGTCGTTGCGGCCGGTGATGCGCAGGAGCCGCAGGTGCGTCCGCCCGCAGCCGCACGGCGCGGTGGTCACCCGCGTGATGTCGCGCGTGCGGTAGCGCAGCATCGGCAGCGCTTCCTTGGTAAGGGTCGTGATCACCAGCTCGCCCGCCATGCCCTCGGGAGCCGGCGCGCCGGTCTCGGGGTCGAGCACCTCGAACAGGAAGTGGTCCTCCCAGCCGTGCAGTCCGACCTGCGCTTCGCACTCGCAGGCGACCCCGGGTCCCAGGATCTCGGAGAGCCCGTAGAGGTCGATCGCCTTCAACCCCAGCCGCGCCTCGATCTCGCGGCGCATCGCCTCGCTCCACGGCTCGGCGCCGAAGAAGCCGACTTCGAGCCTGCTCTGACGCAGGTCGATCTTCTGCTGCTCGGCGACCTCGGCGATCGCCAGCGCGTACGAGGGCGTGGCGCACAACACGCGGGCGCCAAAGTCGGTGATGAGCGCGATCTGCCGCTCGGTCGAGCCGCCGGACATCGGCACCACCGTGGCGCCCAGCCGCTCCGCGCCGTAGTGCGCGCCCAGGCCGCCCGTGAACAGCCCATAGCCGTAGGCGTTGTGAAACAGGTCCCCCGGCCGCGCGCCGCCGCAGGCGAACGAGCGCGCCATCAGGTCGGCCCAGGTATCGACGTCGGCCGGGGTGTAGCCGACGACCACGGGCTTGCCGCTCGTTCCCGACGAGGCGTGCAGGCGCGCGAGCGCTTCGCGCGGCCGCGCGAACATGCCGAACGGGTAGTGGTCGCGCAGGTCCGTCTTGAGCGTGAACGGCAAGGCGCGCACGTCCTCGAGCCGCGCGATGTCGCCCGGCGCGATCCCGGCCGCATCGAGCCGGGCGCGATGCAGCGGCACGTGCTCGTAGGCGTTGGCCACGCTCGCGCGCAGCCGCTCGATCTGCAGCGCGGCGAGCCGCTCGCGCGGCATCGTCTCGCGCTCCGGCTCGAAGAAGTAGCGTCCCTCGATCGGGGTCCCGAGACCGATTTCCGCCTTGGTGATCGCGCCCATCGCTTGCCTCCGTCGTTTTGCTGACGCGTGCTCAGCTTGCTCTTAGCTTCGCTCGCCGCGCACCGGGAGGTGCGCCAGCGCGAAGCCCTGGTTGAAGCCGGCGCGCGTGATGAGGACGACCTTCACGTGCGCGCCCGCGCTCGCGGCAAGCAATCCCGCGACGGCGAGCAGCGCCGCGGCCGCGAACTCCGGCAGCGCGCCGGCCACGGCCAGCGCGACCGCGGCGAGCGGTACGAGCGTCCCCGCCAGCGCCAGCGCGCGCCCCGCGCGCTCGAGCGTAGCGGCCGCCGCCGGGGCGAGCACGCGCGCGAACCGGCGCCGATACGCGAGCCAGCAGAACATGCGCACGAGCACGAGGGTGCCGAAGGCCAGGGCGGTGGCCGGCGCGCGGAGAGCCACGAGCGGCAGCGCCAGCACGAGCAGGCCTGCGCCTTCGGCCAGCCCGGTCACGACCATGAAGGGCGTGAGCACGCTCTCGCGCCAGGCCGGTATGCCCCGCGCCGCACGCAGCATTCGCGCCTGGCAGTACACAAAGACGAGCGCGAGCGCCGCTGCGACCCACGCGAAGCCGCCGATCCCGAGGAGCGCCGCACCGCCGGCGCCGAACAACGCTGCGGCGCTAAGCGCTTCACGGCTCATCCACGAGCGGCGCAGGTTGATGAACACGTTGAGCGCGCGCCAAGGTCGGCCGATCTCGAGCCACACGCACGCGAGCCCCAGGCCGATGAGCGCCAGCCCCGCGAGGAGCAAAGCCGGGATCGGCTGCGCGCCGCGCGCGGCGGCCTCGACCGTGGCGAAGACGACAAGCCCGCTGCCCGCGCCGCCGGCGACGAAGTTCGTCGCCGCGCGCGCGTCCCAGTGCGTCTGTTGCCACGGCGAGGGCCCGTAGCTCATTGCGCTGCTCCGCTCGCCGGCGCCTCGCGCGACGACGGCGCCGCCTTGTCCCAGAGGTAATAGAAGCCCGGGCCCGTGCCCAGCTCCTCGTGCATGCGGAAGTGCTCGTTCTCGGCCAACAACCGCGAGACATTGCTCTGCGGATCGTCGAGATCGCCGAAGGCGAGCGCGTTCGCCACACAGGCGTTGACGCACGCCGGCGTCGCCTCGGGATCCACGCCCGGGACGAGCCCGCCGGCGAGCCCGGCGTCGATCCGATCGACGCAGAACGTGCACTTGGTCGCGACCGCGATGCGCGCCGCGTCGTACTGCTTGGCCTCGCTCGCGGTCGCCTCGCCGTAGGCGAAGCGCGGATGCTCGGTCTTGTAGCGCGCCTGGTACGGGCACGCGACCGCGCAGTAGGCGCAGCCGATGCACAGGTCGTAGTCGATAGTGACGATGCCGTCGGCGCGCTTCTTGGTCGCGGTGGTCGGGCACACCTCGAGGCACGGCGGATCGTCACAGTGCTGGCAGCCCACGGGAACGAACGCACGCTGCACATCGGGGTATTCGCCGAACTCCATGTCGAGCACGCGGCGCCATTGCACTCCGGGCGGGGTCGCGTTGGCGTGACGGCAGGCCGCCGTGCAGGTCTGGCAGCCGACGCAGCGGCGCAGATCGGCCACCATCGCGAAGCGCGTCATGCGGCGGCCTCCTTGCGTAGAAGGCGGTTCACGTAACGTCGCGCGTCGGCCGCCTTGGCATTCGCACGGCGCCGAGTGCTTCGCGCGGCTCCTTGCGCGTGTTCGCCGACGCCATCGTTGCGAGTCGCCGCGCCCGCTCGCGCGCGGACGCGCCCTTCGGGCCTAACTTCTCCCCGCGCGCTCGCAGGTTCAACTTCGCGCGCCGTGCTCATGCCTCCTCCGCCACTTTGCTGACCTTCACCCGCACGACGTCGGCACCCGAGCCCGTCGCATCGGTCAGGTCGAGCGACATCGCCGCCAGGCTGTTGAGGCTCGGCACGCCGAAGTCCTTGGCGAACGGCGTCGCCCAGTGATCGAACTGGCCGATCATGAGCAGCGTATCGGGACGGATGCCCTGGCGCAGCACCGCGCGGCCGCGCACCGAGCGCTTGGGGGTCGCGATCTCTACCCGGTCGCCCTCCGCGATGCCGAGCCTCTGCGCTGCGCGCGTGTTCATGATCACGCCGCGGTGGCCGGCGATGTTGTCGGCGACCTCCTTGATGAGTTGCATGCCGACGTTGCCGCCCCACGCGTACTGCATGCTGCGCGCGGTCAGGAGCCAATACGGATAGTCGCGCGGCTCGCCGCCTGCCGCGGCGACCGCCGCTTCCCACGGCGCGGCGAAATCCTTCCACGCCGGCAATGCCTGGTATTCCTCGAGCTGCTTGTCCCACCAGTGCATGTCGTGCTCGTGCAGCCGGCGGCCGAGCTCCGCGCCGATCCGCTGCAGGCGCTCCTGGTAAGGCAGCTCGAAGCGAAGCCTGCGCGCGATCAGCGTCGGGAACAGATACCAGTCGGTGCGCGGGAACGGCTTGGTCGCGAGCCCATGCGTTTTCCACCAGGCGAGATCGTGCACTTCGGCGCCGTCGGTGAGCTCCGCGCTGGCGGCGCGGCACACCGCGTCCCAGATCGCCTCGCGCGAGTGCACGCGCTCCGGGTCGAGCGAGAAATCCCCGCGCGCGCTCTTGAGCGGCACGCCGGCCGCGCCCTTGTTGATCGAGGCGTTGTACTTGGCCAGAAGCCCGGTGCGCCGAGCGAGCTCGGTCGAGATGTCGGTGAAGTCGCGCGCTTGCCCACGCGGGGCGAGCGCCGGCTGGCGCAGCGCAAACCCCTGGTGGCTCCAGAACTGCTCGACGTACTTGGAGCCGCCGATGCGGATCAACTGCAGGCTCTCGAGATCGGTTGCATCGGGCAAGAGCACGTCGGCGAAATGATTGGTCTCGTCGCGCGTGTAGGCAAACGCCACCACGAACGGAAAGCGCGCCATCTTCTCGCCGAGCGCTGCCGTGTCCCAGAACGAGATCGCGGGGTTGGTGCGGTAGACGAACCACACGTCGGGGAGCGTCACGCGCGGCAACCCGTGCGGGGTCTCGTCGAGAAACATCCACGAGAACTGCGTCGGCCCGAGCGCCTGGCTCCACGGCCCGTCGGCGGCGAGCGGCACCATCGTGCGGTAGGCGTTGCGGATGTTGGGTTTGGCCGACCAGCGCACCTTGTCGGTCGGATTGACCGGGTAGGCCATGAAGCCGTCGGGTCCGGGCTGCACGCTCTTCAATCGCTCGGAGAGCGGCCGGTTCAGGCGCACGGTCGTACCGAGCGTCCCGCCGGGCACCTCGAGCGCGCCGACCAGCGCGGCGAGCATCGTGCGCGCCCAGCAGCACTCGTAGCCGCCCCAGCCGTTGTTGACGGTCTTGCCGAGGCTCACCGCCACCGGCCGATACGGCAGGCGCACGCCTTCGATCTCGATCGTCTCGCCCACGCGGGCGTGCGCGACGAACTCCTGCGCGATGCGGCGAATGGTCGCGGCCGGCACTTCGCACACGCCTTGCGCCCATTCGGGCGAGTACGCGGCCATGTGCGCGCGGAGCTTGGCGAACGCGGGCTCGCCGGCGAGGCGACCTTCGCCGAGGATCTCCTCGTCGGGCCCGATCTCGATCGCGTCGACTTCAAAGCGACCGTCGAGGCATTCGGCGATGCCGGGCGCATCGAACGCCGCGGCGCTCGCGCCGTTCGTATCCCACACCAGCGGCTTGCGGCTCGCGCGCTCGCGCAGGTAATAGCCGTGCGGACCCACCAGATAGGGCGAGGCGGTGTGCTTCGCCAGGAACCCGGTGTCGAGCCGCTCGCGCTCGATCTCGTGCAGCAGCACATGGATCAGCGCGAACAAGAACGCCGCGTCGGTCTTCGGCTTGATCGGCACCCACTGCGCGGAGCACGCGCCGGTGACCGAGAGATGCGGCTCGACCTGCACGCGCTTCAGGCCGCGCACGCGCGCCTCGGCGTGGCGCCAGATGCCGACCACCCCGCCGGAGGCTTCGACGTTGGCGCCGCAGGAGATGAGGTAGTCGCACAGCGGCGTATCCGGCGACACGGTGAACGCGCGATGCCAGAACTCGCCGTACAGGTGCTCGGAGTGATAGCACTTGACGCCCTGCCCGGAGCCGAAGCCCATGTCGACCGGGCCCCACGCCGCGAGGAACGCGGGGAACGTGCCCATGTACGATTGCGGCGTGCCGCCGCCGCCGAAGCTCGCCGCCACGCGCGGGTAGCCCGACTCGTCGGTGAGTCCTTTGGCCTGGACGGCGGCGAGCCGCGCGGTGATCAACTCGAACGCCTCGTCCCAGGAGATCGGCACGAACTCCGGGTCCTCCTTGCGGCCCTTGCGCGGGTTGGTGCGCTTCATCGGCGTCGCCACCCGATTCGGGTTGTAGGTCTTCTGCACCAGCCCGAACGCTTTCACGCACACCTTGCCGCCGCCCGGATGCACATCCGCGGCGCAAAAATTCGGCTCGACCTCGGTCGCCACGCCGTCGACGACCTTGACGGTGAGCAGGTCCGGTCCCGCGACGCACTGGTAGCAGTACGTCGGGACCCGGGTGAGGATCTCGGCGACGCCGGTCACGCCTCGGTCTCCTTGTGCCCGCAACGCGCATTGCGAGGTCGCGTGCCGACCTCCTCCGCGTTCGCGCGGCGCCGAGCGCTACGCGCGGCTCTTTGCGGGTATTCGTGGGCGCCATTGTTGCGAGTCGCCGCGCCCGCTCGCGCGCGGACGCGCCCTTCGGGCCTCACTTCTCCCCGCGCGCTCACGGGTTCAACTTCGCGCACCGCGCTCACGCGATCCCCGCCTTTTGTGCTTTCGCCGCGAGGCGAGCCTCGGTGGCTTTGAGATCGACGACGAACCGGTGATGCCGGCCGCGGCAGATCAGATCGACGCCGTCGCGGCCGTCGAACTCGAGCGTCACCGCGCGGCCCTTCACCTCCGCGACCATCACCTTGAGCTCGACCGGCATCCCCAGCAGCGTCGCGGCGAGATGGTCGAGCTCGATGCGCGTGCCGACCGAGTCTTCGCCCGGATCGAGGTGCGGGAGCAGGAGCTCGCGCGAGGCGACCTCGATGTCGCGCACCAGCATCGGCGTGGCGTAGACCCGCGCCTTCTCACCCATGAAATCGATCGTGCGCGCGCGATCGACGGTCAGCGTAGTGGTCTTGCTCAAGCCCGGCACCAGCGATGGCTTCATCGGCTCCTCCTCCTTGAGGCTGGTCAGGATGCGCTTCACGCCCAAGCCGACTCGAGATCGGCGCTCGTCGCCTTCGGCGACCAGCCGCGTCCCGATGGAAAACGGGCAGAATCCGCGCGATAGGTGTATTCTGGTACCGGAATACGGGTATTAACTTGATCTGGGTCATTCTTTCTATCCGCCGATGAGCCGGCCAGCGAAGTCAAGACGGCAAGCGGGTCGCACCGCCGCCACGAGCGGGCGCGCAAGCGCCGCGGCGATCGTCGTCCGGCGGGTCCGGCGGGCCGACCTCGCCCAGGTCATCGCTATCGACGCCACGGTGACCGGGCTGGAAAAGCGTCGCTACTGGCAGGCCGTCTATCGCCGGTACGGCAATTCCGGGCAGGCCGGTCGGGAATTTTGGGTCGCCGAGGCGGACGGCAGCGCGGTCGGCTTCGTCATCGGCGAGGTGCGTGACTGGGAGTTCGGCTCGCCGCCTTGCGGCTGGGTGTTCGCGATCAACGTGACCCCGGACGCGCGGCTCGCGGGGATCGGCAGCCGCTTGCTCAAGGCGATCGGAGCGAGCTTCAGGCGCTGCGGGGTCAAGAAGCTGCGCACGATGCTCGCCCGCGACAACACCGTGATCCTGTCGTTCTTCCGCAGTCAGGGCATGATGACCGGACCGTTCATCCCGCTCGAGATGGACCTCGAGGCCTAAAGCCCCGGTCGAGCCATGCGACTGCAGAAGAACACTTCGCTCGCGCTCTACAGCGTGATCGAGTTCGCCACCGACCCCGCGCGCCACATTTCGGCCGCCGAGATCGCCGACAAGTACCGCGTCTCGCCGCACCACCTGGCCAAGGTGCTCTCGGAGCTCGCCCGCGCCGGCGTGGTCGAATCGGTGCGCGGCGTGGGCGGCGGCTACCGCTTCGCCGCCAACGCGCGCCGGGTGACGCTGATGGACATCATCCAGCTCTTCGAGGACCTGAGCCCGGCGGTTCCCGAGCCGGGCCAAGCGCCCTCGCCGGTCGACCAAGCGCTTACCGCCGTGCTGTCCGAGATCGACGAGATCGCCAAGGCCACCTTCAGCTCGATCACGCTCGCGACCATGTTGCACTTGATCGAGCGCCAGCAGCGCGGCGCGCCCGCGACTGCGGCCCGGGGCAACGGCGGAACGCAACCGGCAGCGGCCCGAACCCAAGCCCCGCGCGGCAGAAGGCCGCGCGGACGACGGAAGCGCGCAGTGACGGCGGCAGCGTCGCATCGTTGACGCGGATCAAGGCTCGCCCTCACACGGCGCGGCAAAGTGGCGGCTCCACGTGCCGATCGGCACGACCTAAAGAACCTCTGAAATACCCCCACGTGGATTGCGCTGCGAGCAAAATGCGGATGAATGCGAGACGACCGACGAAGGTAATAGCCGATCCTATTACCGAGGAGGGCGGCGAAGCAGGCGCCGCATTTTGCCGCAGCCCGGGGGGACGGCCGCGTTTCGGGCGGTCTACTTTGTCGCAGCTTCGCTCGTGTACGCTTGGTACACGTCGCTCGCTGCTTCGCGTATCCCATCCCGAAACACGGCCGTCGCAACCGCGCGGAGGTATTTCAGAGGTTCCCTAAAGGGCTACGCGTGCAACTCGCGGGCAAGACGGCGATCGTGACGGGCGCGGCGCAGGGCATCGGCGCGGCGGTTGCACGCGCCTTCGCGAAGGAGGGGGCGCGGGTATGCGTCGTCGATCTCGCGTTGGAGCAGGCGCAGGCGGTTGCGGCAGAGCTCCTCGCAAACGGCGCGCAAGCCATCGCGATGCGTTGTGACGTTTCCTCCCGCCACGATGTCGACGCCATGGTCGCCGCGACGGGTGAGCGCTTCGGGCGCATCGACATCCTGGTGAACAACGCCGGGATCACGCGGCCGGCGATGCTGCACAAAATGACCGAGGCGCAATGGGACGAGGTCCTCGCCGTGCATCTGAAAGGAACCTTCAACGGCATCCAGGCCGTCGCGCCGGGAATGATCGAGCAGCGCTCGGGACGCATCGTCAACGTCACCTCGACCGCCGGCGTGCTGGGCACGATCGGTCAGATCAACTACAGCGCCGCCAAGGCGGGGATCGTCGGCGTGACGATGTCCGCGGCGAAGGAGCTCGCGCGCTACGGCATCACTGTGAACGCGATCGCGCCCGGCGCGGCCACCCCGATGACCGAGACCATCCGCACCGATGAGCGGTTCAAGGCGAAATACCTCGAGCGCATTCCGCTCGGCCGCTGGGCGGAACCCGAGGAAATCGCTCCGGTATTCGTCTTCTTCGCCTCCGAGGCGGCGAGCTACGTCACCGGGCAAGTGCTCGCCGCCGACGGCGGCATGACCATTCGGTAGGAACTTATGGACCAACGCACCGAGATCGCGCGCTTCCGCTGGGACGACCCGCTGCTGCTCGAGGAGCTGCTGACTGACGAGGAGCGCATGGTCGCGGAAGCGGCGCGCGCGTACTGCCGCGACAAGCTCCTGCCGCGGGTCGTCGAGGCCAACCGCCTCGAGCGCTTCGACCGCGAGATCATGAACGAGATGGGCGCGCTCGGCTTCCTTGGGTCGACCCTCGAGGGTTACGGGTGCGCAGGGGTGAACCACGTGTGCTACGGGCTGATCGCCCGCGAGGTCGAACGGATCGACTCGGGCTATCGCTCCGCGATGAGCGTGCAATCGAGCCTGGTGATGTTTCCGATTTACGCCTACGGCAGCGAAGCGCAGCGAGAGAAATATCTGCCGCGGCTCGCGACCGGCGAGTGGGTGGGCTGCTTCGGGCTGACCGAGCCGAACCACGGGTCGGATCCGGCCGGCATGCAGACGCGCTCCCGCAAGGTCGCCGGCGGCTATACGCTGCACGGGGCCAAGATGTGGATTACCAATGCCCCGATCGCCGACGTGTTCATCGTCTGGGCCAAGGACGATGCCGGCGAGATCCGCGGCTTCATCCTCGACAAGGGGATGGCCGGGCTCTCGGCGCCGAAGATCGAAGGCAAGTTCAGCCTGCGCGCGTCGACCACCGGCGAGATCGTCATGGAAGACGTGTTCGTTCCCGACGATCATCTGCTCCCGGGCGTGAAAGGTCTCAAGGGGCCGTTCGGCTGCTTGAGCAAGGCCCGCTACGGCATCGCTTGGGGCGCGCTCGGCGCGGCGGAAGCGTGCTGGCACGCGGCGCGCCAGTACACGCTGGATCGGAAGCAATTCGGGCGACCGCTCGCCGCCAACCAGTTGATCCAGTGGAAGCTCGCCAACATGCAGACCGAGATCACGCTGGGGCTGCATGCGGTGCTGCGGGTGGGACGACTGCTCGACGAAGGCCGGGCCACGCCGGAGATGATCTCGCTCGTGAAGCGCAACTCGTGCGGCAAGGCGCTGGAGATCGCCCGCACCGCGCGCGACATGCACGGCGGCAACGGGATCGCCGGCGAATTCCACGTGATCCGTCACGTCATGAACCTCGAGGCGGTCAACACCTACGAGGGCACGCACGACATCCACGCGCTGATCCTCGGCCGCGCGCAGACCGGGATCGCGGCGTTCTCTTCGTAGGGCCGGAGCCCGCTCTCTTATTCCGGTTCGTCGCCGAACTGCGGGAACGACCTGGGAGGCGGTGAGCCGCTGCCCCTCGGCGCGTGGTGGCGCAAAGCGCGCCGTCGAGCAGGTACCCGGCTCGCGGCGGCCACTAAACACATGAGTGGCCGCACACGAGCCACCCGCTTGCGACGACTGCGCCACAACGCGCCTCGGCCCCAGCGGCTCACCGCCTTGCTGCGGGGTTTGCCCAGATGCGGCAATCCCGCTGCGCCGGAGACAGCGGCGAATGCCGGGAAGCGCCCTTGCGTCGCGCCGACCGTTACGGGTGGCGCGGCGAGGGAGACAGTGTGTTTGCGACCGAAGCCGCGCCGGGACCCGTAGGTCGGTGTTTTTGACGCCCGGGCGCAGACAGGCGTTCGCCGCTGGCGGCAAGAGCGACTCCCACGCCGAACCCTTTATCCGGCGCTCGACGCCGCCACGCGGCCGTCGAGCACGAGGTGGAAGATCGACGAGTCGATGCGAACGTGGTTCAGCACCCGTTCGTTCAGCACGACCGAGATCCTGTCGCCGAACGGCGCCAGCCGCTCGAGCAGCCGCTGGAGGTGAAACGCCTCGCCCTGGTGGAGCGCGTCGACGTACAGCGTGAGCCGCGAGGGCGTGCGCTTCATGATCGCCGCGACGTGCCGCGCGGCGCGGGTGAAGAACGTCCGGTCGAGCCCTCCGGCGAGCGCCAGGGTGAGGCGCGGCAGCGACGCCGTCACGTTGTCCAGCGACACGACCGCCGCGCCGCGTGCGACGTAAGCGCGAAGCGCGACCTTGAGCCGCTCGGTGCGCTCGGCGAGTGTGGTGCGCTGCGCCTCGGTGGCGAGCCCGAAGTGCCGCTGCACGTATTGGCGCATCGCCAGCCCCGCGATCCAGTCGACGATCGATAGCGGCATCTTTGCCGGCGAGAGCCAGGGAAGGCTCGCGAGGAAGGCACCGAGCCGCGCGGGTCCGCCCGGGAGCACGCCCTTGCGCAGCAGGCGGAACACGATCCCGAAGCGCTGAGAGGGCGTGTACTCGCCGTGATAGACCGGGTCGCGAAGGAAGCGCATCTTCCGCCGCACGCGCTCGGCGATGCCGCGGTCCGACAGCAGGCGCTCGTAGAGCCTCTTGTACGCGGCGATCATCGCCCCGTACTCCATGCGCCGAGGCAAGAGATTGGTGCCGAGCCGGGTGTTGTCGGTACTGTCGGCGTGCGCGAGCAGCCGCCCTTCGCGCTCGAGGCGCTCGTAGAGCGGCGTGCGCGGGAGCGCGGTCAGCAGGCCGACCATCGCCGCCTGGATACCGGACTCGACGATGAAACGGTGCTGCAGGTCGAAGGTCGCCAGCGTGTCGTTGTCGAAGCCGACGATGAAGCCGGCCAGCACGTCGATGCCGTGCGCGTAGATGCGGCGCACCGAGGTGAGGATGTCCTCGTGCAGGTTCTGGGATTTCTTCGCCTCTTTGAGGCTCTCCGGGTCGGCCGATTCGATCCCGATGAAGAGCCAGGTGAAGTTCGCCGCGCGGAAGAGCCGGAGCAGCTCGGCGTCGCCCGCGAGGTTGAGAGAAGCCTCGGAGCCGAACGCGAACTGGTAATCGTGCTGCGCTTGATACTCGCAGAGGAACTGCAGCAGCGCTTTGGCCGCCTTCTTGTTGCCGATGAGATTGTCGTCGACGAAGAACACGCTGCGCACGCCGCGGTAGCGCAGTTGATCAAGCTCGCGGCCGACCTGCTCGACGCTCTTCCAGCGTGGCTTGCGGCCGAACATCACGATGATGTCGCAGAACTCGCAGCGGAACGGACAGCCGCGTGAGAACTGCAGCGTCACCGTCGTGTACTTGTCGAGCTGGAGCAGATCGAAGCGCGGCGTGGGCGAATCGGCGAGCGAGACGGCGCCGGTTTCGCGGTACAGCGCGCGGGGGCTACCGGCCTCGAAGTCGCGGCAGAAATCCTTCCAGATGTACTCGGCCTCGCCGCAGATGACCGCGTCGGCGATCGTCTCGTAGTGCTCCGGGCACAGCGACGCGTAGCTGCCGCCCGCGACGGTGAAATAGCCCTTGCCCCGGTAGTAGGCGAGGAGCTCGCTCTGACGCCTGAACTGCACGCCCATCCCGCACACGCCGACGAGATCGGCGCGCGGCGCGAGCGGAACCGATTCGATGTTCTCGTCGACGATCTCGATGTCCCAATCGGGCGGGCAGAGCGCCGCCAGCGTGGCGAGCCCAAGCGGCGGGTTGATCGCCCGCTTCCCCCGCAGGATCTCCTCGACCGCCCAGCGGAAGCTCCAGAAACTCTCGGGAAAGCGCGGGTTGATCAGGAGCAGGCGCATAAAGACCTCGCTTCGCGGGAAGGACGGCACCGCGACGAAGCGTCGCGGCGCGCAGCGAGAAATCCATGTAGTCTCCGCCGGCGCTTGGCCGCAAACCTTGACCTGGATCAAGGGGCGCGCTGGGAAGCGTTCACCAGCCGGCACTGGCGGCCTCCTTGCCCATCCGCCGCAGCATGTTCCGCAGAGCGTCGGCCGCGGCGGCCTCGGCCTCCTTCGGCGGTTCTTGCGAAGTGGATCGCATCGCGTCGGCCTCGCGCCGCGACTCGCCACGCGCGATCCCCACGCGTCGCGTGGGGCCCCTCGCCGCGGGCTCGCGCGGGTGCTCGCTCCCCGCTCGACCCCCGCAAGCAAACAACGCTTGCGGGTTCCCCTCTCGCTGCTCGCGCCGCTACCCCGGTCGGCCGTCCTGCCGCGGACGGGTGAGCAGCGGCGCGTAGCGCACCGCGTAGAGCGCGTACGCCGCCGACCACAACGCCGCCGATGCGAGCACCGAGGCGACATACTGCGACGGCGCGAGCATCGGTCCGAGCACCCGCACGACCGCGGCGCCCAGCACCAGCACATAGCACGCGACGTCACTGCGACCGGCTTGGAGCGCGACGCCGGTATGGCCCTTGGCGGTGCGCGTCATCATGCCCATGGTGAGCCCGCCGATGGCGCCGACGGTGAGCGCGTGCGTGGCGAGCGCAGAGGCGATGACGCCTGCTTCGCCCAGCGCGCGCAACGCGAGATGGATCGGGATCCACAGGTACGCCGCATGCAGGATCCACACCAGCGGCACGCGCAGCGTCCTCCACGGCTGCCACAGCCAGAGCCGCGCCAGGTTGACGGCGGCGAGCAGCGCGAGCAGCCCCGCGAGTGCGGCCCCTTGCGTCTGGAAAACATCCGCCGCGAGCAACACGAGGATGCCGCCCAGTGTGGCTTTCTCCAGCAAAGGATGACGCCGGGCCTGCGTCCCGGGAACGCCGTTGTTGGTGAACATCGGGATGACGCGCCCGCTCATCACCGCCATGATGAAGAGCACCAGGTCGAGCGCGATGCGCAAGCCGAGCCACGCGGGGAGCGCGACGACGCCGAGCTGCGCCAGGTCCGCCACCAGCACGGCCGCCGCCAGCGCGACGAGCAGCGCGAGGAAGAAATAGTTGCGGCGGTTCGCGCTCCTCACGAGCGGAATACCGATCGCTACCGCGACCGCGAGCGGAAACGCAACGTTGAGCGCCACCGCCAGCGCTGCGTAAGGCGTCAAGACGAAGATCCGCCCGGCGACCCAGAGCGCTGCGATCGCGGCCAGCCACACCCCGGTCGGGGTCGGCCGGCCCGTCCAGTTGCGCACCGCGGTCAGCAGGAACCCGGCGATGACCGCCAAGGTGAACCCGAACAGCATCTCGTGCGCGTGCCACACCGGCCCGGCGAGATACGCCCGTGGCAGCCATCCTGCGTATTGCACGGCCCACAGCGCGATGGATATTGCCGCGAACAGGCTCGCGAGGAGATAGAACGGACGAAAGCCCAGCCGCCAGAGGGCGGCGCAGGCGGCTGGGCGCGGTTCAGCGGGCACGGTGGAAGCGTGCAGATTCATCGTGAGGACAACGTGAACGCGTACGATAAATCTTCCGCGCGCCGGCGTCGCGGGAAAATCGCGCTTGGTTGATGCGGATCAAGCCGGTTGGGTTCCCTGGAATCTCCTGATGATCCCGGGGCATCGCGACCCGCCGGAGCGCTTGGCGTGATTGGGTCACGCCGCGCATCGGAGCGGCCGGCCGCATCCGGCGCCTCGGTTCTGCCCTGGCTGTGCCTACTTCGTCGCCACGCTGACCTGAAATGTGGCGTGACACGCGACGCATTTGTGCAGGACGTCGGCGAGCTGCGCCAAGGCGTGCTTGGGCGTGCCGTTGGCCTCGGCGTCCGCCGCGATGGCGTCGAATTCGCGATGCGTGTCGAGCGCGAGGGTCTTGAACTGCAGAGGCAGCTTGCCCATCATCGCGCCCGGTACGTCGCCGGCTCTTCGGGTGCCTAATTCTCGGCTCGCCTTCGCGACGCCCGGCATGTCGTCGCGCGAAAGCGCGTCCTCGATCCGCTGCAGACCGGCGACGAATTCGCGCATCTGCTGCAGCATGAATGCGCGCTCGCCCGGCGCGAGGACGATCGCCACGCGACCGTCCTCGCCGGCCTGCGTCGATCCGGCGACGATGAACTTGTAGGCCATCGCCGCGATCACCAGCAACAGGATGGCGATCGTTGCCCCATAGACGCGGCTCTTGGCAGCGTCGGTCATCTCGACGGTGACTTTCCGATCCGAACTCTCCGCACTTCGGGGCCGCTTTCCAGGTATTCCCACTGGAACGGTTCGCCCAACTCGGCCTGGAACTGATAGTAGAGAGGTTTCGGGTCGTGGTGGTTCACGGTTTCCATGGCACCCGAGAAAGCTGTATACAAGATGCATGTTCACCATAGCACGGTTTTCTGCGATAATCAACATTCAGCATATATCTTTTCAGACCGCGACGAGCGCGAGCCCGATGCGCCTGACCACCTTCTCCGACTACGGCCTGCGGGTCCTCATGTACCTGGGCGTCCACGACGAGCGCCGGGTCACCATCGGGGATATCGCCGACGCCTACGGCGTGTCCGAGAATCATCTGATGAAGGTGGTGCACCATCTGGCGCAGCGCGGATACATCGAGACCACTCGCGGCAAGGGAGGCGGCATGCGCCTGGCGCGGCCGCCGGAGAAGATCAACGTCGGCGAGGTGGTGCGGGGGACGGAGGAGAACCTTGTGCTCGTGGAGTGCTTCGACCCCGCGACATGCGATTGCCGCATCGAGCCCGCGTGCGTGCTCAAGGGCGTGCTGGGTCGCGCCGTCGACGCCTTCTTTGCCACCCTGGGGCGTTACACGCTCGCCGATCTGCTGGCGACCAAACCCCGCTTGGCGAGGACGTTGGTGCTGTCTGACGCACGCTTACGGCACGGGTGATGTTGCGCAACCACGATGATGAGCGAGCACATCAAGGCATGGCAGTGCATCGGCTGCGGCCGAATCGAAGCTCCCCAGAACTGCATCGGGGTCTGTCAGGACCGCAAGGTCGAGCTCGTCTACGCGTCCGAGCACGAGCAGGCGCTGGCGCAACTGGAGCGCGCTCGCGGACATGTGAATGCGCTCTCGGCGCTCGTGCGCCGTCTCGCAGCGACTACGCCGCGCGAGCGCGAGTGGGAGCATTCGTATCGAGCTCTCCAGGCGCAGGCACGCAAGCTTCTTGCGGGCCTGTGAGGGCGATCCACCCGCGCCCGCGCCAAGCTTCACGAATCAACCGCTCGGCGGTACGCCGCGCCGAGCGTTCTCGGCTGATGCTTGTCTCAATGCTCCTGCGGCGCCGCGACCCGCGCCGGCTCCGGCTCGTCCAGATGGCGCAACAGCGACTGCTGGACCGTCGCTACGTGGTTTAGCGCCGCGGCGAGATCGCGCGCGAGATCCTGGACCCGAGCGAAGCAGTCGGCCTCCAGCCGATCGTACTCGCCCTCCTGTTCGCGCCGTCGCGCGAGGCGCGAGCGGATGATCTGGGCTTCCGCCGTGATCTCCATCTCGCGTACCTGGCTGCGCAGCGAGCCGACGCTATCGCTGAGCTCGATCAGATTGGCTTTGAGCGCATCGAGTCGACCATGCCCGTTCAGGCGAGGTGCAAGCGTCGAACCCCGGGCGGCGCCATCGGCCGGTCCGCCAATCGCAGCGACGGGCGCGATCGGTGCGCTCGCTTCGAGCGCAGACGAGGACAACGCGGCACTCGGTTCGCTGGCGCGGAGCTTGTCGAGCGCGTGGGCGATACGATCGAGGTCCGTATCGAGCGCCTCGAACAGTTCCGGCGTCGCGGCGGCCAGGTCGTCGCCCGCGAGAAGTCGCGACTCCATCGCGTGGGCGAGCGCGCCGAGGCGCATCGCGCCCGCCATCCGCGCGCTGCCCTTGAGCGTGTGCAGCGTGCGACGGAGCTGCCGCGGCGCCTGCTCGTCGTGCGGCGTGCGGCGCCACGCACGCAGCTCCTCTCCGGCGCCAGCGAAAAGCTCGGCCGACTCCTCGAGGAAGATCGCGAGAAGCTCGGGGTCGACGTCCTCTCGCACCTCGACGGGAATCTCGTCGTCGCTCGCCTGAATGGAGGTGGCAGGTTTGATCGGTTCCGGCACGACCGGCGCGGCGACCGACTCGGCGCGCAGCGTGAGCTCGCGGTCGATTCGCTCGTCGAGCGTGTCCTGCGATCGGGCGTTCGCTATCGCGGCTGCGTTGGCGGCGATGGCCTCCCGCTGCTCGTCCTCGACGCCGCGCAGCGCCGAGCGCAGCTTGCCTGGATCGGGCGCCACGCGATCGCTGGAGGCGAGCGCGCCGACCCACTTGCAGAAGCTCGCGTGCGCGGTCTCGATCAGCGCGACAACCGCCGGGGTCGCCGGCAGCGCCTCGTCGAGCAGCCGGTTGTAGACGCTCTCGACCTCGGAGGCGATCGCGCTCAGCTCGGCTTGGCCCACCATCCGGCTCGACTCCTTGAGCGTGTGGAAGCCGCGGCACACCGTGCGCAGCGCTTCGCGGTCGCCGGCGTTGCGGACCAGGGCGGCATGCTGCACGGCGATCGCGGCGAGCGTGTGCGACGCTTCGACAAGGTAGACTCCGAGGAATGCGGCATCGCGCTCGGTCGCATCGACTTCCAGCAGCCGCTGCGTTTCTCCGGAGATCTCCGGCGCCGGCTTGGGCGTCTTGGCGATCGCCTCGAGCCCCGCCGCGAGTGCGGGCCCGCCGCGATCGAGCTCGGCGCTGGCCGCCTGCACCTGCTCCGCCAACGCCTCGTCGCCGATCAGCTCCGCATCGTCCTTGAGCTCGGCAAGCTTGCGCTTGAGCGCGTCGCGCGCGCCGTTATCCGCCAGTCCGCCGCGCGCGGCGTCGGCGAGCCGCGGCAGCGCCGCGCGCAGCGAAGCAACGGCCGATTCGACCGACTCGGGCTGCTCTGCAGCCTGCACCGGCGGCTCGCCGAGCCGCCGGGCAATGAGCGGGGCAACGACGCGGTCGCAGTCGGGGCGCTGCTGAACGACGGCATCCATATAGAAGCCCAGAGCGCAGAGCGATTCCGCGAGGAGCTCGAGATCCTCCTCCAGGATCGCGGCGTCGGGATTCGCATACTGTCGCATCTGCTCGTCGCACAGCGACAGCAGCCGATCGGCTGCATCGAGACCGAGGATGCGCAGCGCGCCGTGAATCTGGCTGCTGTCCTTGGCGATCACGGCAAGCTCCCCCCGCTTGCCGTGATCGCGGAAGAACGCGTCGAGCACCTCTTCCATGTGCCGCAGATTGGCCTGGATCTCGCGCCCGACCTGGGCGATGAGCAGGCGCTCCTGAGCGCGGCGGCCCAGCTCGTCGAGCATCAGGGCGCTCGCGCTGGGCGGGAGGCTTCCGGCAGCCGCCGCGTCGAGACGCGCGAGCATCGCGTCGATCTGCTGCGCAAACCGCGCCGGCAGGCCGGCGTAGTTCTCGAAGGCGCTCTCGGCGAGCAATAGCGCGGTCGTGTACTCCATCGCCAGGGGCTCGGGCACGATCCGGGTCGGCATCCGGTCCAGGCGCTCGACGAGCGCGGCGGTGAGCTTCGAGAGCGCCTCGTGCTTCATCTCGGTGGCCGCGGCGTGCACCGCGACGAGCGCCTGCTTGAGCTCGGCCAAGTCTTCGGCGCGGCCCGAGGCGAAGTTGAGCCAGGCGTCCTTCACGCCGGCGAGCCGCTCGCGCGCTTCGCGCGCCAGTCGTCCCTTGCCGAGCGCATCCTCGGTGATTGCCTCCGCGGCGGGGATCAGGTCCGCAAGACGGAAAGCACGCCGCACGGCCTCCACCTCGGCGCCGGCGGATGCGCTGATCGCCACGTAATACAGGACTTCCCGCCTCAGCCGGTCGGCCACCCTCGTGCTGCCTTCCGCCACGCGGCGGATCTGCAGATCGATGCGCCCGAGAAGCTGCTTGACGCCGAAGCTGGGCCCGAGACCGCGCTCGGCCAGGGCCTCGAACAGCGCGCGGACCGTCCACCAGAACGAGCGCAGGCTCTCCTGAGTCGTCGCCGCATCGATGCCGGCAATCGCGTCGTGCATCGTCCTCGCGCCGTCGTCGTCGCCCCGCAGCCAGGCGAGCAGGCCACTTTGGTACGAGCGTCGCCGCCTGGCAAGATGGGAAGGGAGCTTCGCCGGGGCGATCGTCGCGCGCGTCGCGATCTTCGGGGCACGCGGACTCATGTCCGGATAGAACAGATCGATCGGCGTGACCGCCTCGACGCCGCGCGCGCTCGTGAGCGCCAGGTATTCGGGGTAGAGCTTCAGCGCAACCAGCGGTGCGCCGTTCGCAACCTCACCCAAGAAGATCGAGAGCTTCCGGCACGCACGCTCGATCCGTTCGCTTGCCGATTCGACGTCGTTCGGCGCGAGCTCCTCCAGCCGGGCGAGATGGCGCTCGATCTCGCGAGCAAGCTCGACGACCGCGTCGAGGCCGAGCATCTCGATGGCGCCCGCGGCCTGGTGCACGTGCAGGCGCGCATCCTTGAGTTGAGCGAGGTCCCTCCCGGACCGGCGAACGCTCGCGAGCGCCGCGAGCCCTCGGGTGAGCGCCTCGTCGATCTCGGGCACGACCCACGACAACGGGCCCGAGTCGAATTGCGGAATGAGGAGCTGGGTCACGGGAAGGGGCCGGAAGGCATGCTCGGCAAACCGAGGTGCGCGCCGGTCATCCGGGTCCTATTTCATCACTTTCTTCACGACGTCTAGCAGCACGCTCGGGTCGAACGGCTTGAGAATCCACCCGGTCGCGCCCGCTGCCCTGCCCTCCGCTTTCAATTCCTCCCGGTGCTCGGTCGTGAGCATCAGAATGGGGACAAAGCGAAAATTCGGCATCGCTCTCAACAACCTCACCAGCTCAAGGCCGTTCCTTCCGGGCATGTTGACGTCGCAGATGATGAGATCGAATTCCGACTTGGCCACCTGCGCCAGGGCCTCCTCGGCGTTGGCCGCCTCCGCGACCGTGTGCCCGGCGTCGGTCAACGTGAAATTCACGACTTGCCGCATGGTCGCGGCGTCTTCCACTGCGAGAATGTTGGCCATGGGCTCGCTTCCTTAGAACAGTTCGACCTCGGCGGCGGACGGCGGGCTGCCTGCGGGGGCCGGCGCGGCTTTGGCGTCGGCGGCTGCCTGCGGGCGCTCGCCCAGCGAAACGTTCAGCCGCTCGGCGTCGGCCTGGATCTCGAGGAAGATCTGCTTCTTCATCATCTCCTGCGTCTCCACCGACATCGCGTCCATCGTACGCACCACCTCGGCGAGGACGTTCCCGCGCATGTGCTCGAGCTGCTGCTGCGTGATGTCCTGAAACTGCATGGCGATGAAGGCATTGTGCACGTCCTGCTGGATCGCCTCGCCCAGCGCGTTGATCTTCGACAGCGATTCCTCGACCTCCTTGGTCTTGGCGATCATCGTGATGTTCAGTTGCGCGACGTCCGCCTCGGCGCGCTGCGCGGATTCCTTGGCCATGACCGCGGTCTTGTTGATGACCTTGTAGGTGACGACCAGCTCGTCGCGGATCGTCTCCAGGCTCTTGCGGACCGTGCGCGTCAGATCGAAGGTCTTGTTGCTGGTCTCGCGGATCGAGTCGCTCAACTCGATCAGATGGTCGCGGTGCTTGCCCGATTCGCCCGCGACCATCGAGGAATCGAGCGCGAGCCGGCCGATGCGGGTCGCCATCGAGCGCAGCTCGTCGAGGAGCTCGTCGATCAATACCGACTGTTCGCGGATCCGCATCTGGTGGTGCAGCATCTCGTCGGAGGAGGACGAGAACTTGACCATGCTCTCGACCACTTCCTGAAGCTGCATTTCATAGGCGCGAATGTAGTCCGGCAACGACAGCCAGCCCCCTGGAGAGATGTTGACCTGCTCGGTGCTTCGCTTGAGCAGCGACATCGCCGTCTCCATCTGCTGCCGCGTCTTGGTGGTGATGCCGCGGAAGCTGAGCGTCAGCGCCAGCACCGCGCGTTCGGTCTGCGAGATGACATCGGCCACGCGCTCGCGTGCGTCGGCCGTCTCGCCGCTGGAGACGCTGGACGATTCCTGCCATCGCCGCAGTCCGTTGTGCAGCGAATCTAGGTCGCCCCGGATCGTCTGCGCATCCATGGCGAACATGCCGGTCGTCGGAGCGCGCATGGTCATGATCTGCTCGGGGGTGAGCGCGCTGTCGCCGGCCCGGTGCCGCGCGAATCTCGGCACCAGGAAGAGGCGGATCGCGACCATAAACGCGACCGCCCACAGCGCGGCGGCCACGGCCGACGCCCACCACGGCATGACGAGCGCCGCCCAACCCCAAGGCAGCAACAAGATCGCGCCGAGCTGGAGAATGATCTTCGGGCGCTTGCGGACAATGCTGAAGGTTACGGACATGGCGCGCTATTCCGTCCTTCCCCTTGCTGCGCGCGCCGCAAGCTCTCGCGCGCACGGCGACGCCCACCCTGAGCCGGGAGCTTCGAGTCTGTGCACAGCCTTCACGCGCGTCTCCTTAGGGTTGTCGTCAACGGTCGTGGTGCGCCGGTCGATCGGCAGTAACAAAAAATGTCACAAATGTGACGCGGAGCAGCCTTCGAGCGCGATCCAACAACACTCGCTCCTGGAAATCCTGCGAATCGCGCTCACCGATCGATCCAACTGCGCAGGCAAGTGTCCGTTTGCCCGGTTACCGCATGCGCCGTCGCCTTATGCATTTCCTGTGCCAGACGCTCGCGGGACATCGCTTACGCCGACGCTGCGAATCACATCTGGCACAAATCATGCGTCGCGCAGCGGCGTGTGCTTGAGCGCAGGTTCGATCGTGCATGGAGGCGGCGTGCAGTCGACACAACCTGCGACAAGTGAAAGCGACGAACGAAGTTGTGGCCTCCAAGTTGTTCGTGTTTTCGGACGCGTTTCGTAAGACTCGTACGACATGGCAAAGAAGATCATGGTCATCGACGATTCCGCCGCGCTGCGCGAAGCCGTGCGCGGTGCGCTCACGGACGCAGGCTACGAAGTCGTCGATGCGGCGGACGGAACCGAGGCGTTGAAAAAACTGGACGGCCGCAAGGTCGACCTGATGATCTGTGACGTGCACATGCCGGGCATGGACGGGATCGCATTCGTGAAAGAGGTCAAGCGGCTCGCTGCTTACCGTTTCGTTCCGATCATCATGCTCACTACCGAATCGAGCGAGAAGAGCAAGCAGGCGGGACAGGTCGCGGGCGCCAAAGCGTGGGTCGTCAAGCCGTTTCGGCCCGAGCAGATCCTGCATGCGGTGTCGAAGCTCGTCGTCTAGCGCGAACAGGTAACGACCCATGGCGATCAGGATCGAAACCGGCATCGAAGGCTATTGCAAGGCCATTGTGGATGGCGCCATGACCATCTACGAGGCCGCGGCCGACAAGCCGCTGCTGCTCAGCGCGCTGGCCGCGGCGAAGGAAACGGAAATCGATCTGTCCTCGGTCGACGAGATGGACACCGCGGGACTGCAACTGCTGATCCTGGTGAAGCGCGAGTCGATGAAGGCTGGCAAGGTCCTGCACCTCAGCGGGCACAGCCCGGCGGCGCTCGACGTGTTCGAGCGCTACAACCTTGGCAGCTACTTTGGCCACCCGGCCGTTGCTTCCTCGCGTGACCAGAAGAAGGGCCGCGAAGCGAAGTCCCGGAAGAATCCTGTTACGAAGTCGAGGCAGCGTTCCGCCGCAAAGTCCGGCAGGAAGACGAGCCGCCGATGACCACCCGAATGGAGACGGTGCAGCAGACCTTTATCGCCGAGAGCCGCGAGCTGCTCTGCGACATGGAGAGCGCGCTGCTGCGCCTGGAGAAGGCCCCGCGGGATCCCGAGCTGATCAATGCGGTGTTCCGCGCCGCGCACACCATCAAGGGCTCGTCCGGGTCCATCAATTTCGATGCCATCGTCGAGTTCACCCACGCGATGGAGAGCGTGCTGCAGTTGATCCGCTCGGGCGAGCTCGCGATCGACAGCCCGTTGATCGCCCTGCTCCTCGGCTGCGGCGATCACGTGTCGTCGCTGATCGACTGCCTGGTCGCGGACGACCGGAAGGCTGCCTTCGAGCGCATCGGCGAAGCAGGCGCCGGCCTGCTCGCCGGCCTCAGCGCGTGCCTCACCCGCGCCGGCGTGCCGCAAGCGACTGCGGTGCCGGCGCGTCAACCCGAAGCACAACGCGGTGACGGCAGCACGGTGGCGAGTAGCACCTGGCACATCTCGCTGCGGTTCGGCCCCGACGTGCTGCGCCACGGCCTCGACCCGTTGTCGTTCATCCGCTACTTGAGCGGGCTGGGCCAGATCACCGCGGTGACGACCCTGTTCGACGCCATGCCGGAGGCAAGCGCCATGGATCCGGAGGCGTGCTACCTCGGCATGGAGCTCGATTTCACGGGCCCGGTCGACAAGCAGACGATCGAGAACGTGTTCGATTACCTTCGCGACGACTGCGCCATCCGCATTCTTCCGCCCCACAGCAAGATCTCCGACTACATTGCCTTGATCGACGGTCTACCAGAGGACACCGCCCAGCTTGGCGATCTGCTGGTCACCAGCGGCGCGCTCACACGGCGCGAGCTGGAAGAGGGGTTACGTCTGCAGCAGACCTTCGATGGGACAGGACCGGAGCGAAAACTCGGCGAAATCCTGGTGAGCCAGGGCCTGGTGCAGAACGAGGTCGTCGGTGCCGCGCTCGAGAAGCAGGACTTGATCAAGAGGAGCAAGGCGCTCGAGGCGAGCTTCGTCCGCGTGCGCGCCGACAAGCTCGACGAGCTGATCGATCTCGTGGGCGAGCTCGTCATCGCCAGTGCCGGCGCCGCCGTCATCGCCCAGCGCGCCGCCGACAGCGACATGATCGAGGCCGCCGGCACGCTCTCCCGGCTGGTCGAGGCGGTGCGCGACGGCGCCTTGAAGCTGCGTATGGTGCCGATCGGCGAAACGTTCAGCCGTTTCGAGCGCCTGGTGCACGACCTGGCCCGCGAGCTCGGCAAGGAGGTCGAGCTCGTCCTCACCGGCACCGAGACCGAGCTCGACAAGTCGATGGTCGAACGGATCGGCGACCCGCTCGTGCATCTGGTGAGAAACGCCCTCGACCACGGGATCGAAACGCCGGAACTGCGGCGGCAGCGCGGCAAGCCGCCGCGCGGCCAGGTGCGCCTCAACGCCTATCACGAGTCGGGCAGCATCGTGATCGAGGTGGCGGACGACGGGCGGGGGCTCGACCGCAACAAGATTCTCGCGCGCGCGATCGAGCGCCGCCTCGCCGCGCCGGGGCAGAACCTGAACGACCAGGAGATCCTGCGGCTGGTCATGGAGCCGGGATTCTCCACCGCGGAGCAGGTCACCAACGTCTCCGGGCGCGGCATCGGCCTCGACGTGGTCCGCCGCAACGTCGAATCGCTGCGCGGGAGCATCAGCATCGACAGCGAGGAAGGCCGCGGCAGCACGATCTCGATCCGCCTGCCCCTGACGCTCGCCATCATCGACGGCTTCCTGGTGGGGGTCGGTCGCGCCGGCTACGTGGTGCCGCTGGAAGTGGTCGTCGAATGCATGGAGCTCTCGGCGCAGGACGCGGCGCGGGTGTGCGACAGCGGCTACGTCAATCTGCGTGGACAGGTGCTGCCGCTCCTGCGCCTGCGCGACGTGTTCGAGGTGCCGGGCGAGTCCGGCAAGCGCGAGAACGTCGTGGTGGTGAGTTACGCCGGGCAGCAGGCGGGCTTCGTGGTCGATTCGCTGTTGGGCGAATTCCAGGCCGTGATCAAGCCGCTGGGCAAGCTCTTCGAGAAGCTGGCAGGCATCAGCGGCTCGACGATCCTGGGCAGCGGCGAGGTCGCGCTGATCCTCGATGTGCCGACGCTGGTCCAGCGTGCGATCGGCGCGGAAGCCGCGAGGTATCGACAGCTCAACCCAGCAGGCAAGCCTCGATGTGACGAGTACGAAGCAAGGGCGTGAGAAAGACCGTTTCAGGCGGCTTGCACCAAAGAAGGAGACAGTCATGCCATCGATCGACGAAGTGGAAATGCGAAGCGAGCTGAACGACATGAAGACCGCGACCAGGCTCACGCTTTTCGCCTGCGTCTTGCTATTTCTGGTCGGGTTGGGTTTTCTCGCGGTGCAGAGTCAATACGTCGACCTCGAGCCCGGGATGGCGGCTCCGCCCGCGGCCCCCAACGCTTCGTTCCCAATCAGCCAGGCTCAGCACAGCCGCTAGTAGGATTGCGGCGGGAAACCCACAGCGTGCTGCCGCACGCGCATTGCGCGGTGGCAACTCATCAACACGACATCAGGAGATCGCAATGAAGACCATACGGGCAGTGGCAATAGCGGTGATGACGAGCGTCGCACTGACGGCCGGCGCGGCGCCCAAAGCGGAGCGTGCGACCGCCAAGGAAGCCGAGGCGATGGTGAAGAAGGGCGTGGCCTACATCAAGGCCAATGGCAAGGACAAAGGCTACGCCGAGATCACGAGCAAGCAGAGTCGGTTTCGCGACCGGGACCTCTACCTCGTCGTCTACGGGCTCGACGGCAAGGTATGGGCGCACGGCGCCAACGAGAAGATGGTCGGCAAGGTGCTGATCGATCTCAAGGACATCGACGGCAAGGAATTCGTCCGGGAGCGCACCGAGCTGGGGAAAACCAGGGCGAGCTTCTGGCAGGACTACAAGTTCACCGATCCGCTGACCAGGAAAGTCGAGCCGAAGTCCATGTATTGCGAGCGTCTCGACGAGACGGTCGTGTGCGGAGGCATCTACAAGCCTGAATGAGGCTCGACGCCGAACGGGCTCCCAAGGCGGCCTTCGGGCAGGTGAACGGACGGAGAAAACCATGAAGATATGGCACAAGATCGTTGTGGCTCCCGCGGTAGCGATCGTCTTCCTGATGATCCTGGGCGGGGTCTCCTACAATGTGCTCACGCGTCAGCACGCGACGTTGCAGGACCTCGTCAACAACCGCTTCGGCAGCTACCAGCTCGCCGCCGACTCGTCGCGCACGATCGGCGCGGTGCATGCCGAGGTCTACCGGCTGTTCACCTGGATCGGCAACCTCAAGGAACAGAAGATCAAGCAGATCACGGCCGAGCAGATCGCCAGGATCGACGCGGTGTCGCGCAAGCTCACCGAGTTCGGCGCCAGGCCGACGGCTGAGCCGGCCGAGCGCGAGATCGCGCAAACGATCGTGAAGAAGCTCGCCAAGTACAAGAAGGCCGTGGAAAGCGCGATCGACTTGAGCATCGTCGACGTCAATACCGGCATGGCCGCCATGCAGACGGCCGACAGCGATTTTCAGGACATGGTCGGCGACTTCGGCCGGTTGGTCGAGGCGGAGACCAAACAGGTCGCCGAGAGCTATGACAGCGCGACCGCCGCTTTCGACAAGGTATTGGCCGGGGTGACCGCGATCGCCGTGCTCGCGCTTGCGGTCTCGCTGGGAACGGCGCTCATCATGACCGCGGGCATCACCCGTCCATTGCGCGCGGCGGCCGAGGGCGCCAAGCGCCTCGCCCAGGGCGACATGACCGTGCGCCTCACCTACACGTCGCGGGACGAGGTCGGTCAGATGATCGACGCGCTGCGGGAGATGGTGAGTCGGCTGGCGCAGGTGGTGAGCGAGATTCGCGGCAGCGCCGCCGCCCTGTCCTCGGCCTCCGAGGAGGTGAGCGCCACGGCCCAGTCTCTGAGCCAGGGCGCGAGCGAGCAGGCGGCGAGCGTGGAAGAGACCGGCGCCTCGATGGAGGAGATGACCGCGTCGATCGCGCAGAACACCGAGAACGCCAAGGTCACCGACAGCATGGCGATGCAGGCGGCGAAGCAGGCCGGCGAAGGCGGAGAGGCCGTCGAGCAGACGGTCGCGGCGATGAAGGAGATCGCGAAGAAGATCGGCATCATCGACGACATCGCCTACCAAACGAACCTGCTCGCGCTCAACGCCGCGATCGAAGCGGCGCGAGCCGGCGAGCACGGCAAGGGCTTCGCGGTAGTGGCGGGAGAGGTGAGAAAGCTCGCCGAGCGCAGCCAGGTCGCGGCGCAGGAGATCGGCGAGATGGCCGGAAGCTCCGTGGCGGTGGCCGAGAAGGCGGGCAAGCTCCTCTCCGAGATGGTACCGGCGATCAAGAAGACCTCGGACCTCGTCCAGGAGATCGCGATGGCGTCGCAGGAGCAGTCCTCCAGCGTCGGGCAGATCAACACCTCGATGACGCAGTTGAACCAGATCACGCAGCAGAACGCCTCGTCCTCGGAGGAGCTGGCGGCCACGGCCGAGGAGATGAGCAGCCAGGCGGAGACGCTGCAGCAGCTCATGGCCTTCTTCAAGGTGGAAGCGAGCGACGAGAAAAGCGTGCCCATGGCCCAAGCCAAGCCGGCGGCGACCGCGCGGCAAGCGCCGGCACACCCGCCCGTGCCGGCTGCCGCACCGACCGGAGGTGCGCAGATCGCCGTGCTGGCGGAGCGCGCCGCGCACGCAACGAAGAGAAAGGCCGAACCGAAGGAATTCGTGAGGTTCTAGGCCACGGAGAACGTCATGGGCGCACTGAAACGCATCGGTACGCGGCAACCGCCGGCCAAGCAGGAGGCCGTTGCACACGGCCGGCAGTACCTGACTTTCGTCGTGACCGCGGAGACCTTCGGCATCGCCATCGCCTCGATCAAAGAAATCATCGAGTACCGCACTCCGACCGAGGTGCCGATGCTGCCGCGCTACATGCGCGGCATCATCAACCTGAGAGGCCGCGTCGTGCCGGTGATCGACCTGGCGGCGCGCTTCGGGCGGAGCAGACTCGAGCAGACGCGGCGCACCTGCATCGTGATCCTGGAGGTGATCGAGAACGAAGAGCAGCACGACGTCGGGGTGATGGTCGACGCGGTTAGCGCGGTCGTGGAGATCGCCGACGCGGACGTGGAGCCCCCGCCGCTGTTCGGCGCCAACCTGCGCGCGGAGTTCATCAGCGGCATGGGCAAGCTCGGCGAGCAATTCGTGATCCTGCTCGACATCGGCAAAGTGCTCTCGATCGAGGAGCTGGCGATCCCGGAGGCAATGGGCGAAGGCCAGGCCGCGGTCGGCGAAGCGCACGCGCCGCGCAGCGCAGCGCCCCAGGCGATCGCCATGCCGGCGCCCTGACCGCGCCGGCTCACTTCCCATGAGGGAGCAGCCGGATCGCCGGTCGAGCTCGTCTCCGACCCGGCGTCCTGCTGTGGCGGCGGGGCGAGCGCTGCCGATCACCGACCCGGAGTTCCAGGCGATCCGCACCTGGATTCATCGCGTTGCCGGAATCAACCTCTCGAATCAAAAGAAGGCCCTGGTCGTGGGGCGGCTCGCGCAGCGTCTGCGCCATCACCAGCTCGACAGCTACGGCGAATACTTCCAGCTCTTGCAGAGCGGCGCCCACCCGGGCGAGCTGCAGATCGCGATCGATCTGCTCACGACCAACGAGACGCACTTCTTCCGGGAGCCGAAGCACTTCGCGTTTCTGCGCGACAACGTTCTTCCGCACCGCCCGCCGGGGCGGATGCTGCGCGTGTGGAGCGCGGCGAGCTCCAGCGGCGAGGAAGCGTACAGTATCGCCATGACGCTCGCTGCGGCGCTGGGCGAGGCGCCGTGGGAGGTCGTCGCTTCGGATCTCTCCAGCCGCGTGCTGGAGCGCGCGCGTACCGGGCATTACTCGCTCGCGCTCGCCAAGAGCATCCCGCGGCCGCTGCTGCAGGCCTATTGCCTGAAGGGCGTGGGCGCGCAAGAGGGCACGTTCCTGATCGAGCCGCGGCTGCGAGCCCGCGTGCAGTTCGCGCAGGTCAACCTGGCCGGTCCCTTGCCGCAGATCGGCGCGTTCGAGGTCATTTTCCTGAGGAACGTGATGATCTACTTCGACTTGCCCACCAAGCGCGAAGTCGTCTCTCGCGTGCTGGCGCAGCTCCGTCCCGGCGGCTACCTGATCGTCGGGCACTCCGAAAGCCTGAACGGCGTAACCAACGCGGTCGCGACCGTCGTTCCGTCGATCTACCGCAAATCCTGATGCACGCTCCGGCCGACATCCTGGAAATCTTCCTGCAGCCGGGGGAGTTCTACTTCGGCGAAGGGAAGACGCGCATCCGCACGCTGCTCGGCTCGTGCGTGGCGATCACGCTGTGGCATCCGCGGCTGCATCTGGGCGGCATGAGCCATTACGTGCTGCCGAGCCGAGCGCATCGGAAGAAGCACGAGCCGCTCGATGGCCGCTACGCCGACGAGGTGATGGAGTTGTTCATGCGGGAATTGAGGAGCTCCCATACCAGGCCGGGCGAGTACGAAGTCAAGATCTTCGGCGGCGGCCGCATGTTCCAGCACGAGGGAAAGCGTGGAAGGGCAGGCGGTCCTTTCGATATCCCCGAGCGCAATGTGCAGATCGGACGCGAGCTCGTGACCCGATACGGCTTCAGGTTCACCGCCGAGGATCTCGGCGGCAACGGCCACCGCAACGTGATGCTCGACCTGTGGAGCGGCGACGTCTGGGTCAAGAAAGCGTTGCAGGTGCCCGCGCCCCCGAACAGCGACAGGTCCCCGAAGTAGCCATGATCAAGGTCCTGATCGTGGACGACTCGGCGGTGGTGCGCCAGGTCATTTCCGGCGTCCTGTCGCAGGACCGCTCGATCCACGTGATTGCCGCCGTCGCCGACCCGATCTTCGCCATGCAGCGCATGCAGCTCGATTGGCCGGACGTGATCGTGCTGGACGTGGAAATGCCGCGCATGGACGGCATCACCTTCCTGAAGAAGGTCATGGCGGAGCGACCCACGCCGGTGGTGATCTGTTCGTCGCTCACCGTACGAGGCGCCGGAGCGACCATGCAGGCGCTCGCCGCCGGCGCGGTCGCCATCGTGGCCAAACCGAAGATCGCCGTTCGCAATTTCCTGCTCGACGCTTCGGCCCAATTGCTCGAGGCGGTCAAGGCGGCAGCGCAGGCGAACGCACGCAACCTCCGACCCGACGTGCCGGCCCCGGTCGCGAGGCCCGCGAGGGCCATCAACGGAAGCACCGAGCGCGTGGTCGCCATCGGTACCTCCACCGGCGGCACCCAGGCACTGGAGATGGTCCTCTCGGCGCTGCCCCGCACCTCTCCGCCCATCGTCGTCGTGCAGCACATGCCGGAGAGATTCACCACCGCGTTCTCCGAGCGGCTGAACACTATCTGCCAGATCGAGGTGAAAGAAGCGCAAGACAACGATCGGGTGCTCCCCGGATGCGCCCTGATCGCGCCCGGCGGCAAGCAGATGACGCTCAGGCGTAGCGGGCCGTCGCTCTACGTGGACGTGAGAAGCGCGCCGCCGGTGAACCGCCACTGCCCGTCGGTGGACGTGCTGTTCCGCTCGGTCGCCAAGTGCGCCGGGAGCAACGCGCTGGGGATCATCATGACCGGCATGGGCAGCGACGGTGCGCGCGGGCTGCTACAGATGCACCAGGCCGGCGCGCGGACCGTGGCGCAGGACGAAGACACCTGTGTGGTGTTCGGCATGCCCAAGGAAGCGATCAAGCTCGGTGCGGTCGACCGTATTCTGCCCGTGCACTCCATTCCAGGAGAGATCCTCCAGGGTTAGTCTTGCCTTGCCGGTTCGCCTCTGCGCGACCTGCGCTCGACAAGGCGCGTAGGGCTTACCAGACGAAGAAGACGAGCGTCCACGCCGTCCCGACGAGCGCGAGCGGCACGCCGAATAACAGCAACGCCAGCCCTCGCCGCAGCCTCGAGGCGCCGCTTCGGAGCACGATGCGCGCGCCCAGCCATGCCGACCAGGCGAGCGCGAGCCCGAGCACCAGCGCGCGTGCCAAGCGCAGGTTCGCGAACACCACATGCTCGGCCCGGAGCTGGGTCAGCGTGAGCATCGACAAGCCGAGAAAAAGCCCGATACCGCCGATGGGCACCAACGCCATGGCGAGCGTTTTCCAGTCGAAGCGTCCGCGTCCCGCCAGCCGCGCAGCGGCGGAGAGCGCGAGCCACGTCGCGCCGCCCACGACGATAGCAATCCCCAGGATGTAGGCGATGATGGCGAGCCCGTCGAGCCAGGTGAAGACGTCGTTCGCTTCCGGGTAGTGCGTCAGCACCCACCACGGCGCGCGATCGTCGAGAAGCGCCAAGGCGTCGTGCGCGACCAGCCACTCGGCGAGTGCCTGCTTCATCCGCACGAACCACGGGCTCACGGTCCACTGGAACGCGCCCAGCGCGAGCCCAAGCACGCCGAACACGAGGAGCGCCGCGACCGGGGTCGAAATCTCCCCTGGCGCGAGCGAGGCGATCTCGCGGTTCGGCGAGCGCGGCGCCAACGCGATCGCACCGCGATAACCGCTGCATCGCCCGCAGGCGTGACAGGCCGAGGCGCTCTTCATGTGCCGCAGGTCCAGGAGCGGCGCGCAATCGACGCTCGCCACGCGGGCCCGCTGCCGCTTCCACGCATCCTCGTCGACGCGGAAATGGAACGGCGCGACCTTGGCGAGCAGCGCGAACACCCCGTTGACCGGACACAGATACCGGCACCACACGCGCTTGCCCTTGCCGTAGACGAAGCCCACCGCGATGGCGGCCACCGTCGAGCCGCCGAGGATTAGCAGGACCGGCTGCGGGTACTCGTAGACGCTCACGAGCTGGCCGTACACGGTCGTGCCGGCGAAAGCGACGAAAGGCCAGCCGCTCCAGCGCATCCAGTGGGGAATCGCGCGGCCGAGGCCGTGCCGGCTCGCGAACTCGCACAGCGCCCCTTCGGGACAGAGCAGGCCGCACCAGGCGCGGCCGAAGACCATCACGCTCAAGATCACGAACGGCCACCAGATGCCCCAGAACGCGAACCGCGCGAAAAGCCTCAGGTCGGAGAGGATCGTCGCGTCCTGCGCCGGCGCCGGCAGGAAAGCGGGCACGGCGACCAGGAAAGCGTAGGCGGCGACGATCACCCACTGCGCGGCGACGATCGTGCCGCGATGGCGCCGCAGCGCTTCGCCCACGCTCGCTAGCCAGCCGCGGCCGCCGACGGGAGGCGTTGCCGGAGCGAGCACCTTCGGTGTGCCGGCTCGCGGCATGTCCTACTTGGCCACGATCAGCATCACGCCCGTCGACGGATGGAACTCGTCGAACGCTCGATAGGTGCCCGGCTTCAGCGGCGGCAGCACGAGGAACGAGCTCGCACCGGGGGCGAGAACTTTTTCCACGCGCAGATCCGTGCTTTCGAATTCCGCCGCACCGGGACCTTCGTTGCGGAGCGTGAGCTTCACCTTCGTTCCGGCGGGGATCTCGAGACGCGGCGGATCGATGCGCCCGTCCTTAATCGTGATGGCGAAGGTCGGAAGCTCCGCGGCCGCGGCGAGGCTTGCGGCGGCAACGCCGACCACAATGCCGGCGAGCAGGCGGCCAATCACGTGTACGGGCATTCGCATGAGCATCCCAGCCTCAGAAACCGATCCTGGCGCGGAGTGCCGCCAACCAGAAGCTCGACGCCGAGCCGTCGCCGCCCGGCCGCTGCAGCCATTGCAGGTCCGGGGTGAGATCGAAGCGGTTGTTCGCCCGCCAGCGATAGTACAGCTCGACCTCGCGCTCGCTTCCCGACGCCGCGTAGCCGACGAGCGTCCCGTCGGCGGTCGCGTCGCGATACTCCGCGCTGGTACGCATTAGCCCCGCGGCGAGCCCGACCGCGTCCGCCGCGCGACCCCAGTAGCTGCCGCCGACCTCCGCGCCGAGCGTGAACGCGCGGTCGAAGCGAACGTGCCCTCGCGCTTCCGCGCCGAGGCGACCGAACAGCGTGACGTCCTCGGCGACGCGTTGATCGACCGACAGACCCCACCCGCTGTGGCGCTCGCTCGCGCCAGTGAAATCCAGCGCGCGGCCGTTGCGCCAAGCGTAGACGCGGTAGGTGCCCGGGAGGCCGGTGGCGAAGCGGCGCGTCGTCTCGAGTTGACCGATGAAGAACGGGTCGGCGAGCGACCCGGAAAAATTCGCTCCGGGCCCGGAGCCGAAGACGCCGAGCGATACGCCCCACGTGTCGGGCTTGTCGCGCTCGTTGAAATACGCCAAGCGCGCGCCCGGCGTGAACCCGTGCGCATCGGCACCGACGTCGCCGCCCGAATCGAGCAGCGGATTGTGGACGAACACGTTGTTCATGAAGCGCACCGTTTCGTCGTCGGCGATCGCGTTCTGGTCGAAGAACAGGAACGGATCCATCTTCCCGAATGTGAATTCCAGCCGTTCGCGCGACTGTGGCTTGAACCCGCCGAGCGGAAGCGGCACGGTGAGCTGGTACCAGGCCTGGGCGAGGATCGCAAAGGAATTATCCGGCCCGGCATTGGTCTGGAACGCCACCGAGTTCGGCGTGCTCGTATAGGTCGGACGCAGCCCCACGCCTTCGCCTTGGCCGAAGCGGAAATGAGTGAAGATCTTGCCTTCGATATCGCCCATCTCGCCGCCCGGCAGCGCCACCGAGACGTCACCGCGGTAGTTGGCGCGCTCCTGGCGCTCACCGTCTGCCGCGCCGTGGGCGCCGACCTGCTGGACGACGCCGGTCAAACTCGCGCCGACGCTGATCCCCTCCAGCGCCTCGATCTGGCGGGCCTGCTTCTTCATTTCCAGCGTCTCGAACTCGACCGCCTTCAAGCGCGTCACCAGCTCCGGCTCGCGCTCGCTCAGCCGCTCGCTCGCCAGCGCTTTTGTCGTTTGCGCCTGCGCCTCTTCCAGCGCTTTCAGGCGCGGCTCGGCGGTCTCGCGCACCTCGAGCTTCTTCTCAAGCTCGCGATTGCGCTGCTCGAGCTGCTCGACGCGCTCGGCAAGCTTGCGCATTTCTGCCTGCAACGCGGCTTCGTCCGCCGCGGCGGCTCCCGCGCCCAGGGTTCCAGCCAACCCGAGCGCGAGGGTGAATGCGCGAAGACGGATGGCGCGCGACGACTGCACACGGACCGTGCCTCGCATTTCAGTACCCGCCCTTCTTGCCGACGCCGGCGTAGGTGAACTCCCATTGGACGTCGAAGGGCTTGAACCAGGGCCGCACGCCGGTGGCGCGATCGGTGTGCCGACCGAAAACGGCACCCGCCGTGTCTTCCTTGGCGCTCGGCGGGTAAATCGTGTACTTGAGGCGATACCTGCCCGGCCCGGAGAGCTTCACGTTGTCGCCGTAATGCGGACCGTCGCTCGCGACCATCGGCTTGAAGTCGCCGGTGATCGCCGCTCCAGAGGGCAGCTTGGTCACCTCGTAGCGCACCAGCAGGAACGGCATCCACCAGCCTTCCGGGAACCCGTTGGGGTTGTTGGCGAGCGCATGGATGTCGGCCTCGAGGTGTACGTCCGAATCGACGGCCTTGCGCATGATCCCCTCGGGTTCCATCTCGATGGGCTGGAGATACACCGCCGCGACTTCCATGCCGGCAATGTTCTGGGGCTGGCCGACCGGGTACTCGAGGGCGCGGGCGGAGAATGGTGCGGCAGCCAACAGCGCGGCAGCTATCGCCACCCGGGCTGAAGACGCGCGCCTTGATCTTTCATCGGACCAGGACATCGCTGTTCCCCCTTCATGGAATCGTCACCCTCACCATCCTAGATGAGAATTATTCCTATTGTCAATGAGAATGAGTCGCACTTGCATTGATCTGGATCAAGGAAGTCGAGGTTCCGGCACTCAGACCCCTCCAGGGGATAGCCGGAGGCCCGGCGTGCTGCAACTCCCGGGCGCGCCGCCCTTCTGGGAGGCGCCGCGCAAGCGGACGCGGGCGCAGGCGACGATGCGCGGCGTCAAGGCAGCGAGCGTCGGCCTGCTCGCTGCGGCGCTCTACGGCCCGGTCTGGACTACTTCAGTGAAGACGCCGCGAGATTTCGAATCGCTCTGTTCGGCTTCGTTCTGCTCACCGCGTGGCGTGCGCCGCCGCTCGTCGTCGTCATGCTCGGCGCGCTCGGCGGCATTACGCTTGCGCAAGCGATGGCGTGAGAATGTCCGCGCTCTCGCCGCACGCCTTGCGCAAGCAGGTCGTGCCCCGGAAAGCCGAACGCCGCGCCGCTCATCCCGCCGGCTCGATGGTGACGATGTCGGGCTGACTGCGCACGTAGTCGAATGCATACGCGAGCTCGCCGGGTGCCTCGGCGTGCATCACGAAGAGCGGCTGCCCGGGCTCGACCCTCGTCCCCACGGGCGCCAGGAACTGCAGACCGGCCGCCGGCGCCTGCGGTGCTCCCGCAAGCTTGGCCACGCGCGCGAGACGACGGTTATCGACACCGGTCACGCGGCCACTGCGCGCGGCGACGACGGGCTGCTGGAGCGGCGCTCGGGGCGGCTCCCGCATGCCGCCCTGCGCGGCGCAGATGGCCTGGAACTTTCGCCACGCCCGACCGTCGTCGAGGATGCCTCTTGCCGCCTGCACGCCGGTCCCCGCGGCGCTCATCCCCGCAAACTCGAGGATCGCGCCGGCGAGCGTCAACGCACGTTCGCGCAGATCCGCGGCTGCCGACGGTTCACCCTGCAGCACGGCGAGCGCGTCGCGGGCCTCGAGGGCCGGTCCGATACCTCGTCCGACAGGTTGGCTGCCGTCGGTCACACAAACTTCGACCGTGAGCCCGACCGCACGCCCAACGCCGTCGAGGCGCTTGGTCAAGCGCGCGGCGGCGGCCGTGGACCGCACTTTGGCTGTCGGACCCACGGGCATGTCGATGACCACGTGGGTCGCACCCGCGGCAGCTTTCTTCGACAGCACGGAGGCGACCAGTTGTCCCTCGCTGTCGAGGTCGAGCGCGCGTTCCACGCTGATCAGCGAATCGTCGGCGGGACTCAAGCCGACTGAACCGCCCCACACGATGCAGCCGCCTTCCTGCTCGACCACCCGGCGCATCGTGGCGATGTCGATCGCGACCGGCGCGAGCATTTCCATCGTGTCCGCGGTGCCGGCCGGGGAAGTGATGGCGCGCGACGAGGTCTTGGGAATGACCAGCCCCGCCGCCGCCACGATCGGAACGAGCAAGAGCGTGGTGCGGTTCCCCGGCAGCCCACCGACGCAATGCTTGTCCATCACTTGCGGGTATGGCCAGCGGATGCTTTCCCCCACATCGATCATGGCGCGCGTCAGGGCCACGATTTCGTGCAGGTCGAGCCGGTCACCGCCACACGCGGTGACGAATGCGGCCAGATGCAGGTCGGAGTAGCAGCCTGCCACGACATCGCGCACGATCTCGCGCATGGCTGCGTCATCGAGACGGTGCCCATAGACCTTGGCGCGGAGGTGGCGCAAGGACTCCACCGGCGGCGGGTGGGACACGGCGATGGTCGCGCCTTCTCTGGCATGCAGCGCCTGCCACGCCACGTTGGAGAGGCTCGCCTCGCCTTCCGCGAGCAGATCGCCGGTGACCATGTAGAGGGTCGCCACCAACGCGCGCTCGCCGAGCGCGACCTTGACCCGCGACTGAACGGTGAAGCCGACCGCACGGCAGATGTGGCAGTCGGCGCGCATGAAGATCACCGCTTCGCGGTAGCTGTCGATACCGAGGTAGCGCAGCGTGAGCGAGTTGCGCTCCGCGCGATCGATATGCGGCGGCGTGGAGGCGGTGGACGACATCATGCCAATTCTACGGATTCCGGATAGTCCGGCGCCTACGCGTCCCGGTTATCGCTTACAGGCGATGCGCAGGCGCCGCGCTGCTCCAGCGTGGAAAGAACGCGGGCGTGGAGGCCGCGTAGCGCCGGTATTCGTCTCCGAACTCGTTCTGCGCATCGCGCTCCTCGCGCTTGGCGAGCCGTACGTACATGGTCACCAGGATGGGGAACATGATCAGCGTGATGATGGTCGGCCATTGCACCAGGAAGCCGAGCATGATGAGCACGAAGCCGACGTATTGCGGGTGGCGCATCCTGGCGTACGGGCCGGCGGTGGCCATGCGATGCGAACGTTGCGCGCGATAGAGCACCGGCCACGCTGCGGCCAGCAGCCAGAAACCCCCGCCGATCAAGACGAAGCTCAGAAGGTGAAACGGTCCGAAGTGCGGATTGGCGCGCCAGCCGAACATCATCTCGAGCAAATGGCCGGCGTCGTGGCTGGTCCAGTCCACTCCGGGAAACTGCGAAGTGAGCCAGCCGGCAAAAAGATAGATCGTCAGCGGAAATCCGTACATCTCGGTGAACAGCGCGACCAGGAAGGCCGCGAACGCACCGAAGGATCTCCAGTCGCGCGGCGATTGCGGCTTGGCGAAGCTGAACGCGAAAATGATGAACACCAGCGAGTTGATGATCACCAGCGACCAGAGCCCGTACGCGGGAGGAGCATCGACGACGGGTTCCCAGGCGGACGGCCAGAAGGCGGAGGAGGAAGCCTCGCTCAAGACTGCTCTCGATGATGATGGTGCGAGCTGCTGCCCGACCCCACAACCGACGACGGTGCGCTCGAGCCGGGCCCCGGTGCCGACGCCGCAAGCGCATGGCTGCTCCCCTTCGACTCGCGGCGCAAGGCTCAAGGATGGTTCGGATGCAGTGTTCCCTTTTCGCTAGTCTGCTCCCAGATGGCGTCGTTCTTCATGCTATAGCGGGCGCTGTCGCTGCCCGCCATCACCGCGCCGTCCTTCATCGGGACGCGCTTGCCGGCGGCGCTCGCACCCTTAGGCTCACTTCTTCGGAGCCGATTCCGGCATCTTGGAAGTGCCGCCCATCATGCCCTGCTGATCCATCATCATCTGCATCATCATCTGCATCATGTCCACGCGCTCGCCCATCATCTGCATCTGGGCGCTGTTGTCCGCAGCTTTCCCCTTCCGACCCATCGTGCCACCGCCCATCATGCCGCCGCCTTGCATCATCGGCTGCATCGTTTTCATCGCGTCCTGCATCTCCTTGCGGGCTTCTTCCAGCGCCTTCTGGCGCTCCTCGGGGGTCGCCGCGCCTGTCACCTTCTCGTGCAGCGCCTGCATCTTTTTGATGTGCTCGTCGATCTGCGCCTTGGTCGGCATCGACGCGTTCGCGGCCGCTTTAGCCGCGGGCGGCGGAGCCTTGGCGTCCTGGGCCAAGGCGACGCCTCCGGCAAACAGGGCGGCGGCGCCGATAACCCACGCGATTGACTTTCTCATGACACGCTCCTTGAGCGAATGAAAATGGCGATGCCTCGACGTGACGCGGTGATCAGCCCGCGTGCGCAAGTGCGGCGAGCAGGTCAGCGCCTACTCGCCGAGAGGACTGCAACGCGAAATGAGTGGCCTCGCGTCGATAGACAACGTTTTTCTTTCATTGTTTCGAGTCTACCAGGCAGCCGGATCGACAACTTGACCTAAGTCAAGCCGTCGCGGGGCATGAACGGACTGGACCGGCTCGAAACCAAGTTCAGTCTACCGTCGCGGCAGTTCGCTTTGATTACTACCCGTAAGGGCTATGGGAGCCCCCCAGTCTCGGTGATAGACATTCGTCCTCGGGCCGCGCCCAATAGCGCCATACCGCGCGAAGCCGCGCAGATGCTGCGCGAGATCAGTGAGCCGAATTCCTGCGCACTCGAAAATAAATCCACCGTAACGGTTTCGGGTAACTTGGGAGAACCAACAATGTCAAGAATCCTCGCTGTCTCGTTGCTGGCCCTCGTCTCCGGCACGAGTCCGGGCCAGATGATGAACGGGCCGATATCCACGACGCAGTATTTTCCGCTGATCGATGGGGCCCGATACGATTACGTGTACGCCAGCGGACCCCGGAGGTCGGCGACTGCGGTCGTCCACCTGGGACAGCAGTGGGTGGGAGCTTCCCAGTTGGCCGGCATCCACACAACATTCGCCTGCCCGACCGGCCTGCCTTGTGCGCCGGATGCGACCGACTTCTACGCCACGGCCGACGATGGCATGCATTACTTCGGTGGCGACGGTTACACCGCAGCGGGCCAGCATTTCATGAGCACTTTTCAGGACCCGGAATGGCTGCTTAAGAATCCCGTCTCACCCGGCACCATGATGGATGGAGGCGGCTATCAGAATGCGGAGACCTGGCAGGCCGGCGTCGCGGGCATGAACAGCATGATGGGGATCCAGAACTACATGAGCACCTATGAGGCCGAGGCGCTCGAGACGGTCACGACGCCGATGGGCACGTTCCCGAACGCGCTGCACATCCGCGAGCATCGTGGCTCGGGTTACGTGCGTGATGTGTGGTATGCGCCGGGGGTGGGGATGGTGCGGTGGATGGACGGCCAGGAAGAAGCATTGCTCACCAATGTGACCGTGCCGACGAAGCCGGTTCCTGCGGTAGCGCGTGCCATCGAGTACTACGACGCGGATCTCGACCACTATTTCCTGACCGCGAATGCCAACGAAATAAGCAAGCTCGATGCCGGATACTTCAGCGGCTGGCAACGCACCGGGTACAGTTTCAACGTCGTCGATCCGGCCGCGGATACGGGAGGCGCGACCTCCCCGGTTTGTCGCTTCTATGGCCTGCCGGCGGCAGGGCTCGACTCGCACTTCTATTCCGCCTCACCCGCCGAGTACGCAGATTTCATGCGCAGATTTCCGAATGCCTGGATCCTGGAATCCGACGATGTTTTCCAGATGTACCTGCCGGATCCCGCGAGCGGCGGCTGCCCGGCGGGAACCCTGCCCATCTATCGCACCTGGAACAACCGCAGCGATTCGAACCATCGCTACACCATCGACTTCGATGTCCAGTCGATGATGATGGGCGGCGGCTCCGTCGCGGAGGGCTACGGCAATCCTCCCGTGGCGATGTGCTCGACTCAATAACCTACGATGCTCGAAGGAATTCGGCTCGTCACGGCCGAGGGCGCGCGCTCATCCTGGCTCATGCTTGGCGAGCGTTCGTTGCGCAATAACGAGTCAACAGCAGCCATGTCGGCGGCCGCTCGACTGTTGTTGTTCCGGTTGAGGCGACGCATATGACGAAGGAGCGGCCTCGAACTTGGTGCGGGTTTCCGCCGACTCGAAGTAGTAAACGCGACCGCCGTAGAAGGAGCTCAGCGCGCGCGCCGGATCGACGGGACTCCGAGTCACCGGGTCAATGGCTGCAGGTGCGCTGTCTTGCGGCTGGTCGCCGCCGGGACCGTGTCCCGAGTGATCGCCACCGCCAAAGGCCGCGCCGTGCCCACCGCCGAACCCGAGCAAGCCACCGTGGCCACGCAGACGACTGAAGACGAATACGGCGCCGACGGCGAGGATAATCCAGACCAGATTCTGGGATAGGAACGCTTCCATCGATATCTCCTTTCTTGGTCAAAAGCGTCAGCTCGGCGAGCCGTCGCGCACTGCAAGTCGTGTTCCCGACCTTCTCGCTTCGGTTTCGAGGATCAGTTCTTATCCGGCTTGAGCGCGGTGACCGTCAAATTGCCGTCGATGCGCTCCACGACGAAGCGAACGTTGTCGCCCACCTTCAGCGGCGCAAGCCAAGCCGGATCCCTGACTCGAAACACCTGGGTCATCGGCGGCATGTCCAGGTTGTCGAGTGAGCCGTGGCGCAGGGTGAGCTTACCCACCGCGCTATCCACTTTTCGGACTTCACCCTGGCTCATGCTCCCCGTGGCGCGCGGACCAGCGATACCCTGCATGCCACGACCGCCGCTTTCGGCCACTGCCCCCAGCGAAACGACAAGGCCGGCCGCCCACATCATCGTCAACGCGAATATCCGCTTCATGTGACTAGCCTCCGGCACGCGCGCTACCGCACACCCCCCCCGGCGAACAAAACGACGAGTCGCGACGTGTTGTCTCCACTCAGGCTGCCGCGCACTATGCCCTCGCACGCGCCACACGAAGCTGACACGCCGATTACTTTTCGGTAATGGAGTCCGTGCGGCGCGGAGCGGGGGTGGAGCGAAGCTCTTGACGGGAAGCTGACCGGACGATTACAAGTTCGTAATCTCGCGCGTCGTCCCCAGCGCATTGCTGGACAATGGCCCCGCTCAAGCCATCGAGGGCAGTACCAATGAGGATCCTGATCATCGAAGATGAGCCCAAGACCGGGGACTACCTCAGGCAGGGCCTGTCCGAGGCCGGCTTCGTGGTGGATCTCGTCCGCGACGGTATCGACGGCATGCACCTTGCCTTGGCCGAGCACTACGATCTGGTGGTGCTCGACGTGACGCTGCCGGGCATGGATGGCTGGCAGGTGCTGCAAGCCATTCGGCGTGGCGGCAAGCAACTGCCGGTGCTGTTTCTCACCGCCCGCGACCAGGTCGACGAGCGCGTTAAGGGACTGGAACTGGGCGCCGACGACTATCTCGTCAAGCCCTTTGCCTTCTCCGAATTGCTGGCACGCGTGCGGACCCTATTGCGCCGAGGCAAGGAGATGGAACCGGCGGTACTCACGGCGGCCGATCTGGAGCTCAATCTCCTGCGCCGCCGCGTGACACGCGCCGGCAGGCGGATCGACCTCACCGCCAAGGAATTCGCCTTGCTCGAGCTGTTCATGCGCCGCGAGGGCGAAGTACTGCCGCGTTCGCTCATCGCTTCGCAAGTCTGGGACATCAATTTCGACAGTGACACCAACGCCATCGACGTTGCGGTCCGGCGCCTGCGCGCCAAGATCGACGACGAATTCGATCCCAAGCTCATCCGCACGGTCCGGGGCATGGGTTACGTGTTCGAGGTCCCGGAACGCAAGTGATGCGGCCTGCATCGGTCACGCTTCGGCTCACCCTGTTTTTCGCAATTGCCTCGACGGCAGCGCTGCTGGCAGTCGGCTATGTGATCGGTGTCGCGGTGGAAAGGCATTTCGTGGAGCAGGACCTCGTTGAGCTGGACGGTAGCCTTGCACTTGTTCGCCGCGTATTGGCCAAGGCCGTCTCGCCCAATGACCTGGATGGAGTTCCTCAGACGCTCGATGACGCGCTGGTCGGGCACCCGAGCACGTCGATCATGGTCATCGCGCCCGAGCGCCGTGTCCTTTTCGCGTCGTCGGATGCCGCCTTTCCCCCGGCATTGTTGCAGAGCACCTTGGAGAATGGTCGTTCCGAGCGCTCGGAATCATTCGAGTTGGAAAGCGCCGGGCACACTTTTAGAGTTGTCGTTACGGACGCACGCATGGGTATGGCGGGGACGCCGCCCGCCGCCGTCGGCATCGCGCTAAACATCGACCATCAGCGTAAATTCCTGCGGACTTTGCGCCAGAAGCTTTGGCTCGCGATCGCGCTGGGCTCGGTGCTGACCGCATTGCTTGGCTGGATCGCCGCTCGCCGCGGGCTTGCGCCGGTTCGCCAGATGACGGGTGTCGCTCGGCGAATTTCGGCGACGCGCCTGGAAGACCGGCTACCGCTCGACCGCGTGCCGACCGAGCTGCGCGGACTCGCCCAGGCCTTCAACGACATGCTCGCCCGCCTCGACGATTCGTTTCGCCGCCTGTCGGATTTCTCCTCCGATCTGGCGCACGAAATGCGCACTCCCATCAGCAACCTGATGACCCAGACCGAGATCGCGCTGTCGCGTCCGCGCGCTGCCGACGAGTACCGAGAAGTGCTCTACTCGAGCCTGGAAGAATTCGAGCGGCTCGCGCGCATGATCTCCGACATGCTATTCCTGGCGAAAGCCGATAACGGCATGATCGTGCTAAAGCGTGAGAGCGTGGACCTGACGGCTGAAACACGAGCATTGTTCGACTTCTTCAACGCATTGGCCGAAGAGCGGCGTGTCCGCCTGGACCTCGTCGGACAAGGCAGCATCCAGGGTGAAAGGTTGATGATTCGTCGGGCGATCACCAATCTGCTCTCCAATGCCATAAGGCACACGCCGCCTGGTGGCTCGGTGCGAGTCATAATCCAAGCGCAGGCATCCGGAGAAGTGCGACTGGCGGTCGAGAATCCGGGCGAGCCCATTGCGCCGGAGCACTTGCCGCGCCTGTTCGACCGGTTCTACCGCGTCGATCCATCACGCCAGAAGGCCAGCGACGGTGCCGGACTCGGGTTGGCGCTCACCCAATCGATCGTCGACGCGCACGGAGGAAGCATCGCGGCAACCTCCTCGGAAACCACGACGCGGTTCGAAATCACCTTTCCGGCGGGGCCTCGATAGAAGAGGCGTCCAGCCCGTGCTCCGGCGTAACGTCGCGCCGCGGGACGAGCTTCATGACGATCAACAGTGCCACGCCCGCCAGCGCCACCTTGGTCACCGTCAGCATCTCGCCGGTAAACGCGGCGACCGGCGCCCATGCCAGCGCGCCGCCGAGGAGCGCAGTCCCGGCCACGCCGAGCGTGCGGCGCAGCGTCAGCGCAGCCGCGTAGCGGCGAAAGCGAACAGCGAGCGCGATTGCCGATGATCGCAGAGGGCGAGCCATGCGCCCAGTATAAGGAGCACCGGACCGGGCGTATAGCGCAGCGCCCGTTGGGCGGGCGGGCGACCGATCCGATGACCTATACGGCGGGCGCAGCACCAAGAAGGGCTGCCGGCTGCGCCGGAAGATGCGATCTATCCGGTCTATCGTGGGCTGCGAGCGCGCGCGCGGACAGCGGCGGCAGCTCACCGTAGTCGGCAAGCTTGGCGTAGCAGGTGATCGCCGGCGCGTCGCAGGCACGACATACGAATAAGTCGCCCACCACGGGCCGCCAACTGCCGCGGCTCTTGGGACAGGGATTGGCGCCGCGCACCGGATCGAGGAAGCGGATAACGCGGGCATGGCTCATAGGTGGAAACGGTCCTCCTCGCAGCGGGTGGCGCTTCATCATCGCGACCATGCGAATTCTTGTAGCGCGCGATTCGGACTCTACGACCCGAACGCCAACAGGGCGCTGACATCGCCATTACAAATCGGTAATGCGGGCAAGCGCGGCGGATCGCGGATCGCCACGACGCCGCAGCTAGACCGGGGCGCCTTTGAGCAGGAAGGCGGCGATCGGCTGCGTGAAACCGTTGAGGGTCAACGGTCCGACGGATTCCAATTCCCAATCGTCGTCCAGCGCCGCGCGCGTACGCCTGTCGACCAGGATCTGCCCGGCTTGCGCGGTTGCGCACAGCCGGGCTGCCAGATTCACCACGCCGCCGATCGCCGAGTAGTCCCAGCGTCCTTCGAAGCCGAACGCGCCCAGGGTGGCGAACCCCTGCGCGATGCCGATGCCGAGATCGAGGTTGTAGCCGAGCTTCAACCAGCGCGCGCGCAGCGGCGCAAAACAGCTCTGCATTTCGAGGGCCATCTTCGCCGCGCGTTTCGCCCCGTCGGGAATCGGCAGCGGATCGTTGAAGAAGATCAGGATGCCGTCGCCGGCAAACCGGTCGATGGTGCCCTCGTATTGCGTAACCAGGTTTCCCATCGCCGCGTGGTAATCGCGCAGCACCATCTCGACCTCTTCCGGCTCGGCAGCGTCGGTGAAGGCGGTGAAGCCGCGCAGATCGAGAAAGACGTAACAGATCTCCCGCCGGTGCGGCGTGAGGATCGATTTCTCGCCCACCGCAATGATGGCGTCGGCTACGTTGGGTGAGAAGAAACGCTTGAGCTGGCTCATGCGGGCGAGCTGCGCCACCTGCTCGTTGACGCGCGCCTCGAGGTTGAGATTCCACTCTTTCAGCGCGTCGGCCTGACGCTGGACCTCGTCCTGCAGGGCCTTGACCCGAAGCATCGACTTGACGCGGGCGCCGAGGGCCGCATGATCGACCGGCTTGGTCAGGTACTCGTCGCCACCAGCCTCCAACGCCGCCACGACATCCTTCGAATCGGATTTGGCGGTCACCATGACGATAGGGATGAACGGTAACGTGGCGTCCGCACGCAGCCGGCGGCAGACTTCGATGCCGTCGAGCTTCGGCATCATGACGTCGAGCAGGATGAGATCGGGGCGATGCTCGGAGACCGCCGTCAAGGCTGCTTCGCCGTCGGTTGCCGTCACGATCTCGTAGCCCTGCGCCTCCAGTCGCATGCGCAGGATCTCTACGTTGGCCGCGTTGTCGTCGACGACCAGAATTCTCGGCGGGGTATGCAAGGCAAGTCGGCCCCGGACGTTGGCCGCCGTCGGTTTCAGGGCAGGTACTCGCGGATCTTGGCGAGCAACAGACGCGGGCTGAACGGCTTGGTGACGTAGCCGTTGCATCCCGCGGCGAACGCCTTCTGATCGTCGCCGCTCAGCGCGTACGAAGTGACGGCGATGATCGGAATCTGGCGCAGCTCGGGAACGCCCCTGATCCGGCGCGTGACCTCGTAGCCGTCGAGCCCCGGGAGATCGATGTCCATCAGGATGAGGTCGGGCCGCTCCTGCTCGCCGAGCGCGACGAGGCCCTCCTCACCGCTCGCCGCCTCGACCAGGTCGTAACCGCTGGCCGACAGCAGATCACGGATGATCCGGCGATTGTCCTCCTGGTCCTCCACCAGCAGAATCCTCTTGCTCATAGCATGCCTCCGTGATCACCAGCGCGCACCGGGACGCTGACGTAAAAGGTCGAGCCCTTCCCAAGCTCCGATTCGACCCAGATCCGGCCGCCGTGCATCTCCACGATCCGCTTGGCGATGGCGAGCCCGAGCCCCGTGCCGACCTTCGGTTTCGTCGGCGAGCTCTCGCCTTGCTGGAACTCCTCGAAGATCTTCTGGCGATCTTCCTCGCGAATGCCCGGACCGGTGTCGGTGACCGAAGCCAGAAACGTTGCGTCGGCGGCGGTCACACGCACCGCGACTTCGCCTGCCTCGGTGAATTTGATGGCATTGCCCACCAAGTTCAGGAGCACCTGCGTGATGCGCCGCTCGTCGCCGCGGCCGACCGGCAGGTCCGGCGCGACATCGACGCTGAGCCGCAGCCGTCTTTCCGCAGCCAGCGAATCGACCGAGCTCGTCACCGCCTGCACCACGTCGTGAAAGGAGTAATCGCTGAGCGACAGCACCAGTTGCCCGGCCTCGATCTTCGACAGGTCGAGCACGTCGTTGATAAGACCGAGCAGGTGGCGGCCGCTCTTCTGCACGCGCTCGAGCACGGCGCGGATCTTCTCCGGGACCTCGCCGTAGATCCTGTCAACGATCAGCTCCGTGTAGCCGAGAATCGCGTTGAGCGGCGTGCGCAGCTCGTGGCTCATGTTGGCGAGGAATTGCGACTTGTGGCGACTGGCGATCTCCAGCTCCTGACCTTTCTGCTCGAGCTCGCGGAACAGGCGCGCGTTCTGGATCGCGACGGCCGCGTGCAGGGCGAAGATCTGCAGCAGATCGACGGTCTGGGCGAGGATGGGCTCGCCGCTGCGCCGGTTGTCGGCGGTGAACAACCCCACCGGGTCGCCGCGGGCGATCATCGGGATGACGATGAAGCTCTTGGTGTGGATCGCCTCGAGCCGCGAGTAGGGCTCCTTGAGCCGCAGCTCGGCGGGAAGCGGGTTCGCCTCGTTGAAGACGAGCGAGACGCGCTCGCGATAGGCCTTGTACATCGCGCCCGCCTGAGCGAGGGGGATCTCGACGCCGGCGAAGTCGCGCAATTCTTCTTTCGAGAAGCCCGCGCCGGCCAGCGGTGAGAGCGACTGCTTCTGCGGCGCGACCTCCCAGATGAAGATCCGGTCGACGGCCACCACGTGCCGCGCCCCTTCGAGGACGCGGTCGATCTGCTCGGGCAGCGACAACGGCTCCTGGAGCGCCGTCGAGAGCCGATAGAGCTGGTCGAGATTGCGCGACAGCTCCGTCAGCGCCGCGTCGCGCTTCTCGATCTGCGCCAGCATCGCGTTGAAGCCCTCGATGAGCACGCCGACCTCGTCCTCGCTGGACTTCACCGCCCGCACCGAGTAGTCCATTTTCTCCGACACGGCGCGCGTGGTCTTCACCAGGTTCTGGATCGGCGCCGAGATCGCATCCTGCAGCCTCAAGGAGAGCCGCCAGCCGATGAAGGCCGACACCACGATCGCCACCAGACCGGCGCTCGCGTACCGGCCCACGCGCGTGTAGAACTCCAGCAGGTCGGATTCGATGGCGATCGTGCCGATCGTCTCGCCGTCGAGGATGATCGGCTGGGACACCGCCAGATGCCCGCTGGCGACCGCCGGACAATCCTGGCCCCCGGACCCGGCGCCCGGCCCTTTGTCGGCGCGGTTGTAGGTGGCGAAGACCTTGCCGTCCTTGTCGAACAGGCAGGCGGCGACGATGCGCGGCTGGGCGCTCAGCGAGGCGAGCGTCGCCCTGCCCGCCTTCGGATCGTCGAAGGCGAGCGCCGCAGTGCTGTTCGAGCCGACGATTTGCGCCAGGATCAGCCGGTCGCGCTCCATCGCCTGCCGGAACGTAAGCAGGTCGTAGGTGACGTAAGCCACGCCGGCGAGCACCAGCGTGACTCCGCTCGTGACCAGCGTGAGCAGCGTGAGCTTGCGCTGGATCGAGACGTCACGAAGGAAGCGAGCCTTGAGACGCCGGACGACGCTATCCCTTGACAATGGTGGCCACACTCAGGAGCTGCGAGCCGAGCTTCAGTTTGGCGCGCTCGGCCTGGTCGACGTTGATCTCGAAACGGACCTTGTTGTTCACGACGACCAGGTTGATGATCCCGCCGGACTGGGCGAACCGGTCGATCTCTCCGACCGTGAGCACGCTCGCATTCTCCAAGCTGGGCATGACCTGCGGCAGGCGCTTCTCCTCCGAGACGCCGAAGAAGGCCACGTGGCATGAGGCGAGTTCCTTGACGGCATCCACCCGCTGGACCGTGAGGCGCCTGCCCTTCACGATCTTGCCGTCGATGGATTCGAGCGTGACGTAGATCGGGTCGTCGCTCAACACGCAGACGGTGATCGTGTTGCGGGAGTCCGGGAGCACGTCGGTCGGCCAGTCGACGAACCGGACGAAGTTGTACACGAAGGCCACCTTGATCTGGTGCTCGCGGTCGATCGCGGTGTCCGCGTCCGCGCCCGGCGCGCCGGCCATCGCGGCCCAAGCGCCGAAGGCGACAGCGGCCGCGGTCCGGCCGAGCCGGCTCCTTAGAATGTCCATTGCAACCCCACGCGCGCGAGCCAGGTGGTCTCGGGCTGCGGTCCATGCAGCCACTGGTACACCGGCGCGCCCGCCTCGAGCGCCAGCCGCAGCCCTCTGAAGCCTCCTCCGGGGAAAAACGCGTTGAGCCCAAGCATCAGGTCGACCCGTCGCCCTCCCTGCGCTGACACATCCTTGGTGGGCTCGTCGGTCGGATCGAGCGTCGGATCGCGGCCGTGGATGTCACCCCAGGCTTGCGCGTCGACCCGACCGGAGAGGCTGAGCGACTGCGTCAGCCTCAGCGCTGTCCAGCCGCTCAAACGATACAGGTTTCCCAGCCGATAGTCATGACGATTATTCCCCACCCGAAACCGCGGATGCAACTCCACACCCCACGCCATCACCTCCATCTGGCCCAGGTAGGTGAGACCGGGCATCAGGTCGACCGTCCCGGAGCCGAGCTGCATCGGGTACTCCAGACGGACCCCGTCCATGCTGCGGTCGATCGATCCCGTGGGCAGGCTCAAGCCGGCGTTCACCAGCAACCGCTGCCGGCGGTCTTCGGTGCTGAAGAAGGTGTACAGCGCGTGGAGCTCGAGGTCGCCCGGGCCCTCCGAGCGCTCGCTGAAACGCGTCCCGTCGCGCAGCACGTGATGCATCGACTTGATCAGGTACGGCAGCATACCCATCAGCGTCAGGTCGTTGCTAGGTGAGTACATGAGCATCACCATGTGCATTTGCATGCTCATGTCGGTGGGGGCCGCATTGTAGGTGTCTAGGATCTGGCTGGTGCCGACGCGGCGCGTGCCGCTCAGGTTGCCGTCCATGCTGTCGAACATGTACTCGTAGCCGACCATCCACTCGCCCGCCGGATGGATGTGGGTTCCGAGCACGTTGATGGTAATCACGTCGAGCGCCATCAGCTCGTCGAGGCTGAGGTTCGTGTAGTCCGCCCGCGGCTGCGCCCAAGCCGCGGGGCCGCCCGCCGCCAGCAGCAGTGCCGCGCAAAGGATGCTGATCGCTCGCAACCGGGATTCCCGAAGTAGACCCACCGTTCTTCTTCGCCTTCTGCCGAGGTCGAGGATCGGCCGAAAAGCATCTGCCCAAAAGGTCTCTGCGTCAACCGGCCTAACCGGTCGACCGTGTCGGTCGAATCCATGGCGGGAATGGATAGCCCGGCCCGGCTGTTTCCCCATGCAGCCGCCATGGCGATCCGTCAAAGCACGGTCCAGATCGGCGCGCGATGGTGTGGAGCGAGCGACGACATGCGCGGCCTGGTGGCGCTCTTGCTGGGATCCGTGTTCAGCGCAGCCGCCTGCGGGCAGATCATCGTCCGCAACGACGAGAATCTGGCCTCCGATCGCCCCGAGGCATGGGCGATGAACTATTTCGCGGCGTCCACGCTCATGACCGGGTTCGGCCGGACACCGGCGCTGGCGCCCTGGCAGTGGAGCGTCGCCGCGGACCTCGCTCACATCCCGAGGCTGAGCGACGCACAGCAACGGGTCGGCTTCAACGGCGTCAAGCGTGAAGACCTCAACAAGTCACCGCTGTTCGGAAGGCTGCGTCTGCTGCTCGGGCTGCCGGGCGATTGGGTGGCCGAGCTCGGCTACACGCCGCCGCTGACGATCAACGGCGCGCAGCCGCGCGACTTTGTCGCCGTCGCACTCGGGCACCGCGTGTTCGAACGCGATCGCTTCACGCTCTCGGCACGCGCCCTCGGCCAGCATGGGCGCGTGCGCGGCGACATCACCTGTCCGGGAACGCTTGCCGGAGTGGCGGACGTCGAACACAACCCGTTCGGATGCCGCTCGCCATCGAACGATCGGGTCACGCTGAACTATTACGGCGCCGAGTTGACCTCGGCCTGGACTGCAGAGGCCTGGGAGGCGCACGCCAGCTTCGGCGCGGTGCGCACCGAGCTCGCGGTGCAGGTCGATGCGCTTACGTTCGACGTGCGCGACCGCTCGCGCCTCGTGTCGCGCAGCGTCGTGCCATTCGCCACGCTTGGCGCGACGCGGGAGCTCGGTGCGCGCTGGAATCTCGGACTCGAGCTGCTTTACGTCCCGCTGCAGGTCAGGCGCAGAGCCGATGCAGCGCGTGAGGACGATGCGCTGACGAGCCTGCGGCTGGAGCTGCGCTATCGCGTCGATTGACGGGAGTGCTCGAAGGGTCTGGACACCGACGACAAGTTCGAGTACACGTTTGCCGACGAAGGGTCTTCGCCACCTTTGAGCGCGGGGCGGCGCGAGCGACGATAGCGGAGCGAGCATGAACCTCTACGAACGGTGGATCCTGCCGCCGCTCCTGGACTTTGCGCTGCGCAACAAGGAAGCAACGCGCTTTCGCGAGCAGGTCGTTCCCGCAGCGCGCGGTGTGGCGCTCGAGGTCGGCGTCGGCTCCGGGCTCAATCTGCGTTTCTACCGAAATCAGCTCGAGCGGCTGGTCGCGGTCGATCCCTCCGCGGATCTGCTGCGGATGGCGAAGAAACGGGCGCGCGGCGCGGCTTTTCCGGTCGAGTTTCTGTTGCGCTCCGGCGAAGAGCTGCCGCTCGAAGCCGCCTCGATCGACACTGTCGTCGTTACCTTCACGCTGTGCACGATCGCGGAGCCGGTCAAAGCACTGCGAGAGATGCGGCGCGTGCTGAAACCCGGCGGCGAGCTGCTCTTCGCCGAGCACGGCCTTGCGCCGGACCCGGCGGTGCGGCGGTGGCAGCGGCGGCTGAGCCCGCTGTGGCGTCGTGTCGCCGGCGGTTGCAACCTCGATCGAAAGATTGACGAGCTGATCGGGTCGGCGGGATTCCGCCTGGTTGCTCTGTCCACCGAGTATGCGAAGGGGCCGCGGCCTATGAGTTACATCTATTTCGGCCGCGCGAGCGCCGCCTGAGCGGGCCGGACTCGGGCGCGAGGCCTGCGGAGCTCGCGGCTGCCTCCACAGCGCAGGCCGTAACAGGGGTCGATCCCGCGCTCATGGACGAGCGCACCGGCGGCAGAGCGGCGCGGCGTCTTGCACCGCGTAAACGGACCGATACTCTAAGGAACCTAATTGTTACCGGCGTCTGCTCGCGCCGCGACGGCCGAGCGACCCTCGCCTGCTGCCGCCAGTTTGGCGATGAACGGTTCCGTCCTGAGCATCTGCCAGCTCACAAAGGACAGGACCGCGATGAGGCCGAATACCCCGAGGAGCCAAGGCCGGTCGGCTTTCTTGAACGAGGCGTCTCGAGGTACCGGGCACGCCTCGCATGCCCCTCCCCGGCGTTCCAATTTCTTGAGGTCGCGCAAGGTCAGCCAGACCGGCACCGCCAGGAGACCAGCCGACAACGCCTTGAGCTCCAGCCCTCCCAACGGAAATGCCGCCAGCCCCCCGGCCACACCGAGCGCGGCGAGAACGGTGGAGCCGCACACGGGGCACGCCGAGGCCGCGAAACCGATGAAGGAGGAACCCGCCCCCGAACCTGCCTGGCTTCCGAGCTTCGGGATACCGAACTTTCTGCATCGGTACACGAGCAGCGCTGCGCTCGCGCCGAAGAGAATGATCGCGAGGGCGGTGAGAATCAGATACGACCCGAGATACACCGGCCTGTCTTCCAGGTTTTGAAAGAGCATCGTGATGCTGGAATTGAAGGACAGCCCCCAGTACAGCAGCAGAAAGAAGGCGAGCGAGGCGGCAACGCCGATCGAACCGTAAGAGAGTTTCATAGGCTGCCCTTCATTCCCGGATGAATTTCCGGATGGCCTCTTCGTCGAAAGCATCCAGCACGCGCGATTTGCCAACCTTCGTCAACACGATTTTTGCATCGTAGTCGTTCGGCGCGAGATAGACGTTGTCCGGATACTGCTTCACCAGATCGGTGAGCCTGGCGACGAGATCCGCCTCGCAGGAGTATTTGCTGCAGTTGTATTGAATGATGACGCCGGGCCTGCCCTTGCCATCGGCGTGCTCGAGCATGTGCCGCTGGACGACGTCGGGCATGGGGGTCTTGAGGATGTGCCCTGCCGGCAGTTCTTCGGTGTGACCTTGCATCTTCGTGGGGGGCAATCTGGGGGAGCTGGCGGCGAGCCACACCAAAGCGCCGATCCCGACCACGGCAGCGCCATACAGCGCGTATCTGCCCACTCGAGCGGCAATTCGCTTGGGCTTGGCCGTCGCCCTTTTTCCCGGCGCTTCCGGCGGCTCCGCAACCCGCGCGCCTTTGGCTTCGACTTTTCTCGCCGGAGAGCCTTGGCGTTTCCGCTTCCTCTGTCCCATCTCGCGACGCGCCCGGGGTGGCTCAGGAATGGTTCACGTGATCACCCGGCCCGCCGCAGCCATCCGACAGATTCCACACCTCGGTGACCTGCTCGCCCGTGAAGTGGTATTTCTGAATCAGCACCTTTCCGAGGCCCCCGTAGACGAACCAGCGCCAGCACTTGCAGCAGCATGGCCCTCTTTCCTTCGAGTTGGCCATGGCGTAATCGTAGGCCTTCTGCTCCTCGGGACCGAGCTGTACTTCGTACGAAGCCTTGAGCTTCTTCGCGAGGCCCGCCTCGATGTCGTACGGATCGGCAGGAATGTCGGAGACATCCTTGTATTTCTTCAGCCCCTCGACCTGCTCGCTGTAACGGTGCATGTTCATCGGGCTGCAGCACGACCCTTGCAATCGAGCCGTCTCGGGCATGCGATCGATCGACTGCATGAAACTGGCGGAGCACGACGAATTGCCGTTCTTTCTCAAGGCGTCGAACTTGGCCGCGAGCGCCGGATCGGGCGCGGAGGCGGGCGCGCGCTCGGCGCCGAAGGCGAAGTAGGATGTCGCTCCCCCGAGGAGCACGGCCAGGACGATCGAGATTTGCAGGTGTCGGTTGGTCATCTCGGTTTGCGGTGGAGATCGCACGCGGGGTCGAGCAAAGGCCGGCAGACCGGCCGGGCCCTCCAACCAAGGATAGCATGGGTCGCTCGGAAGCCGATGAACCGCTCGTGTCCCGGAACGAGCCTTTCACGCGAGGCGCGCGCCGAAGCGGCGCCACAGCAGATGGTCGATCGACAGCGCTCCGGGCCCTCGGCACAGCAGAACGAGCAGCATGGCCGCCCACTGGATGTGCGTGGGCCAGGCCAGCGGATAGACGAAGACTTCGATGACGAGGGTCATGCCGAGGAGCACCACGGCCGCCGGCCGCGTCAGCAGTCCCAGGACCAGCAGCACCGGGGTGGTCAGCTCGATGCTTGCCGCCAGATACGCCGCAACCTCGGGCGGCAGGAGCGGCACTTTGTACTCGTCGATAAACAGCGCCACGGCTGTATCCCAGTTGGCGAGCTTGGTCATCGCCGAATTCCAGAACACCGTGGCCACCGCGAGGCGCAGGGGGATGGCCAGAACGCTGTAGGGCACCGCGTCGAGCCAACGCAGCACGCGGCCGAGGAACGCGGCTGCGCCCGAGCCAGAGGAAGCTCCGACCGCGGGATCGCTCACGAGACACGCTCCTGCGCGGGAAGATGGGCGGCCGCCTCGGCGAGACTGAACCCGATGAACCGTCCGGCGGCGAGGTGCTCCGCAAGGAGCGCCGCCGCATCGGTGCCGGCTGCGGCAGAGAGCGCCGCTCCCAGCGGCTCGCCGGCGCAGAGCGCGGCGGCGAAGCGCCATGCGCGCTCGTCGATGCGCGTGACGTCGACACCGCTCGCCAGCCGCTGCACCATCAGCCAAACCGGCCCGGCAGCGAGGTCGACGGCGGCGAGCGCCGCGTCGTCCTCCGCGAGCACCGCGCGCCAGATCGCGTCGACCGGGTAAGCGGTGCGAACGAGGCCGAGCGCTGGATGAGCGACGAAACGAACGCGGTCATGGTCCGCGGCGTCGAGCGCGGCGAGCCGGGCGATGTCGAGCGGCTCGACATCGGGGGCGTGGAGCGCCCGATTCACCGCCCACTCGAGCCGGGCGACCTCCGGCAGGTAGGCGAGTGAGGCCGCGGGCGCAAAGCGCGCCAGGAATTCGGAAAACTCGGCGCCGTATTCGTCGAGATAGGCGCCGGGCGGTGGGCTTTCCTGCACGAAACTCTGCGCCGCGCCGGCGAAGAATTCGGCGCCGACCAGGCGCTGCACCGCGGGGTACGACAGACGCAAGGCGTTGGTCAGGCTGCTCGCGAAGGTGTTGCGATAGACGGCCAGACGTTGCTCGGGCGCAAGCCCACCGCCGAGGATGTACGCCGCGGCGAGGCCGTCAACGCGCTCGACCACGCTCCGCCGGATGGCGCGCTGGAGCTCATGCAGCGACGGCATGAGCGCCGCCGGGCCGCCCCAAGGCGCGAATTGCGCCCCCGCTTTTGGGGGCAGCGCAGCGGCCGAATTGGCCAATGAGGCCGCAAGCGTGGGGGTACATATGAGCGCCGCCGGGCCGCCCCAAGGCGCGAATTGCGCCCCCGCTTTTGGGGGCAGCGCAGCGGCCGAATTGCCCAATGAGGCCGCAAGCGTGGGGGTCCATCAAAGCGCCGCAGGGCCGCCCCAAGGCGCGAATTGCGCCCCCGCTTTTGGGGGCAGCGTAGCGGCCGAATTGGTCAATGAGGCCGCAAGCGTGGGGGTACACCGATGAACGATGCGACCGCGAGCCACACCGCGCTCGATCGCC
>DASVPH010000152.1:0-50334 GCA_036382945.1 Casimicrobiaceae bacterium
TGCGCCACCTTGTTCTCGCGGATCAGGTTCCGGATCGCCGGCGTGCCGAGCATGATCTCCCATGCCGCCGTGCGGCCCTGGCCGTCCTTGGTCTTCAAGAGCGACTGCGAGATCACCGCGACCAGCGACTCGGAGAGCATCGCCCGCACCATGTCCTTTTCGGCGGCCGGGAACACGTCGATGATGCGGTCGACCGTCTTCGCGGCCGAGCTCGTGTGCAGCGTGGCGAACACCAGGTGCCCGGTCTCGGCGGCGGTCAACGCCAGGCGGATCGTCTCCAGGTCGCGCATCTCGCCGACCAGGATGTAGTCCGGGTCCTCGCGGAGCGCCGCGCGCAGCGCGTTGGCGAACGAGAGCGTGTGCGGCCCGACCTCGCGCTGGTTGATGAGGCACTTCTTGGAATCATGGAGAAACTCGATCGGATCCTCGATGCTGAGGATGTGGGCGTACACGTTCTCGTTGACGTGATTCATCATCGCGGCCAGCGTGGTCGACTTGCCCGACCCCGTCGGACCGGTGCACAGGATCAGCCCGCGCGGGCGCTCGGTCATGGCAGCGAAGCTCTTCGGTGTCCCCAGCTCCTCCAGCGAGAGCACTTTCGACGGAATCGTTCGGAACGCGACCGCCGCTCCGCGCTGCTGATTGAACGCGTTGACGCGGAAGCGGGCGAGGTTGGGGATGCCGAAGGAGAAGTCGCACTCGAGCATCTCCTCGTAGGTCTTGCGCTGCGCGTCGCTCATGATGTCGTACACCATGGCGTGCACGTCCTCGTGCTCCATCGGCGGCAGATTGATGCGCCGGATGTCGCCGTGGACGCGGATCATCGGCGGCAGACCCGCCGACAGGTGCAGGTCGGAGGCCCGGTTCTTGACCGCAAACGCTAAGAGTTCGGCGATGTCCATTTATAATCCCGACGGGTCTTCGCGCACGGCGGGCGTTGTCTTGCGGGCCGTCGCGATTGCAGCCCTGGACGCCAAAGCGGAAGCTGTGGAGTACACCCCCGACCACGCTATGCTGACGTCATCAGATTATGAGCCTAGACGAGAAGGCGTGGCAAGTCGTCCGAGCGCGGGTTGCCAGCGCAGCCGAGAGCGTCGGCCGCGACCCTGTTGTTATCGGCATTCTGGCCGTCAGCAAAGGCCAGTCCGTGGCGGCGATCCGCGCCGCCTACGCGCTCGGGCAGCGGGCGTTTGGCGAGAACTATGTGCAGGAAGCGATGGCGAAGGCCGCAGAGCTCGCCGACCTGCCGGACATCGAATGGCATATGATCGGCCCGCTGCAGGCCAACAAGACACGGTTTGCGGCCGAGCGCTTCGCGTGGGTGCAGAGCGTGGATCGGCTGAAGATCGCCGAGCGGCTTTCCGCCGCGCGCGATGGCGAGCTCGCGCCGCTCAACGTATGCGTGCAGGTGAACATCAGCGGCGAGCCGAGCAAGAGCGGGGTGGCTCCGGGCGAGGCGCGTGCGCTCGCGCTCGCCGTCGCGAAGCTGCCGCGGCTCGCCATGCGCGGGTTCATGGGCATCGCCGAGGAAACGCACGACGTGGCGCGCCAGCGCCGTCAGTTCCGCGTGCTGCGCGAGATCTTCGACGCGGCGCGCGCGCAGAGCCCCGCCGTCGATACGCTGTCGATGGGGATGTCGGCCGACCTCGAGGCCGCGGTGGCCGAGGGCGCGACGATGGTGCGGATCGGCACGGCGCTGTTCGGTCCGCGGCGCTAATCGCGAGCAGCGCTTGTCGCAAACCGACACACAGGCACGAAAGAAGAGCTTGAGCCTCGGTATCCCCGTGTCTCCTGTGGCAAAGTGGCACTATGACGCGAACGAGGACGAGGTAAGCACGTGAACATCACGATCATCGGCGGCGGCAACATGGCGCGTGCGCTCTTAGGCGGCATGATCGCGCGCGGGCAGGGCTCCGACGCGCTTTCGGTCGTCGAGATCGATCCCGACGCCCGCGCGAGCGTGGCGGCGCGCTTCGGCGTGGCCACCTTCGCCGCGATCGAGCCGCCCGCGGTGGCCAACGCGGAGATCATCGTCATCGCGGTGAAGCCGCAGAACGTGCGCGCGGTGGCGCGCGAGCTCGCCACACTGCTCAAGCGCCAGGTCGTGCTCACCATCGCGGCCGGGATCCGGCTGTCCGACCTGTCGCGCTGGCTGCTCGGCTACCGGCGTCTGGTGCGCGCGATGCCGAATACGCCGGCGCTGATCGGCGCGGGCATCGCCGGGCTGTACGCGCTGTCCGGCGTGGACAGCGAGGGCCGCGCGCGTGCCGCGGCGGTGCTCGAAGCGGTCGGCGGCACGCTGTGGTGCGAGCGCGAGGAGGAGCTCGATGCGCTGACCGCGGTCTCGGGCAGCGGGCCCGCGTACGTGTTCTACTTTATCGAGGCGCTCGACGCCGCCGCGCGCGAGCTGGGGTTCACGCCGGCCGAGGCGCGCCGGCTCGCGCTCGCCACCTTCTCCGGCGCGATCCGGCTGGCCGAGCAGAGCGACTCCGAGGCGGCGATTCTGCGGGCGCAGGTCACTTCAAAAGGCGGCACGACCGAGCGCGCGATCGCGGCGCTCGACGAAGCGCAAGTGAAGGCCGCGATCATCGCCGCGGTCAAGGCCGCCGCGCAGCGCTCGCGGGAGCTCGGCGAGCTCTTCGGTGGCGAGGCCTGAGCCTCGGGGGCGATACCGTGTTGACCGACGCGCTGCGCTTCCTGCTCGACGTCGCCTTCGGGCTCCTCGTCTACACCGCGCTGTTGCGGTTCATCATGCAATGGATGCGTGCGCCGTTTCGCAATCCGGTCGGGCAGGCGGTCAGCGCCTTGACCGACTGGGCCGTGAAGCCGCTGCGCAAGCTCCTCCCAGGCTTTGGCGGTTACGACTGGGCCTCTCTCGCCGTCGCGTGGGTCCTGCAGGTGCTCTGGCTCGCCGCGCTCACTGCGCTCGCCGCGCCCGCGAGCGCGTTGCTGTCGGGCACAACCGCTGGCTTCATCGCGACCGTCGCCGTGATCGAGCTCGTCAAGGCCGCGCTCTGGATCGTGATCGTCGCCGTGTTCGTGCAGGCGCTGCTGTCGTGGGTCGCGCCCGACGGGCCGCTGGCGGGCGTGCTCAACGCGCTCACGTTTCCGCTGCTCATGCCGATCCGGCGCATCGTTCCCCCGCTCGGCGGGGCGCTCGACCTCTCGCCGCTTATTGTCATCGTGCTCGCCCAGCTCGTGCTGATGCTGCCGGTGGCGTGGCTGGAGCAGACCGTTGCCCAGCTTTTCCGCTGACGGCGCCTCGCCCTGGCGGCGCGTCGGCGCCGACGGCTCGCTCACCTTGACGATCCGCGCCCAGCCGGGTGCGAAGCGCACCGAGGTCGCCGGCGCGCACGGCGGAGCGCTCAGGATTCGCGTGGCATCGCCGCCGGTCGAGGGCAAGGCCAACGAGGAGCTGCGACGCTTTCTCGCCGAGGCATTCGGCGTGCCGCGACGCAGCGTCGCGCTGCTGCACGGCGAGACTTCGCGTCAGAAGACGGTGCGGATCATCGCGCCTTCGCTGCGGCCGGATCGCGGCTGGGGCAGTAACTAAACTAGACTCGGGTCGCGGCGAGCGCATTCGCGAGCCGTGCGAAATCGGCGACCGAAAGCGTCTCGCCACGCGCGCCGGGCGCAATGCCGGCGCGCTCCAGATCGGCGTCGCTGGCAAGCGTCTTCAGCGCATTGTGCAGCGTCTTGCGGCGCTGGCCGAAGGCGGCCGCGACGATGCGCGCGAACAGTGCTTCGTCGGCAAGCTGTGCTCGCGCCTGCCGCAGCGGAGTCAGACGCACGACCGCGGAGTCGACCTTGGGCGGCGGGCGGAACGCGCCTGCGGACACGCGGAACAGCCGCTCGACGCGAAACCTTGCCTGGAGCATGACCGACAGCCGGCCGTACTCGGGCGTGGACGGGGCCGCGGCCATGCGCTCGACGACTTCCTTCTGCAGCATGACGGTGACGTCGCGCAGCGCCGCGTCGTATCGCGCGAGGTGGAAAAGCAGCGGCGAGGCGATGTAGTAGGGCAGATTGCCGACCACGCGCAGGTCGGGACCGAGCGCGCCGAAATCGAATTCGAGCGCGTCCGCGGCATAGAGCGTCAGCCGCTGCGCCGGATGCTCGGAGGCCAGTCGCGCGGCGAGATCGCGATCGATCTCGATGACCGCGAGGTGCCCGACGCGCTCAAGCAGCGGACCGGTCAGCGCCCCCAGGCCGGGGCCGATCTCGACAAGGTTGTCGTCCGCTTTCGGATCGAGCGCAGCGACGATCCGCTCGATCGTGCGCCGGTCGACCAGAAAGTGCTGGCCGAAGCGCTTGCGCGCGACGTGAAAAGCAAAAGGGGCCAGGCTCGATGTCAGCGCCAGGGGTTGGCCTTTCTGATGCCTACCGGGAAATCGAGCTTGGCCCCCTTTTTTCACAATTTCGCTATGCGGTCCAGTCCAGGACGACCTTGCCGCTTTGCCCCGAGAGCAGGGTCGTGAACGCGTCCTCGTACTGCTCGGCGGCGTAGTGGTGCGTGATGATGGGCGAGAGATCGAGCCCGCTCTGCAGCATCGCGACCATCTTGTACCAGGTCTCGAACATCTCGCGGCCGTAGATGCCGCGGATCTCGAGGCCCTTGAAGATGACCTGGTTCCAGTCCACCGCCATGTCCGCCGGCGGAATGCCGAGCATCGCGATCTTGCCGCCGTGATTCATGTGCTCGAGCATGTCACGAAAGGCTTGCGGCACGCCCGACATCTCCATCCCGACGTCGAAGCCCTCGGTCATGCCGAGATCGGTCATGACCCCGCGCAGGCTTTCGCGCTTGACGTTGATCGCCCGCGTCGCGCCCATGCGCCGCGCGAGCCCCAGGCGGTAATCGTTGAGGTCGGTGATCACGACATGGCGGGCGCCGACGTGGCGCGCGATCGCCGCAGCCATAATGCCGATCGGTCCCGCGCCCGTGATGAGCACGTCCTCGCCGACGAGGTTGAAGGCGAGCGCGGTGTGGGTGGCGTTACCGAACGGGTCGAAGATCGCGGCGAGATCGTCGGAGATGTCGTCGGGGATCTTGAAGGCGTTGAACGCGGGGATCACCAGATACTCGGCGAAGGCGCCTTCGCGATTCACCCCCACGCCGACGGTGTTGCGGCAAAGGTGCCGCCGCCCGGCGCGACAGTTTCGGCAGAAGCCGCAGGTGATGTGACCCTCGCCCGACACGCGGTCGCCCACCTTGAACCCGCGCACTTCCTGGCCGATCTCGACGATCTCGCCGACGTACTCGTGGCCGACGTGCATCGGCACCGGAATGGTCTTCTGCGCCCACTCGTCCCAGTTCCAGATGTGCAGATCGGTGCCGCAGATCGCCGTCTTGCGGATGCGGATCATGACGTCGTTGTGGCCGATCTCGGGCTTCTTTACCCGGGTGAACGTGAGGCCCGGCGCCCGCTCGAGCTTGGCGAGAGCCTTCATGGGTCAGAAGCGACCAGTCCTTCGGCGAAAGCGGGAAGTGCCATCTACTAGACTAGCCCAAGGGCCAGAGGATACAGTGGAGCAAAGCCCGCCGCCACCCACCGAGATAAGGAGACGAGTAACGGAGCGTCTTCTGTCCTACACGTCGTCCTTCTCGAGGTCTGCAAGATACCTGGTGTTATCAGCAAAAAGGAGATCGAAACAGTGCCACCCCCACGGGTAGAAAACCGCGAGGACAGGAATCACTGCGATCCACCGATAAGAGGTGGTGCGGAACTCTGTATAGAGGATGGAAGCGAGCGACAGAAGCACGAGGATCACGCCTAGGTTGTAAGTGAACATCGACCGTAGGTAGATCTTCACGGTATTTTCGTCAAGCGCGTCGGTTATCCATTCTGCCGCCAAAGCGAAGCAGATGAAGGCAAGGAGCGCCATGATGATGCTAACCTGCATGCTCCAGAGTTGAGCTGCGCCGCCTTCAGCGTCCTTAATGAGAACCGCTAGAAGCACGCCGGAGAACCCTGCGAAAATCGCGTTGACATTGAGCATTCCCCTAGAGCCGTCCCTCCAGCGCTTCATCTTGCTCTCCAAGAAGCGGTTGGTATCTCTATATAGTCAAAGGTACGCCCAGTACCATACCAGTTGGGAAAAGACTGAATAACTGTTCCCTCGAGTCGCATATGCGCTAGCGCACCATGGTGAACGTGGGCCGTAGCCCTCACGAAGCCCCTTGATGCGGCACGCCGCAGGCACTCTCTCTGCAGGTCAATTCCGAACCCGCGATGTCGCCAAGCAGCGTCGACCGCGACAGACGCAATGTATATCGTGTCGCGGCGGCGAAAATGCGGGTCGAGCACCAACCCACGAATTCGTGGGAATCTCTCTAGAGCGTCAGCGGCAAGATAGCCGACGATGTTGTCGCGTCGAGCGACAGATAGCGCTAGGAAGATTGAGGCGGGCGATCGAGTGAGCCGCGAGTAGTACGAAGAACTATCGCGGATCGATGCCGGAAAGCTAGCATGCTCGATCTTCATGACCGACGGCATGAACACTGCCCAGTTTGAAGCCGTGACCTCAGAAACAAAGGTTTCCTCGGCGAGGGCAGTGACTACTCCGGCACTCAACTCGTTAGCTCCAGGTTAGCGAACGCAGTCCGCCGTCGAATCGGTCCTGCATCAGTCGGCAGTCCGAAGCCTAAGGTCGATATTCTACACTTGCCGCGACGCGCGTTTTCGGAGGTTCCTTCTTGTTTCGGACGCCCGTGATGTTCGGTCTCTGGGTCTATTGTCAGAGAACGCCGGGAGCAATCAGCTGATCACTCCCAGCGCCTTACCTACTTTCGCGAACGCCGCCACCGCGCGATCGATTTGCTCGGGTGTATGCGCGGCGCTCATCTGGGTGCGGATGCGCGCCTTGCCCTTGGGCACGACGGGGTACGAGAAGCCGATCACGTAGACGCCTTCCGCGAGCAGCGCGTCGGCCATGCGCGTGGCGAGCGCGGCGTCGCCCAGCATCACCGGAATGATCGGATGCTCGCCCGGCACGAGCTCGAAGCCGAGCGAAGCCATGGGGCGGCGGAAGCGCTCGCCGTTCTCACGCACCCGCTGCCGCAGCACGGCGCCCTCCGGGCCTCCCAGAAGCTTCAGCACTTCGAGCGAGGCCGCCGCGATCGCCGGCGCGAGCGTGTTGGAGAACAGATACGGGCGCGAGCGCTGCCGCAGGAGCTCGACGATCTCCTTGCGCCCGGCCGTGTATCCGCCCGACGCCCCGCCCAGCGCCTTGCCCAGCGTGCCGGTGACGATATCGACGCGGCCGCCGACACCGCAGTGCTCCGGCGTCCCGCGTCCGCCCGCGCCGACGAAGCCCACCGCATGCGAGTCGTCGACCATCACCAGCGCTCCGTGGCGGTCGGCGAGATCGCAGATCGCCTTCAGATTGGCCACGATGCCGTCCATCGAGAACACGCCGTCGGTCGCGATCAGCTTGACCCGCGCGCCGGCCCCTTCGGCCTCGGCGAGCCTCGCCTCGAGATCGGCCATGTCGTTGTTGCGGTAGCGATAGCGCTTGGCCTTGGAGAGCCGGATGCCGTCGACGATGCTGGCGTGGTTGAGCTCGTCGCTCACCACCGCGTCCTCTTCGCCCAGCAGCGTCTCGAACAGCCCGCCGTTGGCGTCGAAGCAGCTCGAGTAGAGGATGGCGTCGTCGGTCCCGAGGAAACGCGCGAGCGCGGCCTCGAGCGCCTTGTGCACGCTGTGCGTTCCGCAGATGAAGCGCACCGAGGCCATGCCGAAGCCGTAGGCGTCCAGACCCGCCTTGGCGGCGGCGATCAGCCGCGGGTCGTCGGCGAGACCAAGATAGTTGTTGGCGCAGAAATTGAGCACCTCCTTGCCGTCGGCCAGGCGAATCGCGGCCGCTTGCGGGCTGCCGATGATGCGCTCGGTCTTGTAGAAGCCGTGGGTGCGAATCTGGTCGACGATTGCGCGCGCGTGGGTGAGCAAGTCGTTACGCATAGGAGCTCGGGCGAGTTGCGTACAGCAACGCAGGGCCGTCCGGCCAGAGCGGGATCATCCCGGGGTAAGCCAGGATCCAATTTCCGACGCTGAGCTTGGTCCCCGGCCTAAAGCCGGGGCGACGATTTCTTGCGTCGCGCTTCGCATGATGCAGCCAATCGTCGGCGACCTCAATGCGCGGGCCCGCGGGCGGCGAGATCGATCGCCAGCTCGACCGCGGCGAAGAGGCTACCCGGATCCGCGCGCCGGGCCGCGTCATCGTCGGCGGCCAGGTCGAGCGCGGTGCCGTGATCGACGGAAGTGCGCAGGATCGGCAGGCCGAGGGTGATGTTGACCCCATGCCCGAAGCTCGCGTGCTTGAGCACCGGCAGCCCCTGATCGTGGTACATCGCGACCACGCAATCCTGCTCCGCCAGGAACGCCGGGACGAAGGCCGTGTCTGCGGGTACCGGCCCGATGACGTCGAGCCCGTGAGCGCGGGCCGCCTTGATCGCCGGCGCGATGACGTCGATCTCCTCGCGACCGAGGACGCCCCCTTCTCCGGCGTGCGGGTTCAGGCCGCATACGGCGATGCGCGGCCCGGCCACGCCGAACTTGGCTGCGAGGTCCGCGGCGATGACCTGCAGCATCTCCTCGAGCGCGGCTTGCGTGATGGCAGCAGGCACCGCAGAGAGCGGCAGATGCGTGGTCGCCAACGCGACGCGGAGCATGCGTTCCGGAGGGCCCCCGACCAGCATCATCACCACGCGCTTCGCGCCGGTGCGCTCGGCCAGGAACTCGGTGTGGCCGGTGAACGCGATCCCGGCGTAATTGAGCACGCTCTTTTGCACCGGCGCGGTCACCATCGCCGCGAACTCATGCGACAGACAGCCGGTGAGCGCGGCCTCCAGCGTCGCCACGACCGTCTTGGCATTCGCCGGGTCCGGCCGTCCCGCGACCACGGGCGCGCCGACCGGGAAATGCGCGACCTCGAGCAGCGCCCGCCCTCCCGCGCCGCCGAGGCTGTACGGCGTGAAGCGGACGCCCGCACCGAGCCGCCGGGCGCGCTCGCGCAGGAGCTCGATGTCGCCGACGAGCACCAGCCGGGCCGTCCAGTTGCGCTCGCCGAGCCGCACGCACAGGTCCGGTCCGATCCCGGCGGGCTCGCCGATGGTCACTGCAATAGTCGGTCGGGTCGGCATCCCATCAGCCGTCCTTGCCGCGAACGCGAGCACCCGCTGTCGTTTGACGCACGACACTGGATTCCCGCGTCCGCGGGAATGACGCAAGGTTTCCGAAGCGCTGCCTCCCGGTCATCCTCGTTCGCGTCCGGCCGTCATTCCATCCGAACGACCCGAGCATTCGCCGAGTCGCCGAAGACCTCGACCTCGACGCCGGCCGCCGCGGCGACGGTCGGGCCGCCTTCGGAGAGCGCGATCTTCGCCTGCCCGAACGCGTCGAGCGCCTGCGTCGGCTTGCCGAAGACGTACAGCGCGGCGAGCGGCGCGGAAGCATCGATCTCGCGCGTGCTCTGCACGACGGGGCCCAACGGCAGCGCGTAGCCCTCGCGACCGAAGACCGGAAACTCTTCGAGCGCCGCGCGGTAGCGGATCACCTGCCGGCCCGGCAGCCGCTGCCGGCTCGCGAGGTCGTACCACGCGCCCGGCGGCAGCGCCACGTCGACCTCCCCGCCGGGGGCGACGATCGGCGCCACCAGCAGCGCGTCGCCGCACATGAACTGCGTCTCGTAGCCGCGCGTCAGCACGTTGTTCGGAAAAGCGAGCGGCAGCGCGCGCATCACCGGCATCCCGCTCGCCGTCGCCTGGGTGATCACCGACCTGAGATACGGCAGCAGACGGTAGCGGAACTCGATCCACTGCCGGGCGATGCGCAAGGCTTCTTCGCCGAACGCCCACGGTTCTCGCGGACCCAGTCCGTGCAGCCGCATGTGCGAGCTGAACACGCTCATCTGCAGCCAGCGCAGGTACAGCTCGGGCGAGGGTGGCTCCGAGCCGTAGAAGCCGCCGATGTCGGTGGCGTGATACGGCGCGCCGCTCATGCCCCAGGAGAGTGCACCGCGGATGCTGGCCGCGAGCCCTTCCCAATCGCTTTGCGGGTCGCCGCCCCACTGGATCGGATAGCGCTGGCTGCCGGCCCAGCCGGAGCGGCTCCACACGATCGGCGGCTGCGCTTCGGCCGGCGCGAACTTCCGCGTCGCGTCGAAGACGCAATGGTTGTAGAGCAGCGGATAGACGTTGTGCAAGCGCGCCCCGCCATCGCCGTTGAACGCGATCGCGGTCTCGGGGACCTGCTCGCCGAAATCGCTCTTGATGACGTCCACACCCGCTTTGAACAGCGCTTCGTGGGCGTCGCGCCACCAGGCGTAGGCATCGGGATGCGTGAAATCGACGATGCCGGACGACGGCAGCGGCGTCAGCGCGCCGGAGAAAGGCGAGGTCGCCGGTGCGGTGTCCCACCCGAAGACGCACGGCTCGCCGCTCGTCGTCTTGAGCAGGAAGCCTTTCTGCGCCAGCTCGCCGAATAGCGGCGAGTGCACCGACACATACGGGTATTCCCAGACGCAGACCTTGAGCCCATGCTGCTTGAGCCGCGCGAGTGTGGCGGGCGGATCGGGATAGCGGCTCGCGTCCCAGCGGAAGTCGAACCGCGTCTGCACGTCCCAGACCGCGCGACCGTCGAGAGTCAACACGTCGCAGGGGATCTTCCGCTCGCGCAGCTCCTCCGCCACCGCGATGGCCTCGTCGGCGGTGCGATAGCACGCGCGCGAGACCCACAATCCGAGGCTCCACAACGGGACGTTCGGCGCGCGGCCGGTGAGCATCGCGTAGCGCTCGAGCACTTGCGCAGGATCGCGGCCGGCGATCAGGAACACATCGAGCGCCTCGTCGTCGACGACCGCGACGTAGGAGCGATGCGACCATTGCGGATGGCCCACACCGTGGGTGACGCGGCCCGGCGTGTTGACGAAAATCCCCCACGCGCCGCCTTTCGCGCCGCTGCCCGGACTCCAGCAGAACGGGGTGCAGTTGTATGAGCGGTCGCTGTTGACGCCGAGCGCGTCCTCGACCTGCGAGGTGACGAGCTGCCCACGCTTGTTGAGCGGCCCGAACTTCTCGCCCAGGCCGTACACGGGCTCGCCGGAGGCGAGCGCGAGCGCGGCGAGCCACTGCGCACCGTCGCGCGTGCGGCCGATGGACGGCAGGCGCGTGAAGCCGCGGAAATGCTCGTCGGTGATCGACGTCAGGACCGTTTGCTCGTCGTGCAGCAGGCGCAGCTTGAGCGGCTCGCCGACGAGCTCGAGCCGCGCGCCGCCGGCGGCGAACGACCAGGCGTCCGGCTCGGGTCGCGCGACCTCGCAGCGTTGCGCGCGGGCGACGACGAGCCCGTAGTCGGGTTTGGTCCGCGCGCCCACCCGCACGCGGAAGACGCCCGGTCCGAAGCAGGTGACCTCGAGCACGTCGCCGGTGCTGGTCGCGAACGCGGCGCCCGACGCCGAGGTGTCGAGGCAATTTGTCGCCGCGAGGCGGATGTACGCGGTGGGATCGAGATGCATCAGCGTGGAGCGCGTGACGCCAAGGTCGCAGGGGTCCTTTGCAGTGCGCTTCGCTAACCGGCGAATTTCGGCTCCGCTAGCCCGGGCACGTCGACACGCGCCGCGAAGAGTCCTCCCGACTGCGGCAAGCGCGCGAGCTCCGCGGGCTCACGCTGCTGGCGCGCAGTGGTCACGAACAGGGTCTTCAGGTCCGGCCCGCCGAACGCGCACATCGTCGGACACATCGCGGGCAGCGCAAACTCGACGACGAGCTCGCCCCGCGGCGAGATGCGCGCGAGTTTTCCCCCGCGGTAGAGCGCGCTCCAGTAGCAGCCTTCGCGATCGACTGCGGCACCGTCGGGTCGATCGGCCTCGCCGGCAAAGTGCACGAACGTGCGTCGATTGGCGATCGCCCCCGTCTCGGCTTCGAAGTCCCAGGCGCTGACGGTGCGCGTCGGCGTGTCGGCGTGATAGAGCGTTCGCCCGTCGGGGCTCCAGGCGAGCCCGTTGGAGATCATGAGCTCCGAGATCATCGCCGTGAGCGAGAAATCCGGATCGAGACGATAGAGCTTCGCGCTGCTGGCATCGCGCTTCTCGTTCATGCTCCCCGCCCAGAGCCGGCCGCGCGCGTCGGCGCGGCCGTCGTTGAAGCGGTGATGCGCCGGATCATAAGGCGCATCGACGACCTTGCGCTCGGGCTTGCCGCTGGGATCGACGAGCCAGAACCCGTCCCGGAGCGCGGCGATGAACCCGCCGCGCTCGCGCAGCGCGAAGCAGCCGATCGAGGACGGCATCGGCCACGCCGTGTTGCGGCCGGTGAGCGGATCGAAGCGATTGAGCGAGGGCGCGTTGATGTCGACCCAGTACAGGACCTGCTCGTCGACCGACCACACGGGGCATTCGCCGAGGCTCGCCTTGACGTCGAGCACGCATTCAAACACCGGCTGCATGGGGAGCGTCGGTGGAGACGAAAAGGCGCATCGTACAAGAAAACCTCGCGCCCGGCGCGAGCACGCGCGTGCCGGTGTCGCGCTCGCCCGCATCGGCGCGGTTGAACGCGTCGGTCATGTGGGTGACGGGCTCGAGCGCGAGATAGTCGCTCGCGGGCGGCACGTAGACGACCAGGTGAGAGCACGCCGCGTCGGCGCTCACGCTTGCGCACACGCCGCGCTCCGGCCAGCGCAGCGTCGCCGGTGGTCGCCAACCCACGAAGCAATGGTCGAGGGTGATCGCGCCGATCGATCGCGATCGCGCAAAGTTCCAGGTCGAAGGCACGGCCTCCCGACGCGTCGGCAACACGGTGGCGTCGGTGTGCCACACGCCCGCGGCCGCGAAGCCGAGCACGGTCGCGGCGGTGCGCGGGAAGAACGGATGCCAGCCGAGCCCGAAGGGGAACGGCGCCTCGCCGGTATTCTCGATTTCGAGCGTCATGGCGAGCGCCTGGTCGGCGAGATCGAAGCGCTGCCGCGCCCGATAGGCGAACGGCCATTCGCGCGCGGCGTCACCCGCGGCGGTGTGCACCAGCTCGAGCGTGGCCTGTGCGGGCGCTTGCTCGACGACTTCCCAGGCCCGACGCCAACCGTTGCCGTGGATCGCGTGCGGATGACCGGGTAGGTAGCGCGGCAGCGGATAGCTCGCGCCATTCCAGTGCAGCGTCGCGTTGGCGATGCGATTGGAGAACGGAATCAGCGGGTAGGAGGCAAAGCGCTGCACGTCGACTGCGGCGAGCGCCTCGCTCGGCGTCGGTCGCAGAATCGCCGCGCCATTCCATTCGTAGGCTGCGATCGCGGCACCGACTTGCGGCGCCAGGACGAGGCGCGCCGGACCGGAGGAGAGCTCGAGCGCGGTGGTCACGCTCGCGGCTTACGCCTTCTGCGCACCGATGCGCTTGCGCACCGCGCCGAGATACTCCGCCGCGCGGCTGGCGAGCATCGCCAAGTCGGAGCCGACCGCGACCCAGGAGAAGCCGTAGTCGAGAAAGTCGGTGACGATCTCGGGGTTGGCGCCGACGATGCCGCAGGGTTTGCCAAGCCGTTTGCAGGCTTGCGCGCCGGCGCGAAGCTTCTCCTGCACGGCGGGATTGCCCATGTCGCCCAAGAAGCCCATCGACGCGGAGAGGTCCGCCGGGCCGATGAAGATCGAGTCCACGCCCGGCACCGCCGCGATCGCCTCGAGCTGATCGAACGCGGCCGGTGTCTCGATCTGCACGATGACGCAGATCTCCTCGTGCGCGCGCTTCTGGTAGTTCGCGATTGTCCCGTAACGGCTGCCGCGATGCATCGCCGCGACGCCGCGCACGCCGGTCGGAGGGTAGCGCGTGTAGGCGACCGCGCGCTTCGCCTCCTCGGCGCTCTGCACGAACGGGAAAAGCAGGCTTTGCGCGCCGGCGTCGAGCACGCGCTTGACCATCACCATGTCGTTCCACGGCGGGCGCACGATCGCTTGCGCCGGCGTGCCCGCGATCGTTTGCAGAATGCCGATCATCTGCGGCGGGTCGAGCGGCGTGTGCTCCATGTCGACCACCAAGAAGTCGAACCCGATGCAGCCGAGCGCTTCGGCGGCCGACGGGGCCGCGCTGACCAGCCACGCGCCGACCGGCGTCTTTCCGGCGGCGATGGCATGCTTGAAATGATTGACGGGCAGATCCATGGAATATCCTCGCGTGACAGGCGCTGTCCCGGCAGGTCCGAACGTCGAATCCGCGATTCACGCCCGGGCGACTCGCGCGTGCGGGATGGCAGCCGTCATTGTAGCTCGCGCTTCACACCGAAGTCGCCTCTATGCTATAGATGCCGCTTCATGACCGACGCGTCCGCCACGCCGAGCTCGACGGCAACCTGCCCGAGCCTTGCCGGTCGCGTCGTGTTCGTCTCGGGCGGCGGCTCGGGCATCGGCGCCGACATCGTCGTGCGCTTTGCCGAGCAGGGCTCGCACGTCGCCTTCTGCGACGTCGCCGACGAGCGCCGCAAGCTCGAGGAGGTCACGCCCGAGCTCTGGGACGACGGGCTCGCGGTCAACCTGCGGCATCATTTCTTCGCCGCGCGGGCGGTGATTCCGGGCATGGTGCGCTCGGGGGCGGGTCGATCATCAACCTGGGCTCGGTGTCGTGGATGCGCGGGACGACCGGCATGGTCGGCTACAGCGCCGCGAAGGCGGCGATCCACGGCATGACGCGCACGCTCTCGCGCGAGCTGGGCCCTCGCAACATCCGCGTCAACTCGCTGGTGCCCGGCGCGATCGATACGCCGCGGCAGCGCGCGTTTGGGATCACGCCCGAGTCGGAGCGCGCCTTCGTCGATGCGCAGTGTCTCAAGTTCCGGCTCAACGGCGACGACGTCGCGCGCGCGGTGTTGTTTCTCGCCTCGGACGACGCGCGCGGGATCACCGGCCACGCGCTCGTCGTCGATGCGGGGTTGGCGCAGGCGAGCGCCGGAGGCTAAGGGCGCGTTGGCGTCGGTCGAGAACGTGCGCTACCGATCTCGAATTTCGAGGCGAGCGATCCTGCGCGTGAGGAACCGGCGAATGTCGGGAAGTGAACGAGTGAATGCAACGACGCCAAACGCACCTTGTCGGTCGGCATTACGCTCTACCAGGGCGAATTCGCGTTCCCCTGGCCGCTCATCTCCGCGGCGCTGATCGTTGCCATCGTGCCGATCTCGATAATGATCGCGGTGTTCCAGGAGCGGGTGGTCGGCGGCTTGACCGCGGGCGGGGTGAAAGGGTAGCGACGCCACAAGGAGGCCGATTGCGACTTTTCGAGCCGGACCGCCACGAAGGCCTCGCCGCGCTGCGTTGGGACGATGGCGTCGCGCGCCGCGCGATCGAGGCGATTGCGCGCGACTGCGAGGAGCGGTTTTCGCCCGACGGATTGTGGCCGCCGCATCCGCTCGACACCGAGGGCGAGCGACTGGCCGCGCCGTTCACGATGCTCTACCTGGGCGCGGCCGGAGTGATCTGGGCGCTCGATTGTCTGGCGCGGCGCGGGCTCGCGCGGCCGACCGATCGATTCGCGCCCGCGCTCGCGGCGCTCGAAGGGCGCAACCTCCGGCAGATCGAGCCCTGGGGTGAGGGTGTCGAGTCGTATCTGATGGGTCGCCCGGGTGTGTTGCTTGCGCACTATCGTGTCCAGCCCTCAGCCGAGGTTGCGCAGCGTCTCGCGCGATCGATCGCCGCGAACGCCGACCATCCGGCGCGCGAGCTGCTGTGGGGTGCGCCGGGCACGATGCACGCCGCGCTCGCGATGCGCGAGTGGACGGGCGAGGAGCGCTGGGCGGAGCTGTTTCGCGCGTCGGCGAAAGCGCTGGAGGTCGCGCTGATCGACCGGCCCGACGCAGGTTGTCAGCTCTGGGACCAGGATCTGTACGGCCGCCGGTCGATGTATCTGGGCGCGGCGCATGGCTTCGCCGGTGCGGCCGGAGCGCTCGCGCGCGGTCTGTCGCTGTTGCCCCGAGCGGAGCGCGCAGAATGGATCGAGCGCATCGTGACCGCGGCGCTGGCGACGGCGGCGCGCGAAGGTCCGCTTGCCAACTGGGCTGCATCGTGGTCCGGTCCGAACGCACGCGGGCAGCGCTTTCTCGTCCAGTGGTGTCACGGCGCACCGGGCCTCGTCACGAGCCTCGCCGAGCTTGCGGATCGCCGCCTCGATGAGCTTCTCATCGCGGCAGGCGAGCTGGTGTGGACAGCCGGCCCTCTCGCCAAGGGCGGCGGGCTGTGCCATGGCACGGCCGGCAACGGCTACGCGTTCCTCAAGCTCTTTCGCCGGACCGGCGACGCTCGCTGGCTCGAACGTGCGCGCGCTTTCGCCATGCACGCGATCGCGCAGTGCGAGCGCGACGCGGCGACTTACGGCATGCGCCGCTATTCGCTCTACACCGGCGATCCGGGGGTGGCGATTTATCTCGCGCAATGCATCGACGGGACGGCGGCGTGGCCGGGGCTCGATCCCGAGCCGCCGCATCCCGGCGTCGTCGCGGGGCCCGCTACGCCGGCGGCCGATCCTCGTCCCACTCGGCCTGGAACTCCGGCCGGCTCTGTCCCGCGACCAGCGTCAACTGGCCATCCACCTTCCGCCGGGTCGGAATCGCCTCGCGGTCGATCGATCCCTCGAGCGTCATCGCCAGGTCCAGGGCGAACTCCGGATCGCCGATGTACCAGGAATGGTTGAACGTGCCCACGAAGGTCGAGCTCTTCGGGTCCTTGCTCGCGAAGTAGGCGGAACAATCGACGTTCGCGGCCTTGCGCGGGATGTCGGCGGGCAGACCGATGCGTCCCGCGCGCGGCACGGTGCCCAGGCGCTTCATGTTCGACACGCCAAGCACCTTGTCGAAACGGTTCGAGTAGTTGGTGAAGCGCAGAATCCGGTCGTACATCGGCGAGGCCCAATCCGAGGTCGCGGCGAGCGAGACGGAGCTAACGTCGCCGCCGATGAAGGCGACCTGGGCGATCCGCCAGGGCTTCTTGAAATACTCGCCCTTCTTGGCGGCCTGCGCGAAGGCTTCCATGATGACGTAGGCTCCGGTGGAATGTCCCAGGAGGTGGACGTTGATCGTGCACGCCGGGGTGCGCGGATCCTCCGGGAACTGCGCGTCGATCAGCAGTTTCAGGACCTGATCGACCAGCCGCAGCGCGACTTGCGACGCGTCGTTCCGATCCTCGAGGTAGTTCAGCGTCGAGTTGTCGCTCGGCCAGTCGAACGCGACGACGAGTCCCTTCCAGCCTTGCGCGTCGAGGCTCTGCTGGAGAACGCGGGTGCGCCACAGCACGACCGGGATGTCGTTGTTGTACCCATGGACGAAGAAGAGCACGTCTCCGGTCGTGCCGGTGATCTCGTCCTCCTCGCCGTCGGCCGCGGCGATGACCCGTTTTTGCCAGCGTTGGGCGCTGATCGCGTCCCCGGGGTCGTAGGCGTTCTTGGTCACCGGCACCTGCAGAAAACGCGTGTCCCCCGGCTCGGCCATGAACTTCTTGCCTGCGGCGTCCACGGCACGGGCGCAGATGACGTATGTGTTCTTGGCGGGCATGCTCCTCCCTCCTGCCTATCTGTTAGACTGAACCATGGTTTCTTCGCGGCGCTCACGTTCCCGGCGCGTTCGACCCGCTGGCGTCAACTCCCCGACAGGACCCACGGCGCACACGCAGCGCGAGCTGACGAAACTCGCTCCGGTGACCGAGAAAATCGGCGAAGGGCCGGCAAACCTGCGCGACCGCGCGGCCGCTCTCAAACGTCGCCGCCGCAGGACCATTTGACGGCTCCCGCTGTTCGTATCGAAACGCAACGCCGTTGCCGCCGCTTCACGCGAGCGTGAGCCGCCATATGCTGCGGCCATAGGTCGCGGCGAGCAGCGTCTTCGCGGCGCGCTGGTACACGAGATCGACCACCATCGCGTTGGGCAGATTCGCGGTCGCGTTCTGCCAGGTCGCGCCGCCATCCTCGGTCAGGTACACGCCCGCATCGTTGCTCACATAGAGCTCCTTGGGTGCGTCGGGCCGGATCAGCAGCGCATGGTGCGGGACATCGGGCAGCTTGCCGCCATCGATGTCGGTCCAGGTGGCCCCCGCGTCGGTCGAGCGGAAGGCGTGCGAATTGCCGAAGTTCGCGACCGTCAGGTAAACGTCGCGCGCATCGGCGGGATGGGTCTCGATGCGCGTGATCATCACCCCGGGCAGCGCCGGACCGGCAAGGTTCGCGCTCCATGTTGTGCCTCCATCGAGGCTGCGGAAAAATCCGCCATTTTCCGTCCCCACATAGACGGCCTTCGAATTCGCCACCGCCACCTCGATCGCCGAGACCGGGCTGCCGTCGAGGACCGGCGTGAGGGCATCCCACGAAAGCCCGTCGTTCTTCGTCCGATACACGCGCTGGTTGGCCGTATACACGACGTTCGAGTGATTCGGATCGATCGTGATGTACACCATCCAGATGCCTGCGCTGTCCGCGTCCTTGAATGGCGGCGAGACCTCACGGGCCGAGCCGTTGCGGAAGCGGTACATTCCGCCGTACTGGTAGGACGCATAGATGTGTCCGGCGTCGCGGGGGTCGACGACCATCCAGCCGCCGTCCCCGCCGAGCAACTCGAAGAAGGCGGTCGCGTCGGCGGTGTTGGTGATGAGCGTGCCGTTGTCCTGGGCACCCCCGCCGTATACCCGCGGGTCGGTTTGTGCGACGTCGATGTCGTAGAACATCGTCACGGCCAGCCCGCTGCTGCGATTCTGCCAACGGCCGCCGCCGTCTTCGCTCACGTCCATGCCCCCGTCGTTGGCGCTGTAGACGCGTCCCGGCTTGCTCGACGGCATGGCGAGCGCGTGATGATCGGCGTGAGCGTACTTGGGTGTGCCCCGGTCGGCGTCCCAGTGCGAGGCCATTTTCCACGTCGCGCCGCCGTCGACGGTGAGGTGCAGGTCGACGCCGCCGCAGATCACGTGATTGGGGTTCTGCGGATGCACGGCGATGGCGTTGCCGTAGGACATCTGCCCTTCCTTGGCGAAGTGAGCGCCCGCGACGTTGGTCCACGAGTTGCCGCCGTTGGTGGACCGGAACACGCCAAGCACGCGGTCGGCCGTCGCGCTGGCCGTGTCGGCCGCAATGGCGTACACGATGTTCGTCTGGGTTGGAGCCAGCGCGAGCGAGGTGCGCCCGATGCGCTCGCTCGGCGGCAGACCGGTTTTCAGTTGCGCCCAGTTCGTGCCGCCGTCGGTGGTGCGGTAGATGCCGCTGCTCGCGCCGGGGCCGGTGAAGGTTGCGAAGATCGTGCCCTGCTTCCCGGGATCGAACACCACGCAGTGACACCAGTAGTTGTTGCTCGAGATGAACGCCGCGCGCCTCCAGGTTGCCCCGCCGTCGCGGGTCACATACAGCCCGCCGAAGTCGTTGTCGCTCGACACCCTGCCGTAGCCGACGCCGCCGACCAGCACGTGACGAGCGTCGAACGGGTCGACGGCGATCGTGCCGATGCGGCGCGGCAGGCCGGTCTGCGCCGACCTCGCCCATGGCCGCCAGGTCTTGCCACCGTTGCTCGATCGGTAAAGGCCATCGCCCGGATACGAGTCGGCGGACAGATCGGCCTCGCCGGTTCCGCAGTACAGAATGCTCGAATTCGACGGATCGATCGCCAAGGCTCCGATCTCGAGCGGCGCCCCGGTGCGCCACTTGAGCTTCCACGTCTTGCCGGCGTCTACGCTTGCCCATACGCCGCCGGCCGCCGATCCGATCCAGACGTGGTCGGCGTTGGCCGGATCGCAGATGAGCGCGGTGCAGCGCCCGCCGATATTGGTCGGACCCGCAAGCTGCCACTTTTCCGCCAGCTTGGCCGCGGGCAGGGTGCGCAGCGCACGCCTGCGTTCGAGCGCCAGCGTCCCGGTCGCTGCTTCACGCAGCGGCCACGCGACGCGCGCGCGAAACCACGCGGCGCGCGCCTTGTGATGGGAAAGCCGCGGCGGCGGCGCGCCGGCAAGGCGCTTCTTCCGCGGGCCGGAATGAATGACCACGGCCCGCGGGGCGGTCGGCTTGGCCTGCGCCGTCGCGGCGTTCTTTCGACCTCTCTTTTTCGATCGTGGCATGGCAACTCCCTGTAGCAGGCAGCCGCAAGCGGCGCCGGTTCGAAGCCCAGGTCCCCGATGTCCTCCGCGGCGCCGTCATCTCGCCGCGAGAGGGAAGGCTACTTCCGAGCCAGGCGCTTGCGCCACTCGCGAAAGATCAGGACTCCTGCGATGGGAAGCACAAACAGGAGCAGTTCGAACATGCCCGATCCGCCGTCTGGAGACAAACCAAGGATCTTTTCGATGAAGTCCATCTGCAGTCGCTCCCTTTCGCTGTAAGGTTGCGCTAACAAACCGAGCTACGGGCGCCTCGCCAAGCGAGCGAGGCCAAGCATCGGTGCTCACCACCAAGTCGGGTTGGCAATTCGGGGTGCATGGCGGACGAGGTTACGGTCACGCAGGTGGGCGGTCGGACCGCGCGCTGCCGGAGCCAGGGTTCTGCTCTGCGACGCCGCACCGGGCGGTTCTGGATTTCAGGCAAGAGGGCGGCGGAGATTCGCCCGAAGCGGCCAGCAAGGCGAGGCGAACGCACACCGGTCGAGATTTCCGTGCCATGCTTTCCTCCGCCTGAGTTTAGCGGACGGGGTGTCGCCGGCTCGAGCGGCAACCATCCTATGCCCGACGAGCCGTAGTAAACAACAGTCACCGCGCGAAAGCAATCGCCCATTGCCTGGCCGACGAAGGCGGAGAGGAGTGTTGCCGTGCCGCACCGAGTTCTCCAAGGACCGCGACCGGTACACCGGTACAGCTTATCCTTGGTTCCAGTCTCCGACATCGGCCATGTTCAGTATGGTATATGGTACTGTACAAGCGTACCGAAAATCCGAACCCAGGCTCCTGGCACGCCGCTCGGCGGCACGGGCCTGTCCGACGACGTCTGATAGCATCGAAGTTGCTGTCCCAATCCACGATGCGTTTCGAAGGCACCGATACCTACGTTGCCACGCCCGATCTGATGCTCGCGGTCAACGCCGCCATCACGCTCGAGCGGCCCCTGCTCGTCAAGGGCGAGCCGGGCACCGGCAAGACGCTCCTGGCCCAGGAGGTCGCGCGGGCGATCGAGCGCCCGCTCGTGCAGTGGCACATCAAATCGACCACCAAGGCGCAGCAGGGGCTCTACGAGTACGACGCGGTATCGCGGTTGCGTGACTCGCAATTGGGCGACGAGCACGTCGCCGACATCGGGCACTACATCAAGCGCGGCGTGCTCTGGGAAGCCTTCGCCTCGGACACGCCGGCGGTGGTGCTCATCGACGAGATCGACAAGGCCGACATCGAGTTTCCGAACGATCTCCTGCGCGAGCTCGACCGCATGGAGTTCTACGTCTACGAGACGCAGCAGACGATCGCGGCCCGGCACCGGCCGCTCGTGGTGATCACCAGCAACAACGAGAAGGAGCTCCCCGACGCGTTCCTGCGCCGCTGCTTCTTCCACTACATCAAGTTTCCCGACAAGGAGACGATGACGCGCATCGTCGACGTGCATTTTCCGGGACTGAAGAAGGGGCTGCTCAAGGAGGCGCTGGAGGTGTTCTTCGAGCTGCGCGAAGTGCCGGGCCTCAAGAAGAAGCCGTCGACCTCCGAGCTCCTCGACTGGCTGAAGCTTCTGCTCGCCGAGGACATCCCGCCCGAGGCGCTGCGCAGCCAGGACAAGAAGGTGGTCATCCCGCCGCTGTACGGGGCGCTGCTCAAGAACGAGCAGGACGTGCACCTGTTCGAGCGGGTTGCGTTCATGGCGCGGTCGGGACGCTGACCTCCCGAGCGCGACGCACACGTGGCGTTCATCGAACCGGTCACGCTGGAAGGCAAGCACGCGACGCTCGAGCCGCTCGCGCGCGAGCACGAGGAAAGCTTGCGGCGCGCGGCTGCCGACGGCGAGCTCTGGCGCCTGTGGTTCACGTCGGTGCCGGCGCCGGACCAGACCGCAGCGTACATCGATACGGCGCTCGCCATGCGCGAGCGCGACGGCGCCATGCCGTTCGTCGTTCGCCATTCGCCCACCGGCGAGATCGTCGGCTGCACGCGCTGCTTCCACGTCGACGCGGCGAGCCGGCGACTTGAGATCGGCTACACCTGGTACGCGAAGCGCGTGCAGCGCACCGCGCTCAACACCGAATGCAAGCTGATGCTCTTGACGCACGCGTTCGAGTCGCTCGCCTGCATCGCAGTGGAGTTCCGCACGCACTGGTTAAATCACGCCTCGCGCGAGGCGATACTGCGCCTCGGCGCCAAGCAGGACGGCGTGCTGCGCAATCATCAAATCTCGCCCGACGGCAGCTATCGCGACACGGTCGTGTTCAGCATCATCGAGAGCGAATGGCCGGCGGTGAAGCGGCATCTCGCGTATCTTCTCGAGCGGGCGCGATAGACGGGGACCCGAGAGTGGCACGATAATAGCCGGACACTCGCATTCAAGGCGCGAGCCATTCGGGCAATGAAGGGATTGCGGCGCGGCTTCTCGGTGATTGCGGTCGGGGCGTTGGCGTTGCTGCGCGCGACGGAGAGTCCCGCGCCGCCACCGCCCATATTGAATTGCTCGTCCGCCGCGCCGGTGAGCATCGCGCTCCAGTACCCGGTCGATGTTCACGGGTCGATCAACTCGGAATTATCCGGTTTCCAGATCCAGGCATTCGACGCGGGAGGTAATCCGGTCGCCAATGTCCCGATCACCGTGCGGGCTCCGGCCTCCGGCCCGAGCGCGACCTTGTTGATCTCGGCGGCAAACTACAACGTGGTACCGTCGCCCGACCCGCTTCAGGTCACCGTAACGATCCCTGCAAATTGCCAGGGGGCTTTGGTGTGGTCGATCGCCAACGGTGTGATCGGCAGCTACCAGTTCGTCGCTTCAATCTCGGGGGGAGCGCAGAGCCTGCTCATCCCCGCCACGAACACCGCACCGGAGTCACCTGCCTCCGTGGCCGCGCAGGACAATGCTCTCCAGCGCATCGCGCACATCGGGAGCGCGTTTCCTCCGCTGCCTGTCGTTGTTCGAGGCGCAAGCGGTTTGCCGATCGCTGGCATTCCGGTCACGATCAATCTCCCGAATTTCGGGCCTAGTGCGACTTTTCCCGACGGTATACGTTCTGCCATGGTGGTCAGCGACGCCTTTGGCAGGGCAATTGCGCCGACGCTCACTGCGAATTCGGAGGTCGGAACGTTCAACCTGACGGTGACCGCCCCCGGCGTCGTGCCGGTTCGGACTGGGCCATTCGTCAATGCCGGCGCGACGCAGGTCCTGCTGGATGACGTGCAAGTGGACGAACCGACGAACGGTTTTGTCGATACGTTCTTCATCACCTTCGGGCAGACCTTGCACGTTCGCGCCTGGGTGATTTTTCCTGGCCTGCCGTTGCCCGCTGTTCAGAGCCCAGCCAACGTGCCGCTACCCAACGGCAAGGTTGTCCTTCGAGTCGACGGCAACGTAGTCGCGACCTCTCCAATCGATCAGTTCTATTGGACGCACATCTGCACCGGCTGCCCTGGGCCCACGCTCACTTTCGATTTCGCCGTGAACGCCTTCACGTTCGGCAATCATCAGCTCAGCGCGAGCTACGAGGGCGACAGTGCCTACGAGTCGAGCAGCTCGGTGCCGAATACGGTCAGGGCGTTTCCGGCGGCGACGCTACCCACCGCGACCCAGGCGGGTGCGAGCTTCATTGGCGTTAGCGGTGGGGCGCCCGACCAATGGCTTTGCACGCTGGAGAGTCCGGCGTGGCTGTCCATCGCCCAGCTCGGCGCCGCAGCGCAAAACGCGCCGTACAGCTTTCCTTACGGCCTGCTCAGCTATAGGTTGGCTCAATGCTTATACCACAGCCCGGTCTTCGATTTTCCCCCGCCGCTCTACCAGGTCCTGGTTCTCGAGCTTCCCGCACCGTTGCCTCCCGGAACGGTATTCGTCAACTACGGTCCGACACGTGACAATCCGGCGCCGCACTGGTACGAGATTCCTGCCCAGATCGACGGCGCTATAGTGCGCATTGTCTTGTCCGATGGCGGTGCAGGCGACGACGAGCTCGCGACCTCCGGCGTGATCGCGGGGCTGGGCGGTCCGGCCTTGCCTGCCGTTTCACCGGCAACGATACAGGTGATTGAATTCTACGCACCGTCGCTCGACCACTATTTCATGTCAGCCGATCCGACGGAGATCGCGGCGCTCGACACGCAGGCGATTCCCGGCTGGGCGCGGACCGGAATGGGCTTCAGTGCCTACTCGAATGCGGCCGCAAACACGCAGCCCGTCTGCCGCTTCTACATGCCGCCGCAAGACGGTGATTCGCACTTCTATTCCGCGTCGATCGCCGAGTGCGCGCAGGTACGTGCGAGGTTTCCGGAATTCGCCTACGAATCGCCCGACGTATTTCAGATCGCTTTACCCGATGCGTCGACCGGTGCGTGCGCTGTCGGAACCGTCCCGGTGTATCGTGTCTGGAACCAGCGCGCCGATTCGAACCATCGCTACACGGCGAGCCGCACGATCCGCGATCAGATGGTCGCGCGGGGTTACGCGGCTGAGGGTTACGGACCCGACGCCGTGATCATGTGCGCCGCTCCGCGGTGAAAAGTCGACTCTGAGCCTGCTTTTCGATGCTCATCGACTTCTTCCTCCACCTCAAGGCGGCGAAGCTCCCGGTGTCGACCCGCGAGTTCTTGACGCTGCTCGAGGCGCTGCGGGAGAACGTCGTCTCCAACAGCATCGACGATTTCTACTTCCTCGCGCGCACCTGCCTGGTCAAGGACGAGGCGCTGTACGATCGTTTCAACCTTGCGTTCGGCGCGTACTTCCACGGTGTCGAGGGCGTATTCGATATCCGTGCGGAGGTCCCCGAGGAGTGGATCAGGAAAGCGATGGAGGACACATTGACCGACGAGGAGAAGGCGCTGGTCAAGGCCCTCGGCGGGTGGGAGAAGCTCATGGAGACGCTGAAGCGGCGCCTCGAAGAGCAGCGCTCGCGGCACCAGGGCGGCTCGAAATGGATCGGCACCGCCGGCACGAGCCCCTTCGGCGCCTACGGCTACAACCCGGAAGGCGTTCGCATCGGTCAGGAGAGCGGACGCAACCGCGGCGCGGTCAAGGTGTGGGATGAGCGCACCTTCCGCAACCTCGACGACTCGGTCGAGCTGAACACCCGCAATATCAAGATCGCGCTGCGCCGGTTGCGCCGGTTTGCGCGCGAGGGCGTGCCCGAGGAGCTCGATCTCGACGCCACCATCGAAGGCACCGCCAAGAACGCCGGCTGGCTCGATCTGCATCTCGTTCCCGAGCGGCGCAACCGGGTGAAGGTGCTGCTCTTCCTCGACGTCGGCGGCTCGATGGATCCGCACGTCGAGGCGTGCGAGGAGCTGTTTTCCGCCGCGCGGAGCGAGTTCCGTCATCTCGAGCACTTCTACTTCCACAACTGCGTCTACGATCACGTCTGGCGCGACAACGCCCGGCGCAGGAGCGAGCGCATCGCCACCTTCGACATCCTGCACAAGTACGGCCCCGACTGGCGGCTCGTCTTCGTCGGCGATGCGGCGATGAGCCCGTACGAGATGCTCGAAGCCGGCGGCAGCGTCGAGTACCACAACGACGAGCCGGGAGTCGTGTGGCTCAAGCGCCTCGTCGAGGCGTACCGCCACGCGATCTGGCTCAATCCGGAGCCGGAGCGAAGCTGGGCCTACACGCGCTCGAGCCAGATCGTGCTCGGCGTATTGGGACCGCGCATGTTCCCGCTGACGCTGGAAGGCCTGAACCGCGGCATCGCGCTGTTGCGCAAGTAGGGGCTATAATCGCCCACGCGAGAGTGAGCCTTTAGACGCAATGCCGGTTTCTAACCGGCATTGCCTTTAGACGGAGGCTATCATGCTCAGAGTGTCGATCCTCGCTGCGGCGCTCGCCGCGGCCGCCGCGTTCCCCGGGGCGGCGAACGCGATCATGTGCTACACCGTGCTCGATCGCAGCGACAACACCATCTATCAGGACACGCGGCCGCCGATCGACATGAGCGCGCAGGGCGCGGCCGAGCGCAACGCGCTGCGCGCGCGCGGGGAATATCTCGCCATTTCCGACGCCGATCGTTGTCCGCTGGTCACTGCACCGCCGGGCACGACCGGCTACCAGCCCGCCAGCGTCGAGAGCATCGTCTCGGGCATCCGCGAATACGCCAGATCCAGCCCCGGGACTGTCCCACCTTCGAGCACCGGACGCGGCGGCGGCACCCGGCCGGCGCCCAGAGCGTCGTCGGCGCGCAGCGGGTCCAGCAGCGCGCGCAGGTATTGATCGAGAGGCGGGGCGGTAGGCCCCGCAGCGCCCGATGAGGCTCGGCTCCGGCATCGTCCCGGCGCTCGCCGCGGCCATCCTGTTCGGGGCGAGCACGCCGCTCGCCCGGGGCTTGACCGGCGCGCTCGATCCCGCGTGGCTCGCCGGGTTCCTCTACGCCGGATCGGGGCTGGGCCTGTCGGCGGTGTTCGCCCTGCGCAGTGCCCTGGGACGCGCGGGCGCGGTTACGCCGCTCACACGCCGCGATCTGCCGTGGCTTGCGGGAGCCATTGCCTCCGGCGGCATCGTCGCCCCGCTGCTGTTCACGTTCGGTTTGCGTGCCACCAGCGGTGCGACGGCGAGCCTGCTGCTCAACCTCGAAACGGTATTCACCGTGACCCTGGCGTGGCTCGCGTTCCGCGAGCATTACAGCCTGCGGGTGGTGGTCGGGATGGCGCTGATCGTCACGGCATCTGCCTTGCTGGGCTGGGGCGAGCGTGACCTCGCGGGCGTGGGCTGGGGCGCGCCGCTGATCGCGCTTGCCGGCCTCGGCTGGGCGCTCGACAACAACCTGACGCGCCGGATCGCGGGCAGCGATGCGGTGTCGATCGCGATGGCGAAAGGCTTGTGCGGCGGCGCGGTCAATCTGCTGCTGGCTGCGGCGCTGGCCGGTCCCGCACCGGCCGCAGCGCCAGCCGTCGCGGCCGGGGTCGTCGGATTTCTCGGTTACGGCGTGAGCCTGGTGCTTTTCGTCGTGGCCCTGCGCGGTCTGGGCACCGCGCGCGCCAGCGCCTACTATGCGACCGCCCCGTTCTTCGGCGTGGCCGTCGCCTTTGCCGTGCTCGCCGAGCGGCCGGGCGGCCTGTTCTGGGGCGCATTGGCGTTGATCGCGCTCGGCGTCTGGTTGCACCTGACGGAGCGGCACAGCCACCCGCACGTGCACGGGGCCACGGCGCACGATCACCCACACCGGCACGACGAGCACCACCGGCATGAGCACGATTTCCCGTGGGATGGCATCGAACCGCACGCGCATCCGCACGTGCACGAGCCGTTGACGCACGCGCACGCTCACTTTCCCGATCTGCATCATCGGCACGGACACTGAAGCAGGACCGGCGCAAGCGGCGCCATCGCGCTGCGGCCGACGGTGGCGGGGGAAACCTCCGCGGCGCTACATCGCCCGACGGTACATCGTCCCGGTGGCGAAGGTCGGCGCCAGCACCTCGAGCGCGCTCGACGGCTCCTTGATCGTGATCCGCCACAGCGTGCGCGTATCGTCGGGGTCGGTCAGCGTGGCCGAATGCGGGAGCGAGGCGTTGTCCCACATGACGAGATCGCCCACGCGGTAGCTCAGGCTGTACACGTATTTCGGCTGCGTGGCGTGCGCGGCCAGCTCGTCGAGCAGCGCAACCGCTTCGTCCTCGGGCATGCCGACGATCCCGTACGAGCTGCCCGACCGCATAGAGCGCCTTGCGGCCGGTGACCGGGTGCGGCCGCACGATCGGATGCGTGACGAGCGGCATCTTCGCCTTCTGCTCGTCGGTCAGAGGCGAGACGGCCACCCGGCTCATCTCGTCGGCGACCTTGCGGTTGCCGTAGTGATGGACCGCGAGGAGCGGGGCGATGCGCTTCTTCATCGCTTCGCTCAGGCCCTCGTACGCGGCGTACTGATTCGCGAACAGCGTATGCCTGCCGGCTTTGGGCACCTCGATCGAGTAGAGCATCGTCGCGCGTGCCGGGACCTGCAGGTACGAGTAGTCGGTGTGGAAACAGGTGCCCGCTTCGGCGAGCCCGACCGGCTCGCCGTTCTTCTTCCGGTTCGAGAGGATCAGGATGTTCGGATCGGCCGGGTGGTGGAACTGGTCGATCACGTGCGGCTCGGGCGGCCCGAAGCGGCGGGCGAACGCGACGAACTGCGCGGGGGTCAGCGACTGCTCGCGCGGGACCAGGACCTGGCCGCGGAAGAAGGTCTGCTCGAGCTCGGCGAATGCGGCGTCGAACAGCGGCCGCGAGGCGTCGGCTGCGGGGGTCTCGAGACCGAAGCCCGGGCAGAGCGGCTGCGTTTCCATGACCCACCCCTCATTTCAGGAACTCCGGCCGCACCCATTTCGGCAGGAGCAGCGGAATTTCCGGCCAGATGATGATCGTCGCGAGCACCAGCAGCATCGGGACCAGCATGATCATGGTGTCCTTGAGCGCGTAGCGCAGCCGCACCTTGGCGATGGCGCAGGAAATCAGCAGGCACAGCCCGTAGGGCGGCGTCACCAGGCCGAAGGCGAGCGAGACGATCCCGATGATCGCGAACGAGATCGGATGCATGTTCACCGAAGCGGCGAGCGGCTGCAGCGTGGTCCCGACGATGATGATGGCCGGGATCGCGTCGAGGAAGGTGCCGACGACCAGGAACACGAACGCGATGAAGAACCCGACACCCATAAGACCGAGATTCCATGCGGTGACGTTCTCGAGGAGCGCCTTGGGTATCTGGAAATACGCCAGCAGCCAGCCGAATACCGAGGCCGTCCCGACTGCGAACAGCGCGACCGCCGAGAGCTTGCCGGTTTCGAGCAGCGCGGTCCACAGATGATGCCGGCCCATCTCCCGGTAGAAGAACATCGACAGCACCGCGGCGTAGAGCACTGCGGCGGCTGCGGACTCCGTGGCGGTGAACCAGCCGAGCAGAATGCCGCCGACGACGATGAACGGCGTGAACAGCGCCGGGATCGAGACGACGGCTGCGCTCACGAATTCTTTGAACGTGGCGCGCGGATAGGTCGGGTAGTTGCGGATCTTGGCGTACGCGTGCACGGTTCCCATCTGGGCGCCCGCGATCAGCAGTCCGGGAATCACGCCGGCGAGGTACAGCGCCCCGATCGACACCGACAGCACGCCGCCCCAGACGATCATCAGGATCGATGGCGGAATGATCACCGCCAGCACGGCCGAGACCGCGGTGATCGCGATCGAGAAGGAGAGGTCGTAGCCTTCCTTCACCTGCGCCTCGATGAAGATCTTGCCCTGGCTGGCGGCATCGGCCGTCGACGACCCCGAAATGCCGGCGAAGAAAACCGAGAGCAGCACGTTGATCTGGGCCAGGGCGCCGGGAAGGTTGCCGACCATCGCTCGCGACAGGCGCACCAGGCGGTCGGTGATGCCCCCGACGTTCATCAGGTTGGCCGTGAGCAGGAAGAACGGTACGGCGAGCAGGATAAACGAGTTGTACGCCTTGAACGTGGTATTGAATACCACCATCGGCGAGAGCCGGGGCTCGAGCAAGAGCACCGGCACAGAGGCCAGCCCGAGGGCGAAGGCGACCGGCACCCGCAGAATCAGCAAAGCGAAAAAGGTGCCGAACAACCACAGGGCCGCCACACCCGGCGTCAGCGCGCCACCGGTCACAGCCGAGGCTTCCCGATGTTGAGCAGGGGGCTCACGCGATCGGCAAAGATCAGGCGCAGATCCTTGATGAGCCACTCGCCGGCGAAAAGAACCCAGGTGACCCCGGTAAGCGGCCAGGCGACGAAAATGAAGACCATCGGCATCTCCGCCAGCTCGGAGCTCTGGTTCCAACCGAATTGCACGAACTCGATCCCGTACCAGATGAAGATCAGCGCAAAGACGAGCACGAACACGTGGGAGACGATGCGCAGCAGGGCGTTCGCGCGCGGCTTCAGCTCGGGCCACACGTCGACTTCGAAGTGCGACGCGTCGCGGATGCCCACCATCGCACCCAGCATGATCATCCAGATGAACAGAAAGCGCGCCATTTCCTCGGTCCAGATCCAGCGCGGAATCCATTCCGTAAACCGCGCGATGATCTGCAGCGTCACAGGCACGATCAGGATCCCGACCGTGGCGGCGAGCAGCCAGTCGAGCAGCCGCTGATAGCCGGCGATGAATTTGCGCATGTGCTCCCCGAGGGGTGGCGGCCTTGCCGAAGATGCGGCGGGAGAAGGCGGGGGCGCCGCTTCCGCCAGGCTCTCTACATCGAATTGATCTTGTTGTAGATGGCTTCGGCGCCGATCTCCTTCGCGTACTCGGCCATCACCGGGTCGACCGCCTTCTTCATCGCCGCTCGATCGGTGAACGGGACCTTCTTCAGCTTGCCGGCCTTTTCCAGTGCGTCGAGCTTGGCCGAGTCCTCGCCCGATTCGATCTGACGGCCGTAGATCCCCGCTTCCTTGCCCGCTTTGAGGACCGCGGCCTGCAGCTCCGGCGGCAGCTTCCTGAAGGTCTTGCCGGAGAAGGCGAGGGGGCGGATCGTGATCGCGTGCTGGGTGAGCGCCAGGTACGGTCCGACTTCGTAGAACTTCATCGACTCCACGCCGGCCGCCTCGTTCTCCCCGGCCTGGATCACGCCGTTCTGGATGGCATTGTAGACTTCGTCGTAGGCGATCACGGTCGGCGACATCCCGGCGGCGGAGAAGGTCTTGCTCCAGATCGGCGCGCCCTGCACGCGAATCTTGAGGCCCTTGATCTCGGCCATGTTGCGCACCGGCTTGGTGGCGAAGATGTTGCGCGTCCCGCCGCCCGCGAAGCCGATCAGCATGACATCGGCCTTCTGTGCGATTTCGTCGGCGACGGGTTTCAACGTGTCGGCGTCGAGCACCTTGTTCCAGTGCTCGAGATCGCGGAACAGGAACGGCGCGTCGATGAACGGGGCGGCCTTCGAAAAGGTCGACATGTGCGCCGGCGAGACGATGGCGTAGTCGACCGAGATGCCCTGGTTCATATAAGCGAAATAATCCTTCTCGAGGCCAAGCTCGCTGTTCTTGTGCAGCACGAAATTGACCGGCTTGCCGTAGTATTTCTTCACCAGCTCCTCGAACTTCACCAGGGCCTTGGTGAACGCATGATCGTCGTTGAACTGCACCGCGCCTTGCAGCGTGATCACTTGCTGCGCGCCGGCGTTGAACGACAGGACCAGCGCGAAGACGGCGGCGCCGCGCGCGAGCGCTTGCAGGAATGGGAACATGGCTCCTCCAGGAGGTTGCGGTTCGTATCGCCCCGGCGCCGCGAAGTCGCCGCCGGAGCGGGCGGCCATTCGTGATTTGGTCAAGTGGCCGGGCCAAATTCAACCTCGGCTTGGGCCCCGGTGTCAACCGCTCGCGATTCCGGCCCGACGAGGAGGGTGGAGCATTGGCGGAGGACCTCGCACAAGCTTCGCGCCCGCGGAATTTCCGAGAACCCATGGGCGGTATACTCGCGCGCGGCAGCCAGACGGAGCGTTCGGCGAGGACACGATGAAATTCGCCGCCGGGATCAGTTGCATCGGTGCGGCCGCGCTGCTGGCGTGGCTCCCGAGCGCGGGCACCGCGCAGGAATACCGGCTCGATCCGTTCCTGATCGAGCGCCCGATCGCGCGCGCGACCGTGCCCGGCGCGAAGAGCGGAGCGGTTTTCTTCACCATCAGCAACGCGGGCAGCACGACCGATCGGCTCGTGCGCGCCTCGGTCCCGGTGGCCGCCGGCGTGGCGCTGCATCAGATGGCGGTCGACGAAGGCATGATGAAGATGCGCGCGGTGCCGTCGATCGAGCTTCGGCCCGGTGCCCGGCTCGAGCTCAAGCCCGGCGGCTATCACCTGATGCTGCTCGACCTCAAGGGGCCGCTGAAGGCGGGCGAGAAATTTCCCGTGACGCTGACCTTCGAGCGTGCCGGCGGCGTCACGGTGCCGGTGCAGGTCGAAGCGCTCGGCGCGATGCCGGGTGCGAAATAGCGCCACTGGTGCCATTTGCATTCCGCCGTGTCTCGGGCGATCATTACGAGTTCCTCCCCGCGTGCAACCCACCATGGCCGAATCCAACAGGCTCGACGAGCCGCTGTCCGAAGCCGAATACGACGAGCTCGAGGCGTTCTTCGGCTCCAACGCCGTTCCCCAGGACTGCATGGACCTGGAGATGCTCGACGGCTTTCTCACCGCGATCGTCAGCGGCCCGGAGCTCATCCAGCCCTCGGAGTGGCTGCCGGTGGTGTGGAGCGACAGTCAGCGCACGGTCTCGCCCGTGTTCGCGAACAACGAGCAAGCGGAGCGCATTCTGTCGTTGCTGCTGCGATTGCAGAACAGCATCGGGCGCACGCTCAGCGATTCACCGACGCGATTCAAGCCGTTGCTCTATCGCCCGGAGGACGGCGTCAAGGGCCGCCAGGCTGGCGCAGGCGAAGGACGGAAGGAGGAATCGGCCCCTCCCGAAGCGAGCGCCTGGTGCGAAGGCTATATGACCGGCGTGTTGCTGCGCGAGGAAGCGTGGGAGCCGATCTACGAAAGCGAGGCCACGCGCGACTGGATGCTGCCGATCGAAGCGCTGGCCTACGGCGATCACGATCCCGAGTACCTCGACTGGGTCGATACCGAAGAGAAGCGCCAGGGATTGATCGACGAGCTGCCGATCGCCGCGGTGTTGACCCACCGCTTCTGGCTCGCGCGGCGCAGCGGCGAAGGGGTCAGTCGCGCCGAGCGTCGGGCGCAACGGCGCGAAGCGAGCCGCAAGGTGCGGCAGCGGCTGCACTAGCGGCGCGAGCAGCGAGCGGGGACCCACGCACGTAGTGCGTGGGGGGTCGAGCGTCAAGGGAGTCGCCGCTGGCGGCCGACGCGCAACGCGTCATCTTTGCGATCGACCTGTCAAGGAGGCCGACGCCGCGGCGCGAGAAGCACCCGCGCCAACCGTTACCCCGCAACTACGGACGAAACACGCGCGGCCGATACTGGTCGATGCTGTCGTCGATGCTGTCGTGCGCGTCTTGCGCCTGCGGCACGCGCGGGGTGGGTGGCGCCTTGGCGCGGGACCTGATCCGCAGCAGCAGCCCGGTGCCGAGCAGGAGGATCGAGCCGATCAGAAGCAGCGTCGACCAATCGTTGCTCAGGTTGGCCTCGACCGCCGCGAACACCGGCGTCACAAACGAGGTACCGATCAGCGCCCCGGCGGCGAAGTTGCGCGCTCCGCGCAGCGATTCTCTTCTTCTTTCCTGGCGACGCGTCATCGGTCGCTCCCGACAGAGTTGGTAGCGTTCACGGTAGCCACCCGCCGCATCCGCCGGAAGCGGTTGGCGTCTGATTTGCGTGTAGGAGCGTGCCCGAGGCGATGTAGGGGAGGAGCCGACTTATCCATCGTCGCCCCGGCGCAGGCCGGGGCCCAAGTTCGGTGTTGCCCCGACGCGCCAACTTTGATCCCGGCCTTCGCCGGGACGACGCATCCGTCTCCGATCGCTGCGACGCTGCGCGTCTAGCTCTCGGACCGATGCGTCAGCGCAGGAAATCGAAATCGCAGCCTTCTTCCGCCTGCAATACGCGCTCGGCGTAGAGCCGCCGGTACCCGCGTGCCGGCACGGGGGGCGCTTGCCATTGCGCCTTGCGCCGCGCGAGCTCGGCGGCGTCGACCTCGAGATCGAGGCGCCGCTCGCGCACCGAGAGGCGGATCCGATCGCCGCTCTTCACGAGCGCGAGCGGACCGCCGACCGCGGCCTCGGGTGAGACGTGCAGCACGATCGTCCCGTACGCCGTGCCGCTCATGCGCGCGTCGGAGATGCGAACCATGTCCTTGACGCCGGCGCGGGCGAGCTTGGCCGGCAGCGGCAGATAACCCGACTCCGGCATGCCGTAGGCGCTCTTCGGCCCCGAGTTCTGCAGCACCAGAAAATCGTCGGGCGCGACCTCCAGCGCAGGATCGTCGATGCGCGCGGCGAGATCGTCGGGTGAGGCGAACACGACCGCGCGACCGGTACGCTCGAAGAGTCGCGAGTCGGCCGCCGAGCGCTTGAGGATCGCGCCGTTGGGCGCGAGCGAGCCGAACAGCGCGACCAGGCCGCCGACCGGATGAAACGGCTCGGCGAGCGGACGCACGATCGCTCGATCGACCCACTCGGGAGGATGTGCGAGACGTTCGCGCAACCGCTCGCCGGTGACGGTGAGGCAATCGAGATCGAGGAGCGGCGCTAGCTCTTGCAGCACCGCGCTCATCCCGCCCGCGGCGAAGAAGTCCTCCATGTAATGCATGCCGGTGGGCTTGAGATCGACCAGGACCGGCGTGGCATCGGAGAGCTCGTTCAATCGGTAGAGCGACACGGCAATTCCAAGCCGGGCCGCGATCGCGGTCAAATGGATGATGGCGTTGGTCGAGCCGCCGATCGCGAGCAGGACGCGTAGCGCGTTCTCCACCGCGGCCGGCGTGACGATGCGGTCCATCCGCACGCGCGAGTGCGCCAGCGCAACCGCTGTGCGACCGGTCGCCTCGGCGGCGCGCAAGCGATCGGCGTGCACCGCTGGAATGGCCGCCGTACCCGGCAGCAGCATGCCGAGCGCCTCGGCGACACAGGCCATCGTGCTCGCCGTGCCCATGACCGCGCAGGTGCCGGCGGTGGTCGCGAGCCGCGCCTCGATGCGGTCGATCGTGGGACGGTCGACCTCCGCGGCGCGGAACTTCGCCCAGAAGCGCCGGCAATCGGTGCACGCACCCAGCCGTTCGCCCTCGTGGCGCGCGGTGAGCATCGGTCCCGCGACGAGCGCGATCGCCGGCACGCCTGCAGACGCGGCGCCCATCAGTTGCGCCGGCAGCGTCTTGTCGCACCCGCCGACGAGCACCACCGCATCGAGCGGCTGCGCGCGGCACATCTCCTCGACGTCCATCGCCATCAGGTTGCGATAGATCAGGCTCGTCGGATGCAGAAACACTTCGCCCAGGGAAATCGTCGGAAACGCGAGCGGCAAACCGCCGGCGGCGAGCACGCCGCGCTTGACCGCCTCGATCAGCTCGGGGAAATGCCGATGGCAGTTGTTGAGATCGGACGCGGCGCCGGCGATGCCGATCGTCGGCTGTGCGAGCAGCGCCGTCGAATACCCCATCGAGCGCGCGAACGAGCGGCGCAGAAAGAGCGCGAAGCCGGCGTCGCCGTAATGGGTGAGCCCGCGGACAAGGCCCTGCGGCAGGTCTTCAGCCATGCGCTGTGCTCAAGGCTTTCACCACTAAGGCAGGACGGCGCCGGGCTCCCAGCCACCTTTCTTCGTGTCTTCGCGCTTCGGTGGTGACCTTCCGACCTACCGCGCGAACGAGCTCTCGGTGCACTCACCGATGCGCCGGCTGGAGGCAGTCACCGTGACACCGCGGGTGCGAATCGTACCGGTCGACGAGTCGCCGCGATAGGTCGCGGACACCGCGCTGGTCTGCTCGCCGTCGCCCAGCTTGCAGCTCATCGTGTAGGTGATGCTGTCGCCCGACTGCGTGAAATCGCTGTAGCGGCAGATCCCGTCGACGCGCGCCGACTTGCCCTGCAGCAGCTTCTGCATCTCGACGATGTCGGCGCGCGTGTAGCACTTGGCGCCGGCCGACTGGGTGTGCCCGTCGGCCGTGAGCGTAGTCTCCCACAACCCCTCGTTCATGTTGAGGCCGGCGAGCGCGGGCGCCGCGGCGAGCGCGGCCAGTGCGGCCGGCATGACGATCGATCGGGCTCGTGAACGCACGCGCATCTCCACGCGGGGCGCTCCTCGTCAGGGCAACTTGATCTTGCCGCCCAGCCCTCCGGGGGGTAGGCCGCCCGGCAAGCCCGCGGCGCCTGCCGTTCCGGGCAGCACGATCGACGAGGATGCCTGACGGCGCAGCTCCTGCAATTCGCGCACCGCGCGCTCGACGCCCGTCTTTGCCGCTTCACCGTAAGCCGCGACGGCTTCGGCGAGGTTGTCGGCCTCGACCTCGAAGCTGATCGGTAACGGTCCCATGTTGGTGAGAATCTGCGCTTCGCCGATGTAGAGCGTCGGTCGCGCGGGATCGGGCGACCCGTTGTCCTTCACCGGCACCAGCACGCGCAGCGTACCCGCGGCCCGATCGGTGTAGATCTCCTCGCGATAGAGCGAGGTTGCGTCCATCTTGGCGTCGTTCGCACGCGCGCCGGGTTGCTCCGCCATGGGTGGCTCCGATCGATGGAAAGTTACAAATTTTAGCAAATCGGGCACGTCCGCCTGGCGCGATTCACGGATGCGTCCGCCTTCAGCCGCTGTTTACCTGTTGGAGGGCTGGCACGTTATTAGTTCCGCGCCGCCGGGGACGAACCTGCCTCGCCGGGTCCAGTCTAAACCACGCGTGAGGCGCGAAGGAGGCATCATGAAACGATTTGCAATGATTTTGCTGGCCGCCGCGACGTTGATCGGCGGCATCGGGGTCGCGAGCGCGCAGATGCACGTCTCGCGCGGCGGGTCGGTCGCCAGCGGCGGATCGCATGGCGGTGGCTGGCGCGGCGGCGGCAACTGGAACGGTGGCTGGCGCGGCGGCGACTGGAGTGGCGCCTGGCGCGGGGGCGGCCACTGGAACGGCGGCTGGCGTGGCGGGCACTCGCGCGTCGTGGTCGGCGTCGGGTTCGGCGCGCCGCTCTGGGGCTGGGGCTGGTGGCCCGGCTATTATCCGTACTACCCCACCTACTATTATCCGGGCTATCCGTATTACTACGACCCGTACGACTACGATGCCTACCCCTCGGGGACGTACATCCAACAGGGGCAAAGTACCCCGAGCGCGTCGAGCGGCGATTACTCCTACTATTGTCCCGACCCGGCCGGCTACTATCCGCAGGTCCGCACCTGCGCCAAGGGTTGGCTGAGAGTCGTTCCGCAGAGCGCACCGGGCCCGACCGGTCCAGCATACTGAGGAGGCAACGTGAGGACCCGCTTGCGCTATCTCCTGCCCCTCGCTGCGGCGCTCGTCCTGGCCGGCTGCGTCACGGTTCCGACCGGGCCCGCCGTGATGGCTCTGCCCGGAACGGGGAAGAGCTTCGATGCCTTCCGCGCCGACGATATCTCATGCCGGCAATACGCGCAGTCTTCGCTTGGCCCGGTCCCCGGCCAGCCCGGCGCGAACGCGGCCGCCGCGAATGCGCTCGGTGGTGCGGCGCTCGGAGCGGCCGCGGGAGCGATCCTCGGCTCGGTATCGGGAGAGGCTGGCCACGGCGCTGCCATCGGTGCCGGAACCGGCTTGTTGGTAGGCAGCGCGGCCGGCGCCAACGCGGCCGGCTACTCGTCCTATCACCTGCAGCGCACCTACGACGCTGCGTATCTGCAGTGCATGTACGCGAAAGGCAACCAGGTGCCGGCCGGACCACGCTACTACGGCCCACGCCCGTATTACGGTCCGCCGCCAGGCCCGTACCTTGCGCCGCCGGCGGGCTGAGCAGCGGAGCGATCAGGTCAACCGCGCGTTTCGCTTCCATCGCTGCCACCAGAGCTTCACGAGCCCCGGCTTCATGGCGGCGATGTGGCGCTTCGTGAGCGCACCGACGATCGCCCGCCGCAGGTGACAGAACGGATCGAATAGCCTGCCGCTTGGCCGCGTACGCCGCCACCGGCACTTGATTGAGCTGGGCGCAGACCCCTGGCGTGAATTTTCCGGTCTGTTGGCAGCCCGGTCCGGCATGCTTGTTGCTCTGGCCTGAGGCAGCAGTGGGAGTCGGAGGTCAGAGTGATGCGGAAGGCCCTGCCAGCGAGGCTGCACGGCCGGCACACCCGATGGGTTGCCGGGTCGATCGCCGCCGCGATGCTCATCGTCGGGGGCTGCGTCGAGCTCGCGGAAAAGGAGCGCGAGCTGACGTTCCGCGTCGTCCCGGGCACGGCGAGCTGGTTCGACGGCCTGCCCGCGGGGGTGCAGGAAAGCGACTTGACGGTCCGCGCCGACGGCAAGCCGCAGCGTATCCACGCCTGGTGGTGGCCTGCCGCGGACCGGCAAGCGCCGGCGGTGCTCTACCTTCACGGATCGCGCTGGAACCTGACCGGCCAGACCACGCGCATCGAGGGGCTCCACGATTTCGGCTTCTCCGTGCTGGCGATCGACTACCGCGGTTTCGGGAAGAGCGACGGCGACCTGCCTTCCGAGCAGACCGTCTACGAGGATGCCGGCGTAGCCTGGGATCGGCTCAAGGAGCTGCAGCCCGACGCCGCCAAGCGCTTCATCTACGGTCATTCCCTCGGCGGCGCAGTGGCCGTGGATCTGGCTGCGCGTCTGAGCAGGGCTGCCGCCGTCGCGGGGGTCCCGGTAGCGGTGCGCGGGCTCATCATCGAATCGTCGTTCACATCGCTCGTCGATATGGCTCGCGAGGTGACCCCCTCGCTGCTGCCCGTGCAGCTTCTCCTGTCGCAGAAGTTCGACTCGCTGTCCAAGATGCGAGAGCTCTCCATGCCGGTGCTGATCGTTCATGGCGCCAGCGATCGCTACGTGCCGGCGCGCTTCAGCGAGGCGCTGTTCAAGGTCGCACCCGAGCCGAAGAAGCTGCTGCTCATCGCCGGCGCGACGCACAACAATTCCATGCGTGTCGGATCCGCCGAGTATCTCGCGGCGATCCGCGAATTGTTCGGTTTCAAGGGGCTGGCAGCTACGCGACAGGCGCGCGGCGCGAAGTCGTAGGCCGCGGTCGGCTACACTGGTAGGCGGGGCGCTCCGCGCCCGAGCCTCGCCGTGACCGATCGTCTCATCGCGCACCTGGACATGGATGCGTTCTACGCGTCTGTCGAGCTGCTGCGCTATCCGGAGCTTCGCGGCCAGCCGGTCGTGATCGGCGGCGGCAGCCGCCATCGGCCGGAAGAGGGCGTCGACCCCGCCACGGGCCGGATCGTTCGACGCTTTGCGCGGCTTGCCGAATACACCGGTCGGGGCGTGGCCACGACCGCGACCTACGAAGCGCGCGCGCTGGGTGTGCATTCCGCGATGGGGCTGATGAAAGCCGCGCGGCTCGCCCCCGATGCCTGGCTGTTGCCGACCGACTTCGAGACCTACCGGCAATACTCGCGGCGCTTCAAGGCGGCCGTGCGGGAAATCGCGCCGCAAGTCGAGGAAAGCGGTATCGACGAGATCTACATCGATCTGACCGACGTCGGACTGCCCTCGGGCGCGTCGGCGCGGGCCGAAGCGCCGGCGGCGACCATCGAGCGCGCGCGGCACGTCGCGCGCGCCATCAAGGATGCGGTGCGCGCGGCGACCGGACTGTCATGCTCGATCGGCGTTGCCCCCAACAAGCTGCTGGCGAAGATCGCCTCCGAGCTCGACAAGCCGGGCGGGCTGACCATCCTCACTGCGGCCGACATGCCGACGCTAATCTGGCCCCTGCCGGCGCGCCAGATCAACGGCGTCGGACCGAGGACCGCGGCGAGATTGGACGCCCTCGGCATCGCCACCATCGGCGATCTCGCGCGCGCCGAGCCGGCGTGGCTCGTCGAGCATTTCGGCTCGAGCCGCGGTCGCTGGATGCACGAGGCCGCGAACGGTCGCGACGATCGCCCCGTGGTGACGGCGAGCGAACCGGTCACGATCAGTCGCGAGACGACGTTCGAGCGCGATCTCTCGGCCACGCGCGATCGCGACGCGCTGTCCGCGATCTTTACCGAGCTCTGCGAGGATCTCGCCGAGGATCTGCGCCGCAAGGGTTACGTCGGCAGGACGATCGGGCTCAAGCTTCGCTACGACAACTTCAAGACGGTCACCCGCGACCTGACCCTCGCCGCACCCACGCAGGATGCGCGGACGATTCGCCGGGCGGCGAGCGAGTGTCTGAAACGGGTGCCGCTCGAGCGGCGGATCCGTTTGCTCGGCGTGCGGATCGGCGGGCTTCGCCGCCAGGAGGAAGCGCGGGCGATCGCGCTCGCCGCGGCCGAGCCGCGGCGCGAGCCGTCGTTGTTCGAGGAGTGACGAAGTTGCGTAGCTCGCGGTGAGCGCCACCGAACCCCGGGTCCGCGCGTCCTCGTATCGAACGCCCCCGGGATTCGCGCGGTGCGCTCATCCTGGGCTGCCTCTTTGCACGCTCCGCACGCACTCACGATCTCCAGCGTCGGCCGCCAGCGGCCTCGGCCTCCTTGCGCGGTTCTCGCAACGTGCATTGCGTCGCGTCGGCCTCGTTCCGTGACTCGCCTCGCGCGATCCCCACGCTCACGCGTGGGGCCCCTCGCCGCGGGCTCGCGCGGGTATTCGCTGCCGCTCGACCCCCGCTTCGCTGGGCAAGCGGGGCGGCCGGCGAGGCGGAGCGAGGCTCCACGAGCGAAAGCGAGTGGAGGCGACCGAGCCGGACGCGAGGGGCGACAACTCAACGCCGGAAGTTCACGCGCGGGTGGCGGAGTCCCCTCTCGCTGCTCGCGCCGCTACACCCCGCGCGAAAGCGCGCGCTTGATCTCGCGCAGCTTCGCCTTGACGCGGGCTTCGTTCTCGGGGCCCATGCGTATCAGGATCTTCTGTCCGGCCGACAGATCCTGCAGCGCCGGATCGGCGTACTCGTACATCACTTTCGGCTGCACCAAGGCAATGGGTCCACTCACCTCCGGTGTGGCTAGCAGGTGGTCGATCACTTCGAACAGGCGATCGTTGAAGTAGCGCGACGGGTAGCCCAGCTCGGCGTACGCCTGCTGGAACAGCGGATAGAAACGGACGTAGATCGCCACCAGCTTGGCGGAATCGACCGCCTGCATCGCCTGCACATACGGCGTGTAGCGCGCAGCGTTGTCGAGCCCGACGACCACGGTTCCCTCGCGGCCTACGACACGAAACGTCCCAGGCACCGGCTTGATCGGCGACAAGCGCAGCGCGACGTTCCCGCGCGGCAGGTTGTCGATGGTCACGACGACGTTGCGGATGATGTCTTGCAGCCGGACGAGCGCGTCGAGCCTGGCCGCGCCGAACAGCAGGGCCAGCGCGTCGCGCAGCGCGGAGTCGCTCTCGGCGAGCGCCGGGAGCGGTACCGCAGGCGTAGCGCTCGGCGGCTCGATCGGGCGCTCGATGCGCGGCTCAGAGCTCGCCTGCGCCGGTGGCGTCGGAGCCGTCGGAGCCGCCGGTACGGGCGCGGCGATTGGCGGCTCGGGGCGCTGCTGCCACAGAAAGTAGCCGACGCCCGCGGCCACGATGAGAAGGATGACGGCTGCCAGAACGCCCCAGCGGATCGAGGACCGGCGCGGTGCGAGCAGCGGTCGATCATCGGGGGCGACTTCGAGATCAAGGTTGGCCATGGTGTCTCCTTTGCGGCCTGGAAAGCGGGGTGCCGGCGCGCGGGCACTCGTGTGTCAGCTCTTGCGCATCGCCTCGTATTGCGACGGCGTGGCCTTGGCATGCGCCAGATATTCGCGGATATGCAGAATGTCCTGCCGCCCCAGCGCGTCGCCGTGGTGCGGCCGGTGCAGCGTGCCTTCCACACCGTTGAGCCTCACGCGAAGGCGGGCCTTGGCGAGCGGCTCGGTGGTCGCGCCGAGATGGTGCAACAGCGACTCCACCTCGCGCCACTGGATGTTGCCGCTCACCGGGTCCTGGAAGATCGAGCGGAGAAGGTTTTCGTGCTTGCGGCTCATCGGAAGAGTCCTCGAGCAGGAGAATGCGTCGCGTCGCGGCCGATTCTAGCGAGCCTGCGAAACTTTCCAAGTCACGCTGTCGCCTCGCCTGCGGCGGCAGCCTGGAGCCGCGGACAGGCCAGCAGGGGATTGTACCCCGGACCCGCACCCATGCTGCGCGCTCGGCACCCGAGGACGCCCGCCGGGGCGCGTGGTTGCCGGCTCAAGCGGAGGAGATCGCGTCCGAGTCCGCCCTGCCACCGCGGGAGCAAAAGTTGGGGTGGCCACACATGAGTCGTCGGTGTCTTCCGGTAAGTCCTACAGCAAAATCAGACAAACGCTGATTCACGTCGCGGGATGGGTCGAACACAATGCGCGCCGTGTAGGGAAGACAAAGCAGCAACTTCGACTACTGACCTGGATTAGAGTTGACTGGCGGCCTCGTCCCTACACCCATCGCGTCAAGAGAGCAAACCCCCCCCGAAAAAGAATAACGCTGATATCTCCTTGAAGCCCGTTCCCCCCCGAACGCTTTGAGGAATTCGACGGGCCGGCAACGGCCCGTTTTGTTTGGTGGTGCGCCCGGCAGGGTGCACCTCTATATGGAGGTGGAAGTCCTATCCGAGCGAGCGATTCCTCATTTCGTTGGCAAATGCAGATGCGTACCCCCGGCCACGGTTCGAGCGTGGCGCCTGCGGATTGATGTGCGCCCTACGGCGAGCTACTTCTTGAACCTGTCGGAAGCCTTCTCCAGGGCGCTCCTCATCGAGGCCCATGCCGCGTCCATGCCGGCCTCCAAATGTTGCCACGCCGATTCGCTGGATTCCATGCAGTTCCTCCATTTTCTGGAATGCAGCATCGCGGGTGGCGCGCATCGTTTTGAGCTGTTGCGCGAATTTCGCGCGCACGTCGACGCCCATTTGCTCGCTCTCGCCTCTCAGCTTGTTGACCTCAGCGTCCCAATTCTTGATTTGCGAATCCATCTTCGCAAAGTAATCGTCTTTCTTGCTCATGGTATGACTCAGTTACGGCGATACCCGCAGCCAAAGTGGCGCCTGACGGGCGCCCGATGGGCGGTCCAGCCGGTCGCATGCGCGACCGGCTGGACGACGGGGTCAACCCGCACGCACCTCGATCGTGCGCGGCCGGAACTCGGCCCGTTTCGGAATGCGCACCGTGAGCACTCCGTCCTTGAGGTTCGCCTCGATCTGGTCGGTCTCGAGCTCGCCGCTCAGGACGAAGCTGCGCCGGTATTTGGTGGCTTGCACGTCTGCGTAGAGCGCCTCGATCCCCGCCGGCATGTCGATCACCACATCGCCTTCGATGAGCAGGCTGTTCCGGTCGGCTTGAACATTGAGCCGGTCCTTCGATACGCCCGGCATCTCGGCTTGCACGGTGATCCCGTGGCTGTTCTCGAAGACATCGACCGCCGGGGCGAGCACAAGCTCCTGCTCGCGCGCCTTCGTCTGGACTTCTGTGGGCTCGCGCTTCGCGATTTCTTGCCTTGCTGTCATGATCGCCTCCATCGCTGTTCAGCTTACTGTGATCTGCCGCGGCCGCGCGGCTTCGCGACGCTGGACCGTGATCTGGAGCACCCCATCGCGATACCTCGCGTCGACCTGGTCCGGGTCGACGTCATCGGGTAGCGTGATCACGCGCCGGAACTCCCCATCGAAGCGCTCCTGGCGGTAGTAGTCCGCTGCCTCGTCGACGGGCACCTTGCGGTCCCCGGATACAGCGAGCAGGTTTTGCTGGATCGAGATATCCAGGCTCTTCGGATCGAGGCCCGCGGCGAACAGATACACGTCCACCCGCTCAGGTGTGGCTCCGACATTGATCGGGGGGAACGTGCCGCGTCGGACTGCGCGGATGCCGATCGGCAACGACGCGCGGCCGAAGAGCTGGTCCACCTCGCTCTCGAGGCGCCTGAACTCGTCGAAGAGGCTGGTATCGAAACTGCCCAATAGACTGCCAAACATAGCGAACCTCCTCTTGGCTAGGTTGGTGACGCAAGAAATAGGTCCCGCGAAAAGAATTTCAAGGGGATGAGCGATGAGGCCAAGCTGGGGAGGGAACGTCCGAAGCTGGCCGGCCGCCCGCGTCCCGCGGGCCGGGCCCGGACTGCGCGGTGGGCCCGGTCGCACGACCATCACCAGGTCCGAGTAGTTGATCGGCGCCACGGGCATGAAGTCGCGCGTGAGCGTGAGTGCCCGACTACGAATCGACGATCTGGATCGGTGTCGTCGCGCCCAAGGGTACGCCCCCGGCGATCGTCAATCGCCTGAACGCCGAGATCACCAAGGTCCGTAGCCGCTGATCCCTGCGCTTTGACTTGTAGCAGCGATCGACCGGCGTATTATGACGGCCGCATGGAACGCCGTTCCGCCTGCCTCCGCCTCTTCGCGCTCGCGCCGGCGCTCCTTGCGACGGCGGCAGGCGCGAACTTCCACACCTTCGCCATCGAGACGATCTACTCCAACGCCGACGGAACCGTGCAGTACGTCGTGCTGCACGAGAACTCCAACACGCCCGGCAAGAACGCGTGGGCGGGACAGACGTTCACCAGCACGCAGGGCGCGGTGACGAAGAGCCTCACCTTTCCTTCGAACCTGCCGAGCGTCCAGACCTCGGGCAAGCGCGTGCTGCTCGCTACCCAGGGTTTCGCGACGTTGGGGCTCGTCGCTCCGGATTACACGCTCCCGAACCAGTTCCTCGCCACCACCGGTGGGGCGCTCGGTTATGCGGGGGTCGATTCGGTGACCTACCTAGCGCTCCCCACCGACGGAGTCAACGCGATCACCCGGACCGGAGCGACCACGCCGAACGTTGCGACCAACTTCGCCGGTGCCGCGGCGGTGATTCCGCCCCTGCCCGACGTTGCCGTCGAGTACTACGCCTCGAGCCTCGATCACTATTTCATCAGCGACCTGGAGCCGGAGATCGAAGCGCTCGACACCGGCCGGATTCCGGGCTGGACGCGCACGGGGCGGTCGTTCAAGGTGTTCGGCAGCCAGGGAAGCGCTGGCCCGGGTGCGAACCCGGTGTGCCGTTTCTACATCCCGCCCGAGCATGGCAACTCGCATTTCTTCTCGGCCTCTCCGATTGAGTGCGCGCAGCTCGCGCAGAAGATGCAGACCGATCCGAACTACAGCGGCTACGTCTACGAGACGCCGAATGCGTTCTACATCGCGCTCCCCGACACGACGAGCGGAGCGTGCCCGACCGCGACGATCCCGGTCTACCGCCTGTGGAACCAGCGCGCAGACTCGAATCACCGCTACACGACCGATCCGGCGATCAAGGCGCAAATGATCGCGCAGGGCTACGCCGCCGAGGGCTACGGGCCCAACGCCGTGATCATGTGCGCGCCCACGCCGGGCACCGCCAGCGTGAAATTCCTGTCGGGATCCGGCGCACCCAACGGGACGCTGGTGAGCGACGGCTGGAGCACGGCGAGCGCGAACTATCAGGGCTACGCGACACCGGTCGACACCGTCAACGTGGGGCCGCGCTCGGGCGCCGGCGAAGCGATCGCCTTCAGCGCGCGCCGGCCGGTTGCCGTGCAATCGGTGCTCTGGGCCACCGGCGGCGGCAATCAGACCGTCAGCGTGCCCTTCGCGGGCGAGCTCGGTACGCCGGTGACGATCTGGGTCGTGGCCGGGCCGTATGCGACGACGCAGCAGACGGCGCTCACGTTCTGGCAGGCCGCACAGCAGATCTACTGGGACGAGCGCCTCGGGGTCAAGCTCTCGCTCGAAGTGGTCGACGCAACGGCAAATCCCAAGGCCGCGACCTGGTCCGCGTTCACGTGCGGCGTAAACAACGCCAACATCGCCGCGATCCAGGGCGACATCGGAGTGCGGCAGGGGCGCATCAACGTATATCTGGTGAACGTGGTCGACGGCTCGACCTCGCGCGGCAACGCCTGCGGTGTGGGCGGAAGTTTCGCAGCGATCGCCTCGGGGTCCAGCGCGGACCTGCTCGCCCACGAGCTTGGGCATGATTTCGGACTGGAGCACATCGACGACTTGATCGCCACCTTCGATACGGCCAACGTCATGCACTCGGCGAGCAACGCGCGGCAGTTCCTCACCGAAGGGCAGGTCTTCCGCGCGCATCTGCGGTCGTACTCGGCGATCAACGCCGTGTACGCCCTGCGCCCAGGGCTGCCCACGCGCGACTGCGATCGCGATACGATGCTCATCGGCTGTCCGTCGATCGCCAAGCGGATCTGGGCGGACGGCGGCTACCCGCCGAACTAGGATGAGCATGATGCCCACGGTCGCACGCTGGCTGCTCGCCGCCCTGGTGACGCTGACCGCCGCCGGCGCCGCGGCGCAGACGCGCTTCGGCCTCTCGTCCGAAGCCTACGCGGTGTTCAACCGGTGGATGCTGGCGAGCTGCGTCTTGGGCGAGGAGCGCGCGCTCGAGACGGATTTGCGGCGCTACGCGCAGCCGCTCGCGCAGGCGTTCCGGCAGGCAATCCGGACGGGCCCTTCCGGTGCGGAAGTGCGCGCCGCGCGCGCCGCGGCCGAAGCGCGCTACGCCGCTCGCGCCAAATTTCCGCTCGACCAGGTCGAGATCGCTGGAGTGAGCCGGGAGGCGCTTGCGCGGTTTGCCCAGGTGCAGCGAACGCAGTACGTCGACGAGCAGGTGCGCCGCTTTGTCACCGGCTATCGCTCGAATGCCGTGGCCGGACTGGCGGTCGTCGGCGGCGCGGCCGACCGGCGGCTGCTCATGCGCATCGCCGCCAATCCGCGCGACCCGCTCTCCGTCGCGGCGCGTGAAGCACTGAGGCAGCGCTAGCCGGCGACGGTTCCCTTCTCGCCTCGGACGGATGGGCTCCTCGACCGGCGATGGGCTGCGCTCGCGCGCAACCTGCAAGTCACGGCAAAAGGAGGCAATGGCGAAGTGTCGATGCCTTATGCCCGCAGGCCGACGTCGAAGGTGGCGGCGTAGCCCTGCGCGTCGCGCTCCGGTGCGAGAAGGAGTTGCCGGCCGCCGTCGCGGAAGATTCCGTCCTCGGCGTTGCGCAGCCAGCGTCCTCCGCGGCGCGCGTACGGCTCGGCGGCGAAGACGCGCTCGGTGAGCGCCTCGTCGAAATAGAGCTGCGAGGTGAAGTCGTACTTGCGCCCGGCGGCGTCCTGGGTGCGAATCTTGAAGTGCACGTGCACGGCCCTGCCTCCATACCATCCCGGGTAGACGGTGAGGAACTGCGCGGTGCCGGCGGCGTCGGTGAGCTGGTAGCCGCGCAGAAACTGCTGCCCGGTCGTTGCGGTTCCGGCGCCGAAACCGCGCACGTCGGAATAGCGCCCTTCGGCATCGCAGTGCCAGACGTCGACCTGCGCGCCCGCAAGCGGGGCGCAGGCAGTGCCCGCAAGGCGCGAGACTCGGAACGCCAGGCGCAGCGCCACCCCGGGCCTTACCTCGCCGCTCCTCGGGTCCGACCGGATATCCGATCGGTTGAGCCTTTCGTCGACGAAGAACGGGCCCTCGGTCTGCCGCGGCCGAACAACACACGCCGGAAGCGCTCCGCCGCTGGATTGCGCCTGCAACGGCACCGCGCGAGCGAGGAGCGCCGCGCCCGAGACGCCGAGCATGGCGAGCGCCTCCCTGCGGGTGAGCAACCTGCCGGGGTGTGGGGGATCTTCGAGGCGTTCGGTTGCCTTCATCGCGCGGCCAGAGCAACTCGGACAATGATCGTCGAGGACGGGTTCCTGCGCAACCGGCGCGGACGATGGCACAATGGCGAGCGTGAACTCGCAGGACATCACGCTGCAACTGGCCGTGCGCAGCGACGCGCAGGCGATCGCGGCGATGTCGCGCGACCTGATCGAGTCCGACCTGGGCTGGGAATACCGGCCCGAGCGCATTCGCGCGCTGATGGCCGACCGCGATGTCGTCACGCTGGTGGCCCGCGACGGCGACCGCGTGATGGGCTTCGCCATCATGAGCTTCGGCGACGAGCACGCGCATCTCGTGCTGATGGCGGTGCGCCCGGCCGGACAGCGCCGCGGCATCGCACGGCGGATGACGCAATGGCTGCTCGAGACTGCCGCGACCGCGGGGGTGAGCTCGATTCATCTCGAGCTGCGCGCGCAGAACAAGGACGCGTACGCGTTCTATCGCGCGCTCGGCTTTGCGGAAACGCTGCGTTTGCCCGGTTATTATCGCGGGCGCGAAACCGCGGTGCGCATGATCCGGATCCTGCGCCCGCCGAAAGCGATCGAGGTCCCGCCCTGGCGTCCGCCGGCTAGGTAGCACATCGACGCCTGCCTCAGGCGTCCTTCACCGAAACCGATCTGCTCAAGGCGCTTGCAGCGATCCGGAAAAGAACGCGCGCGAAACCCGCAGCGCCGCGACGACGAAGCCTCGTACGCGCGGGCAGACCAAGAAACCTGCAACGCGGGGCGCCGCGGCGAAGCAACCTACGGCGGCGAGGCCGGCGATCAAACAGCGCGGACCCCGCGCCAATTCACGCCAAGACGGGAATACGACTCAACGGTGTGCTTTAGCCGCCGGCCTTGTCGTTGAGCAGGCACTCCCGCTGGGCGTCGCCACTCAATTGCGCGCACTTGTCGCGCCCTTGCAGGGAGTCCATCTCCTCGGTCGCGGTTGCGGTCCGGTCGTCCGGCGTCGCAGCCCGCATGCCGACGGCGTCCTTGCACCCGGCGACGTTGCTGCCGGGGAGCTGCGCGCACTTCTTATACTCCGCCTGGTAATCGATGGTGCTCTGATTGCTCGCGCTCGCGGCTTCGTCGCCGGCCGCGGCCATCGCCGCAGGTGTCGCGGCGGCGAGAGCCAGTGCGCCCGTCATCAACGCGTACGTGATTGGAGACTTCATCGCCATTCCCTTTCGTGTCGTTTTGCACCAAACGCCGGCACCCACGCCCCGGATCGCCGGCACCCTACGCGAGGCCGATGCGGTTCTGCATCGGCCTGCCGACCCCACGCCGGCTACGGATCGATCTCGAACGAACCTTGCCGCCGGCGCAGGCGCTCCTCGCGCCCGTTGCATGGTTTGACATCGGCGCCACGTTTCTAGCTCCGTTGCCCGCTGTTTGGGTTTGTTTCGCTTTCCGCTGTCGGAGGACGTCCGATGCGCCGCCGAACGAACCCGTGCTCTAGCCGGCCGCGCTCGACTCTTCGTCGAAACATGAGAGCGGCCGGGCGACGTCTTCGAGCGCGCGCCGCTCGGCCGCCACGCCGAGCCACAGCTCCGCGCCCGCGGCCACGAGCATCAACGCAGCGCCGGCTGCGTAACCCCACGCGATCGCCCTCGGATCGCCGGTGCCGATGAGGCTGCCGAAGATCCACGGCGCGGCGATGCCGCCGAGCGCGGTGCCCAGCGCGTAGAAGAGCGCGATTGCGAGCGCCCGCACTTCCAGCGGGAAAGTCTCGCTCACGGTGAGATACGCCGAGCTCGCCGCGGCGGAGGCGAAAAAGAACACCGCCGTCCATGCCAGCGTCTGCGTGGCCGCGCTCAACGCGCCCTGCACGAACAGCAGCGCCGTGGCGCCGAGCAGCGCTCCCGAGAGCGCGTAGGTCGACGCGATCATCGGCTTGCGGCCCCATGTATCGAACAGTCGCCCGAGCAGCAGCGGCCCGAAGAAGTTCGACAGCGCGAACGGCACGAGGTAGACGCCGACGCGCTCGGGAGGTACGTCGAAGAAGCGACCGAGCACCATCGCGTAGGTGAAGAAGATCGCGTTGTAGAAGAACGCTTGCGCGGTCATGAGGATCAGGCCGAGCGCGGCGCGGCGCGGATAATGCCGGAACAGACTCACGCCGAGATCGACGAAGCTCACCGCCTTCTCGCGCACACGCAGGCGCAGGCGAGCCGGTGCTTCGGCGGCGATGCGGCTTGGGCGAACGTTGCGCTCGATCGCCGCGACGACCGCCTCCGCTTCCAGCGGCCGGCCGTGCACGAGGAGCCAGCGCGGGCTCTCCGGCAGCGCCCGGCGCAGCAGCAGGATGCCCAGGCCCAGCGCCGCGCCGATGCCGAAGGCGAGCCGCCAGCCCACGTCGGGCGCAAACCGATTCGGCTCGAGCAGCACCGTTGTTCCGAGCGCGCCGGCGAGCGCGCCGAGCCAGAAGCTGCCGTTGATCGCCAGATCGGTGCGGCCGCGATAGTGCACTGGAATCAATTCCTGCAGCGCGGAGTTGATCGCGGTGTATTCGCCGCCGATGCCGGCGCCGGTCAGGAAGCGGAACAGCGCGAAGGTCGCGAAATCCTGCGCAAGCGCGCTCGCCGCCGTGGCGGCGATATAGACGCCGAGCGTGACGAAGAAAAGCCGCTTGCGGCCGAGGCGATCGGTGAGCCAGCCGAAGAAGAATGCGCCGAGCACCGCGCCGGCGAGATACGCGCTCGCGGTCGCGCCGATCTGGGCGTCGGACAGGTGCAGCACCGGGCTCGCCTTCAGGGCGCCGGACACGGCACCGGCGAGCGTCACCTCGAGCCCGTCGAGCACCCAGGTGATCCCGAGCGCGGCCACGGCGAGCGAATGGAAACCGCCCCAGGGCAGCCGATCCAGGCGAGCCGGAACGTTGGATTCGAAGACCGTTACAGGGTCTCCATGAGGTGGATCATCCTCTCGCGCGCGCGCCTGGTCGCCGAGAACAGGCGCGGATGCGCCACCTGCCTGAGCGTGCACCGGCTGAGCGCTTCCGAGTAGCCGTACGGGTCCGCGCGCATGTGGCTTCGGCCGGGCCCGCAGGAGGAAAGTTCGCGAAGAACGCGTCGGACGAGCTTATACGCCGCTCATGGAAGCGCACAACCTTATTCTTATTATT